>CAZNFR010000062.1:0-21338 GCA_964572225.1 uncultured Bacteroidaceae bacterium
TTCCTATCTTTATCTCAAACCAATCCAACTCAACATGAAAGCGGTTCCTGTCTTGCTTATCCTGATCCTGTTTGCCTCCTGTAACCAAAAACCGGCCGATTCCACCCTTTTTGAAGGTTTTCAGGATCCGCCTGCCGATGCCCGTCCCTTTGTGCGCTGGTGGTGGAACGGTAATCAGTTGGAAGCTGATGAGATCAGGCGGCAGATCGAGGTACTTCACCAGGCCGGGATGGGAGGAGTGGAGATCAACCCCATTGCCATGGCTGCGGAAAATCCGGATATCGGACTGGAGTCCCTCGAGTGGATGAGTCCCCAATGGAACAACATGCTCAAGCTTGCCAGCGAGGAACTGCAATCGCGGAATATGATTGCCGATCTCATCGTAGGCTCCGGCTGGCCCTTCGGAGGGGAGTTCCTTATGCCCGATGAGATGATTCAACGTGTACTTGTGGAGCATATTCCGGTGAAGGGTCCTGTGGAGTTTACACGCGACAGTTCAGGGATGGTCATGGATGTGGTGGTGGATCATCGCGAGGGTGACCGGGTAGAAGTAAGCAATGAGTTGATGTTTATCAGGCTGGTCCCTCTAAGTGCTGGCGGTATTCATGAGGTGGTCGATCTTATGGGTAATTTCCGGAAGGGTCAGCTCAGTTTCCAGGTTCCCGTAGGCGAATACGAACTGATCCTTGGGATCCTGCAGGTGGGTCACAGGGAGGTTATGCACGGTACCAAAGGGGCTGCCGGACCGGTAATGAACCATTATGATGCGGAGGTGGTCATGAACTACCTGAAAAGACTCAAGAAAATTGAAGAGGATACCGGAATCCCCCTGGCCGATCTGGTGAGAGCTCTTTTCTGCGACTCCATCGAACTGGCCGGGGCCAACTGGACAAGCGGATTTGGTGAGATGTTCGAAGAGGCATATGGATACTCACTTCTCGATTATCTTCCTTTTCTCTTTTACCAACCCTACGCCGGGTATCAGTCCACCGAATATAATCAGGATTTTAAGGATGAACTCAAAAGGGTTCGGTATGATTACAACAAACTCCTGGTAAAGGTGTTCCTGGATAACTTCACACAGACCTTTCACCGCTTTTGTGAAGAAAACAAGCTTTTGAGCCGTTACCAGGCATACGGAACCCCTTTTCTCATGGATATGCTGGAGGGGTATATGATCCCTCATATCCCGGAAAGTAACAATTGGGTGTTCTCGGCCGATATGACTACCCCCGACTGGCAATGGAGCAAAGGTCACGGATACATGGTCTGGAATATGTATACGGCTGCCGGCGGACATTTGTCCGGGCGTAAAATCATCAGCACAGAAGCCATGACTAATACACGAGGGGTCTTCAAACTTACCCTTGAGGATATGAAACAGGCAGACGATATGAATTTCATCACAGGGATGAACCATTCTGTTCTACACGGGTATAACTATTCCCCTAAAGAAGCCGGTTTTCCAGGATGGATCCGCTATGGAGCCTATTACAATGAGCAAAATACCTGGTGGCCTTATCTTCGAAACTGGGCCGATTATAATGCCCGGGTTAGTTACGTTATGCAAAATACACAGCCGGTTAAGCAGGTGGCAGTGCTTCCTCCGGTGGCCGATCTGTGGAGTGAGCACGGACTCATCCGGGTTCCTTTCCATATGGAACCATGGTATATGTATGAGTTGTGGGAAAGCTTCAGTCAGGCCGGCAGCTCTGTCGAGTATATCAACGAGAGGGTCATTCATGAAGGAAAAAAGGAAAACGGAGAGCTCAGCTTTGGCCCCATGAATTATAAAGCACTGATCATTGCCGGAGTGGGATCCATGGAAATCGAAACAGCCCGCTCTGTGGCAGATTACGTCGAATTGGGAGGTCAATTGGTGATCCTGGATAGCATCCCTTCCCGTGACCCCCGATTTAAAACAAAGGAGAAGGATCAGGAAGTGGGAGATGTTTTCCGCGAGCTGCTGGGAAAATACCCCGAACAGGTCATTCTTTCGGAGGTTCCTGCGGGGAGTGATGAGCTCCTTGAGTGGACCCTGGATTTGATGGAAAAGGCCGGGCTGCCTGCGGACCTTGTGATCCAAAATCCGGATAAGGATGTGTATCAGCTTCACCAGGCGGGTGATGAGGAAGAGATATTTTTCTTTGTCAACTCTCACAGGCTCGAAGAGGCAATTCTGGATGTGAAATTCGATACCCCTGGTAAATATCTCTGGCACTGGGATCCGGAAAGGGGTAGCAGGAGGTCTCTGGGAAAAATCCCTTCTACCGGCGAAATAAAACTGGAACTGGCACCGCTGGAATCACAGCTGTTGGTGATCAGCGATGAGCAGGGGGAGGCAACAGCCGCTAAAAGGGAGACCCCATATGCATTTACCGGGATTGAAGGTCCATGGGAGCTAAGCCTTCAACATGCAAACGGGACGGTATTTGAAATGGGATCCTTTGAATTGCAGGAATTCAGCAAATCAGGAAATCCTTCACTGGAAAACTTTGCAGGGACTGCAGTGTACACCAAAACCATTGATCTGGCCGGAGGGTACCAAATTCTGGATCTGGGCGAGGTGAACCGGTCGGTGACCGAGGTATATGTAAACGGCAAAAAAGCAGGCACAAAGTGGTATGGCCGGCATCGCTACGACCTGGCTGAATATTTATCCCCGGGTGAAAATACCCTGGAAATCCATCTTACCACCACTTTATCCAACTATACCCGTACCCTGAAAGATAACCCCGTTGCCTTTCGCTGGGGTAATCACGAACCGGTGGAAGCCGGACTGGAAGGACCGGTGAGAGTGTTGGAGAATAAATAATAAATCTAATGAAGACCTTAAATGGGGTCAGTATAAGGATTTGAAACTTTCACAGATCTCCTGTCGGACCCTGATAATCCACAGTAAAAACGACAGCAGTGTTTCTTTCGATCATGCGGAACATGCCCATCGCATGATCCCGAATTCTGTACTCACCGGATTGGATAACGAATGGGGGCATTTATTCTGGATCGGGAAGGATTCGGACCAGGTCATTCGAAAAGTGATTAATTTCATGGAAGAGTAAAAACAAACTTCCTATCTTGGAGGCAGCAATTAACCAAAGCTCCTATGAAATTTTCAAAAAAAACCAGTTTTCTCTTCGCAGCTATCCTCTTTTTTGGATTATCCGCCTGCGACAATTCCCAACCTAAAAGATCGGTGATTTCCCTGAACGGAATGTGGGAAGTGGCCGAATCCATGGATACCATTCCACCGCAAGACTTTACCCGTGAGATCCCTGTGCCCGGCCTGATTGATCTTGCCCTACCTGCCTTTAAGAACAGCGGATACCGTTACTCCGACCTGGGAAGAGATACCACAGGGGATCCGGAATTTGGCCGTAAATACTACTGGTACCGGAAAGTCTTAGATCTCGATCAGGATCCAGGCGATTTTGCCATCCTTAAGGTACATAAGGCAAAATTCGGCCATGTTGTGTATGTCAACGGTCACTATGTGGGTAGTTACCATTTTTGCTTCACACCCTCTTTTTTTGATATCAGCAAATTCCTGAATTACAATTCCGGGAACGAAATTCTGATCAGGGTGGGAGCCAGCCCCGATCAATTGCCTGAAAATATTCCTTTCGGATTCGAAATTGAAAAATCGGTTTACTATTCCGGGATTTATGACAGGGTGGAACTGTTCACCGGAAATTATCCTTACATCGAAAATGTGCAGGTGGTCCCGGATATTGAGGACAAAACAGCCAGAGTTATTCTCTACATTCAAAACGGTCCTGACAAATTGAGTTCTGATTTTCACTATCAGGTAAGAGAAAGAGACAGCCGGAAATCGGTGGCTCAGGGAAAAACCAAAGTGTATCATTTTGACACACATTCAGCCGATACCCTGCACCTGGAAATCGGAATGCATAACTCAAAGCTCTGGTCGCCCGAAAACCCCTTCCTCTATGAGCTTGAGGTCGAAAGTACAGGAGATACCAAAAACGTCATTTTCGGGATGCGGGAGTTCAGGTTCGATACCCTTAGCCGGTTGGCGCTTCTCAACGAGAAACCATATTACCTCAGGGGTACCAATATTGCCATGCATCGTTTTTTTGAGGATCCGGTTCGACAGGCTCTGCCCTGGAACCGCGACTGGGTGGAAGGAATGCATGAGGAGTTTAAGGATATGCACTGGAATTCCTACCGTTTTCATGTAGGATTTGCACCGGAGCTGTGGTATGAGGTTGCCGATGAAAAAGGATTCCTTGTTCAGGATGAATATGCCATCTGGGCCTTGTTTTTAAAAGACAGCAGCATGTATTCAACCCTTCAGCAGGATCGGCACCAGGCCGATATCCTTGCCGAAGAATACCGGGCTTGGATGCGTGAAAGATGGAACCATCCTTCTATGGTTATCTGGGATGCCCAAAACGAAACCTGGTGGGATGAGACCGGTAAGGCTATAGAGATGGTAAGGCATCTGGATCATTCCAACCGTCCATGGGATAATGGTTTTTCCCCTCCCCAGAGCCCCACCGATATGATGGAATCACATCCTTACCTCTTTGCTCATGATCAGGCCCTTACCTTCAACGTAAATCGTGAATGGCCGGAAGAAGGCCTGCTAAAACACGATCTGGGAAAGCATCCCGAGCCCTTTAATGACCCCAACCTATATGAACCTCCGGCAAATGGAGGGAAATACAATAATCCGGTTATCGTTAACGAATACGGATGGATCTGGTTGTACCGTGACGGCAGTCCCAGCAGTGTTGCTGAAAAGATCTGGAGGTTTTATCCCGAATACGATACTCCGGAGGAGAGATGGGAATGGAGGGGAAGGGTGATTGCCGCCAAAACCGAGTACTGGCGCAGCAGGCGCGATGTGGCCGGGGTACAACATTTTTGCATGCTCACCTGCGACCGCCCCTGGGAACCCCGGAGTCAGGTTTCCGACGATTGGAAAGATGTGGAAAATCTGATAATGCAGCCCCTTTTCAAAGAGTTTGTAAAGCCCGCCTTTTCCCCGGTGGGATTGTTTGTCGATAAGTTCGATCGGGATTATTTACCCGGTGAGCTTATCAGGGTACCGGTCGTTGCCTTTAACGACCTGGATGATTCATGGGAAGGAGAACTTCAACTGAAAATCGTGAAGGAGGATTCCATCCTGAATCAGACCCTGATCGATAAGATTGTCATTCAAGCTTATGGAAGAACCTCAAATGAACTGGAAATCCGTGTTCCTGAAGAAAGCGGAGTTTATGACCTGAGAGCAGAGATCGAATACCAGGGCGAGGTGGTTTTTAGTACCCGCCGGTTTCGTATTAACTGATCATCTTTTATTTGTTTCCGGGATTGCTGAACAAGAGAGCTCTGAGCGATGTTTTCCTTTGGAGTTAGTTACAAATCCTAAAACCAACAATCTCATGAAATACAATTTATTGGGAAACACCGGATTAAAAGTCTCTGAACTTTGTCTGGGAACCATGACCTTTGGAGGCCGTGGGTACTGGACTGCCATTGGGACTCTGCCGCAGGATCATGTGAATGCCATGGTAAAGCAATCGGTCGATGGAGGAATTAACTTCATAGATACTGCGAATATTTACAGTGAAGGACTGAGTGAAGAGATGACCGGGAAGGCTATTCGTGACCTTGGACTCAAACGCGATGATCTGGTGATCGCCACCAAGGTGAGAGGTGCCATGGGTGAGGGCCCGAATGAAGTGGGACTCAGCCGGAAGCATATCCTTCAGCAGGCCGATGAGAGTCTGCAGCGCATGCAGATCGATTACATTGACCTCTACCAGATCCATGGTTTTGATCCCTTAACCCCCATGGAGGAGACCCTGGAAGCGCTGGATACCCTTGTGAAAAACGGGAAGGTACGCTATATCGGCTGTAGTAACCTGGCAGCCTGGCAGCTTATGAAATTTCAGGGCATCTCCGAAATGAAAAATCTTAGCAAATTTGTATCCCTGCAGGCCTACTATACCATTGCCGGCCGTGATCTTGAAAGGGAGCTCGTTCCTTTGCTTCAGGATCAGAACATCGGACTCATGGTCTGGAGTCCGCTGGCAGGGGGACTCCTTAGCGGGAAGTACAGTCGCGATAAAGAAACCAAAGAAGGACGCAGAGTGAATTTTGATTTCCCACCGATTGATAAGGAGAAGGCTTTTGATATTATTGACGTGATGGAAAAAGTGGCCAAAGATCATAAATCGACCGTGGCCCAGATCGCACTGGCCTGGCTACTGCACCAATCTTCCGTAAGCTCTGTGATTATAGGGGCCAATAAGCCCGAACAACTAGCCGACAATCTCAAATCCACCGAAGTGAAGCTCAGCGAGGCAGACCTCAAAAAACTCGATGAGGTTAGTCAGCTAACCCCAGAATATCCCGGCTGGATGCTTCAACGGATGGGGGAGGGAAGGAAGTAAACCCATTCGAAAAAAATCACCCCAGGTCTCAGAGTAGCAACCTGGAGTGATTCATCATAAGCAAAAGTAGGAGCCTGTTAATCTTTCCGGTAATTAACCGGGTTCTTTCTCACGATTGACTGTCCGGGCAAGGTTACCTTGTATGAAGTCCCATAGGCATTACCCTCCTGATAAAAATCGGTCGATACTACCTGTGCTCCGCTGCTGAAAGCAGCTTCAGCCCTGGAGTAATCGTTGACTTTGGCTTCGTAGGTTTCAATATCGGACCGTGTTCTCACCAGATATCCTATTTCCACAGCCTTCCTAATACTATCCTGCCTGATAAGAGCATTATCCAGAAGAAGAAATGCAGCATGGGGCCTTCCCATCTTTGACTTGGGAAACATTACACGGCCCTTCAGGGAAGGATGATCATTTACATATACACTTTCTTCTGCCATTCCGGCTGAACCGGGAAGCAAGAGGAAAACGAATTTTCCCAGTGAAGATTTCACCGTAGGCCAGTTATGAGCCCTGACAGCCTCATTCAATGTTGTATAATCGCCTATGACATCGTCAGGGGTAATTACTTTTTCCCTGCCAAGCATATCCAGCACTTCCTGGTCCAACTTGTCGTAAACATCTTCCGTAAATGGCAATACCTCGGCAGAACCGGGTAAGATGGGCATTCGCATATCTTTCGCTTCTACCATGATGAAAATAGGTGTATGGTCCGGATTTCTTTCCGACCAGAACCTGAGATCCTGAAGGGCATCTGTAAAAAAAGTGTAATGGGAACGGAAGTCAATATCTGCCATATGAAAAACTTTGAATCCAGGTTCCCTCATTCCGATGCTGTCGAAGGGAAGCAGGTCTTCAACTCCTTTTTTCCAGAGAGCCTGGTAGGCCGCAGGCCTTGTAAACCGGTTCCCGGTTGGATCATAGTAAACATCTATTTCCAGGCTGCGCAAACCGGCTTCCAACTGCTGGATAAAATTCGGATGATCATACGACAGGCTCTCTCGCCAGGAGACCGGATTAGGATGGTTTTCCCGGAAAGCAGCAAGTTGATCCTCACTCATCTTATCCTGGTATGCTTCACCCATGTTGTTGAATAAGGGGTCAAGCATCTCAACCACATTTGGATCAATGGGGCGTGCATAACTGTTGTGAGTTCCAAGCACTTGTATCTGGTTAATTTTTATGTCCACTGGCAGGGTAGTACGACCATCCTCAAGCGTAAATTCTTTTGAGGAATGACATTGGGTCAAAAGAATGACCCCTGCAAAAACTAATAATTTATGCATTTTCCGGATTTTTTGCTTAGAGTTTATAGTTCAGCCCGAGCTGACCTCTGATACCCGACCATCCTCTTTGCTCCGGTCGACTTGGATCACCATGGAAGTATGAGTTGGGGGCATTGGTTAGGTTGCTAATTTCAAGGAAGATTCTAAAATTATCAGCAACATCATAGGAAGAAGAAAGATCGACCGTGAAATTATTGTCAAACCATCGATAATGCTCTGGACCTGCAATACTGCGGATGGTGCTGATATACCTTCCTTTCAGATTACCAGCAAGGCGAGTTGAAAACTTATTGTTTTCATAAATAAGCACCGCATTTCCAATGTGTTTTGCCTGCCCCGGAAGGGTTGTCTTATAACTTCCGGTTTGCTCTCCTCCAGTGAAGGTTGGAATCTCTACTTCTGAATCGATATAGGAATAGTTTAGTTCCACTCCAAAATTTTTAAAGAAATTATTGGCATTCTCAAACCGTTTTACCACACCGACTTCAACACCAAAAAGCCATGCACTCTCAAGGTTGTCAGGTCTCGACAGTAAATAGTTTTGACCGTCGAGGTTTACAATACTTTGATCATCATATATGTAATCAGTAAGGCCTTTATAATATACCCCGGCACTGAATAGTCCAAGAATCTCAGGATAATACTCAAACATCAGGTCGTAGTTGGTTGAGAAAGTAGGATTCAGTTTAGTATTCCCTTCAGTTATAGTATAGGTTATTTCGCTGATCTGTGTTCCGGGATTCAGTCGGTTAAAAGTGGGGCGGCTGTATGACCGTGTCACCGCAGCTCTCAGGATCGCCTTTTCCGAGAAATGATATTTCATATGGATCATGGGGAGGAAGGCATTATAATTCTTGCTTTCCACGACATTTTCAATGGTAACTCCTTCACCAGTGGTTATCACCCTTTTTCCAGAGAATTCAATCCGGTTCACTTCGTTCCGGATACCCCCGGTAATTTCAACCTTATCATTCATCTTAAGGCTGGCCATAAAATATCCTGACAGTACTTCCTCAGTTCCGGTATAAGAAGCCGGGGCATTGGAAGGAGCATCCTTGTCGAGTACTGTGATCAAACCATGCTCGGCGGCAAATTCATCGGTATAGAGCTCATCGATCTGTTCATTGGTGATGGAGGCATAATTGATATCGTCATAAACATCTCCGATCTCTTTCAGAAAGTTACCATCGAAAGGCTCTGCCGAACTTTCCAACTGATCCATGGTCAGAATGGGAGGGGATCCCGGGATTCCCAGCATCCCCGCCTGCATCTTGACCAGAGTATAACTGTTAAATTCCCTATCCATCAGGGCATACTTTCCACCTGCTTTAAAATTCAGCCTATCATTCAGGTTGTAGTTAAAGTCAAATTTCCCGGTATATTGAGTCTCATCTTTTTTCAGGGAAGCCAGTATAACCTGATTCAACATGCTTTGTGAAGGAGTTACCGGGATGGTCGGATCCGGCCGTATATCATCAAGTGTGGAACCGGTTCCGTCAGGGGAGTCCATAGCAAGGTATTTTATGCCATCAGCCGCCAGTCCTTCGTAAGTAGTAGGTTGAACAAAATTAACAATGGGGTATCCACGATCCTCTTCAGGAAGGATATCGGGTGAATTTAACCGGAAATCCGAATTGGAATACTGACCCAAAACATCAAGCCGGAGTCTGGTTCCTAACTTGAAATCACCTCCCAACTGATAAGAATACAGATTGGTAATATAGTCGGCATGCCGGGCCTGGTATTGGATATTATCCTGATAAAAATTGAAATAGGTTTCCCTTACCGTTTGTTGATCCAGGTACTGGGAATACAACCCCTTAAAATAAATTCGGGAGTTCTCGGAAAGATCATAATCCATACCCAGGTTAAATCCCAGAGTCCTTCTTCTTGCCAGGTAATCCCTTAATTGAAGGGTGTTTATTCCAAAAGCCTGAACGGGATCCTCATTGGTAAAATCATAATTCACTTCATATCGGTCAATGCCCGCTCTCCGGTCCCATATTACCCCGGAAGCGATAAAACCAAATTTCTCACCAATCCGATTCCCGTAAACGACAGATCCATTGTAAGATGGGTGAGCTGATCGTGTATTGTATCCACCGGCTAAATTAACACTGAAGGTTTCATCAAGAGGAGTGGATTTTGTGATGAAGTTCATGGTTCCACCAATGGCATCACCATCCAAATCCGGTGTGGGAGCCTTATCCAGCCTCACATATTCGATCAGCTCACTGGGAAAAATATCCAGTTGAGTATACCTTTCATCCGAAGCCCCTCCGGCACTAGGCAAGCGGTTCCCATTAAGAAGGATAGAGGTCCAGTGAGTAGGGGCACCTCTTACGATCACACGTCGGCCTTCTCCCATGTCGCGCTCGATCGAAACTCCCTGCATTCGTTGAACCGCCTCAGCTGCATTTCGATCGGGGAGTTTGCCGATGGCATCAGCCGCAAGCACCTCGGCAACATTCACCGATGTTTTCTTTATACTCAGAGCCCTGACCTGTGAAGGCCGGTATACCCCTTTAATAATTACATCGTTGAGAGCAATGCCTTCGGTGAGAAGGATTTCACCCAGGTTCACTTTTTCACCCTGACTCACAGTGAATTCAAGGTATTTCTTTTCATACCCAATGTAAGAGATTTCCAGGCGCCGGGTTCCCACTGGTGCATTCGAAAGAGAAAAAACCCCTTCCAAATTGGTAATGGTACCGGTATAGGTACCCTCGATCAGGACATTGGCGCCAGGAAGAGGCCCGTTTGTATCCCTGATTTTCCCAGTTACAGTTCCCTGTGAAAAACTGTTCTGAAAGAAAAATAACATTGCAAGTAACACCGCAACATTTACCATTTTTGTTTTCATCATTTTTGATTTTTTGTTTGGTTTTGGATTTGCTCGCGAATATAAAGGGGGGGGCTCACAGGCTTGTTTAACTGGTGCGAGATAGACTAAATAATTGGGTGTGAACTTGTAATAATCAGATAACCAATTATATACCAATATTATTTATTTCTTATTTCAATCTTAAGAAATAATTAAGAGGATGAGAGATTTATTTTGGACTGACGGTATTCGCTCGGACTGATTCCAAATTTTTTCCGGAAATATTTATAAAAAGTGGCTTTGGATTTGAATCCACTCTGGTAAAAAACCTCGGAAATACTCAGTTCAGGTTCTTCGTTCATTAGGATAGCTGCCTCATCCACCCTGAAAAGATTGACGAACTCGTAGAAATTAGAATTCAATCCGGCCGATAAGGATTCGGTTAAATGATGCCTGGATACATTGATTTCC
This sequence comes from uncultured Bacteroidaceae bacterium, assembly GCA_964572225.1. Lineage (GTDB taxonomy): Bacteria > Bacteroidota > Bacteroidia > Bacteroidales > CAZNFR01. The sequence continues at coordinate 11,007 of CAZNFR010000062.1, forward strand.
CTGGCCGATTCATCAAGGGTGAGGTCTTCTTTCAGATATAGTTTTTTCTCTTTCAGGGAGTGAGTAAGCTTCTCAAGGATACGTTGATAATCCGAATGTCTAAGCCTGGAACCCTTGTATCTTTCCGAAGCAGGTCTTTTTTCATTTTTTATATAGGTGTGCAGTCTTAGCCAGTATACCAATGCAAACTGAATAAAGAAAATATATATATAAAAACTCCAAAATCTTGGTCCCGGGATTTCAAACAATCTTACCAGTGACCAGGTTCCGGCCACGGTGACAAAAAGAAAAAAGAGAAAGACCAAGAATCTTTTGGTTTCTCCACTCAGTGGCTTTTTTCCGTTAAATATCAAACCCATGGATAATACAATATAACCCACCCAATAGAAGATGTAAAACCGGAAAACTCTCTGGTAAAAACCAATCAATCGCTGATCCGGAGAATCATTAATAATTATCCCATAGTAAATAATGGCATTAAGAATAAAAAACAGGAAAAAGGGTGTAAGAAGAAAGAGAGTGAAATTGGGTGTTACCTTTTTGCCAAGACACTTAAAGGTAAACATAAGCAGGAGAGGCCCCTTCAGCAGTCGAAAGCTGGTAGGAATACCGAGCATAAAATCCAGGTCGCGCGATTGAGCATTATAAAGAATCAGTTCGAAGGAAAAGTCCAGGCAGATGGCAATGAGGTAAAACAAAAGGTAAATGTATTTCTTATTGCGTTTGGTCACAAACCAAATAAAAAGCATGGTCAGCAAAACCTGGATAATGATCGCAATCAGAACTTCATTCATAATGGATGTTTAAGAACCCTCTTTTTCAGAATATGCCCGGTTCGAAAATAGAGATATAAGTGCAATTCATTGTAAAGGAAATGTAAATTGTAAGTAAATTATAGAATTTAGAGTGTGGGGATGCAAATACTTCTCTTAGCTTTTAGGAATAATGATATTATCTTTGAAGTATGAAAGTAGAATCAGAATTATGGAATCTTGGCTTCAGCGATCTCTTCGAAAAGCACAGGCAGGAAAACGGGCTGAACGGTTTTGAAACCGGGCGGATCATTGCCGAGCACAAGGAACGATACCGGGTGCGCACGGAAACAGGCGAATGCGATGCCGAAATAACCGGGAATCTCCGCTATTCCGCTCAAAGCCGGGAGGATTTTCCTGCGGTGGGCGACTGGGTGGCGCTGATCCCCTACGATGAGGATCATGCCATCATTCATTCAGTGTATCCCCGCTTTTCCCTGATTTCAAGAAAGGCCGTGGGTAAGTCAGGCGACAAACAGCTTATCGGGGCCAACATCGATACCGCTTTTCTGGTTCAGGCGGCCGACCGCGATTTCAATCTGAACCGGCTGGAGCGGTACCTTACCATCAGTTACGAGTCGAAGGTAAATCCGGCGATTGTCCTCAGCAAAACCGACCTGGCCCAACCTGAGGTTTTGCAGGAGATCCTGGAGAGTCTGAAGAAACGAATCCCGGAAGTGCCGGTTTTTCCGGTCAGCAACGAATCCCGGCAGGGCTACGGATCTCTCGAAAGCTTTATGGAAAAAGGCAAAACCTATTGCCTCCTGGGATCATCCGGGGTGGGAAAATCCACGCTGATGAACAATCTCTCGGGACGGGCCGGCATGAAAACAGATTCCATCAGCGACAGCACCGGCAAGGGCCGCCACGTTACCAGCCACCGCGAACTCATCCTTCTTCCCGGCGGAGCCATTTTGATCGACAATCCCGGAATGCGGGAGATCGGGATTGCTGATGCTTCCGAAGGACTCGAATCGGCTTTTGATCGTATCCTGGAGCTGGCAGAGAACTGTAAGTTCACCGATTGCAAGCACATATCCGAAACCGGCTGTGCAGTCCTGGAGGCAGTCCAAAATGATGAGATCGATCCGGCCTCATACGAGAACTTCCTCAAAATGGAAAGGGAGAAGGAGCATTTTACCCGCTCCGTTGCAGAGCAAAGGAGGAAAGACAAGGATTTCGGAAAAATGATGAAGAATTTCAAGAGCGACATGGGAAAGCTGAGCGGAAAGTACCGTGATTACTATAAGAAAAAATAATTTTCAATACTATTCGTCCCCAGGCAGATGAAAGCATCCATTATTTTTCTGGTTATACCTACTTTGTTTTGGCTGAAGGGACATTCCCAACCGAGCCAGTCCCCCTGTCAGGAATCAGGCTATCTATCGGTTCAAAGCGGTTTGATCGCCGATGGATACAACTCCCTGGGCGTTCGAACATTTTTTGAATTTCAAAAGGACCTCAGGAAAAACTGGCAGTACGGAATCGCATACGAACATTCCCGTCACCTGGGATTTTTAATGACAGATCAGTTATACGATTTAAACAGCAACCTTAGTCAGCTAAGTCTGAACGGATATTATAAAATCAGGCTTTTCCGTGACCGGGTTTTTTGGACCGGAGGAATGGGCATTGGTGCTCTGCATGTAAACTGGGATGATAAGGATGCCTTCGGTGCTACTGTCAATGCAAGTCTGACATTGAATTTCAGGATCACTAAAACGATTTTCCTCGAAACAGCCCCTCTGATCGTATTACTTCCCTTTAACCGGATTTATTATTCCCCGTTGAATATTGATCATTTTCAGCATTTTCATGCCTTCACCTTTTTTCCCTTTGGCGTGAAGTTTAAAATTTAGTCCTCATCCGGTTTTGACATTCCCATAATCAAAAAATAAAGTTCTCTTAATATAAGCGAAGTTTAAAGCCTTTTAATTTACAGCTGTGATGTTGAAGGGCGATGAACATATATGGCAGGACCGGATTCTGGAGCTTATCAAAGACCGGAAAGAGGAGGGAATGAAGCAGTTATTCAATCATTTTTTTGATGAATTATACAATCATTCCTACAAGTTGACCCATGCTAAAGAAGTTAGTGAGGATATTCTTCAAAACGTATTTTACGATCTCTGGCTAAACGCTCCCCGCAGAGAAATAAAAAATCTCAGGTCCTATCTCTATCAGATGGTACGTTTCCAGGTTTATTCCTATTGGTCGGAAAAACCCGATCTAACCGAACTGGTGGAAGAATTCAACGAAGTTCTTTACATGGATGAACTAAACCAGATCCTGGATGCCCGGGAGGTGGAAGAAAACATTCAGGAGGCGGTTAAAGCCCTCCCTTCTGCCTGTAGAAATATTTTTGAGCTAAGCCACTTTGATGGATTATCCAACCGGGAAATAGCCCACAAACTCCTGTTATCTGATCAAACCGTAAGAAACCAGTTAAGCAAAGCACTCAGGCTGGTCAAAAAGCACCTGTATGTTAACAAACTCTTAGGTTGATCTTAAGTAGAGATTATCGAAAATCCCCTTTGCTAAGTTTTTCTTAAATCCGGAATCATGGATGGTACAATCCGGAATCCTGCCACACTATAGTTTTGAAAACAGGAATCAACCCAATTCCCATGAATGAAAAAGAATTCAGGAAGTTGCTGAAAAAGGCCGCTACCGGTAACGCCTCTGTAAGGGAAACAAAACTGCTGGAAAAAATGATGATGGGTCTGCGTGGCCCTTCCGTCAATCCGTTTGACCGGAAGGACAGCAGAAACAGAGTATATGACCGTTTGCTGGCTAAGATCCGGTTTTCCAGCGGCAGAAAACTATCCCTGCAGGTACTTGGGTATGCTGCATCTCTGATTATTCTGGTTTCCATTGGATTCTTGGTGTGGAATAGCCGTGAAACCCAAACCCACTCTCTGTCAGAGGTGCCATATTTGCAGATAAACACCGGGAAAGGCGAGCGCAAAACTATTTTGCTGCCCGATAGCAGCCTGGTTACCCTAAACTCTTCCTCTTCTCTTATCTATCCTGAAAAATTCAATGGGAGCAAAAGGCATGTAAATATTTCGGGAGAAGCATTTTTTAATGTTCATAGAGATGAAAGCAAACCCTTTAGCATACGTGCGGGGGATATTATTGTCACTGTCCTCGGAACCAGTTTTAACGTTTTTGAGGACATCGAAGCGGTAATGGTGACCGTGGAAAGCGGAGTTGTAAAAGTTGAAAAGGACAGGGCCGAGGGCCATGCCATCCTAGGTGTCAACCAGCAATTTACCTATCGGAAGCAAACACATGAAGGTTGGATAGCCTCAACTGATGCCAAAAAGGTCTCAGACTGGAGCAGAAATATTCTTGAATTTGACAACCTCGAGTTAAAGGAAGCCCTCGAAATTATCGCCGAGTGGTTTAATGTTAAGATTGAATGCCATGATGAAGAAATACTGGAAAGGACTCTAAAGGGAAAGTACCAGGATAAATCCCTTGAGTATATTCTTGAGGATTTGAACTTTATGATGGACCTGAACTATCAGGTTAAATCAGATACCATTATCCTTACCTCAAAGAATGAATAGTAAAAAACATATGTTGCCTATGGAATGAAACTCAAATCAAAAAAAACCGGGAATTGATGGCACAATCCCGGCTTAAAAAATTAAAAGAATTAGTAATCCTCTTAAATGTAATTGTAAAGTTATGAATTTAAAACGAATTTATAAAGGGAAGGTTTCGATGAGTATCTTCCTTTTGCTGCTAAGCCTCCAGATATCAGGATTTCAGCCGCTTTTTTCACAGGAAAGCCAGGATCCCAGGATCTCCTTCAGGGTGAATGAAGCCACACTTGAAGAAATTTTCAATCAACTGGAGAACAGTACCGGCTATAATTTCAAATATGCCGATCAGATTGCCGGAGACAGCCGGCTTTTTTCCTACGATTTCACAGACCGGCCCCTCAGTGAAATTCTTAATGGGATTGCCATTAATGCCGGACTTGAGTACAAGATTGACGGGGACAATATTTCCATTAAACAACTACGTAAAATCGAGGTCAGGGGAAAAATTACCGATGCTTCCTCCGGTGATCCTCTCCTTGGAGTAACAGTCAGTGTACGTGGAACATCCGACGGGACCATTAGCAACCAGGACGGAGAATACACCATTATGGCCTATCCGAATTCCGTTTTAAGCTTTTCCTATGTAGGGTATGAGAATATGAACGAGCAGGTTGGAAGCAGGAACCGCATCGATATTGGGATGCTCGCAGGAGCTACAGGCCTTGACGAGGTGGTGGTAATCGGATACGGTACACAGAAGACCAGCGATATTACCGGATCCATTTCCTCCGTGCAGCAGAAACGCCTGGAACAGGTTCCAAACCTTAATGTGGCCCAGGTAGTGCAGGGTGCCATGCCGGGCGTGATCGTAACTCAAACCGGGGCCGGAGCTGCATCAACCGAATCCATCCTGATCAGGGGCAGAAATTCCATTCTGGCGAGCAACAATCCACTTATCATCGTGGATAAGATCCCCTATAACGGACAGTTAAGGGATCTGAATATTAATGATATCGAATCCATCGAGGTGTTGAAGGACGCTTCCGCTACCGCAATATACGGTGCAAGAGGATCCAATGGTGTTATACTTATTACTTCCAAAGGGGGACAAAGCGGGAAAACCACTGTTTCTTACGATGGCAGGTATGGTTTTCAGGAATACGATGTTCTACCCAACTATATGAACGGAGAGGAGTTTTATCAGTTTAAGGAGATAAGAGAACCCGGGAATGTGACGGTTACCGAACAGCAAAATTATGATAATGGGAATTTTGCCGGTTGGCAGGATCTCGCCGTGAGAAGCGGAAACAGTCAGCAACACAATCTTTCCATATCCGGAGGTACCGGGAATGTCAGCTATTTCGTAGGGGGTTCATACCTTGATGTTAAGGGTGTAACCTTAAACGATGATTATCAGAGGGCAACCGGAAGGATAAACCTGGATGTAAAGATTGCCGACTGGATCAGCGTGGCAACACGGACACTTTACACCAACGATGACCGGTCAGGAATCGGAATGGACCTGAGTGATTTTGGCCGAAAAAACCCACTTATCAATCCATACGATGAGAACGGTGAGATAACCATTTACCCATGGCCTGAATTTACAGACATAGGAAATCCGCTCGAACCCCTGAACTATCAAAATGAGGATGTATCGCAACAGATAATATCCAACAATACTCTCACCATTGATTTCCCTTTTGTCGAGGGACTCAGCTACGTGCTGAATACCGGGATATCCAGGCGCTTTGAAGATTTCAATACCTACAGGGGAAGGAATACCAAAGCCGGACTTGAGGCCAATGGTTCCGCTGATGTTCAAAAAACAGAGATATCCTCCAATACTGTTGAGAATATACTTGATTTTTCCAGGGATTTTGGAGATCATACGATTGGTTTTACCGGCCTGTACAGTTATCAGTAGGATAAGATCAATTCCAGTATTCTCTATGCTGAAGGATTTCCGAATGACATTACCTCCTTTTATAATACCGATCAGGCCCAGGTCATAGTTCCTTCCTATTTCTTTACCCAGACGGATCTAATATCCAATATGTTAAGATTAAATTACGGTTTCAGGTCAAGGTACCTTATCACTCTTACCGGCCGCCGGGATGGATACTCCGGATTTGGAAGCAACGATAAATGGGGAGATTTCGGTACCGTTGCCGGTGCCTGGATCATCAGCAGGGAAGGATTCTTTCCGGTAAACGATGTGGTAAATTTCTTGAAGCTTAGGGTCTCTTACGGAGGAAATGGAAATCAGGCGGTGGATCCTTATCAGTCGATCGCCAAATTCCGGGCATCGAATTTTGTTAACGGAAGTACATCCCTGGCAGGGGCTTTCCCCGATAACCTGGCTAATCCGAAACTTAGCTGGGAAACCAGTAAAACTTTTAATACCGCGGTTGATTTCCGGTTGTTTAACAACAGTATCTCCGGTACCCTGGAATATTTTAGTACAAACACCGAAGACCTGCTTTTAAACCGCACCATTTCACCGGTTCATGGTATAAGCTCTATTGTTGACAATATCGGTGAGACAAAAAATAATGGATTTGAATTCTCCCTTCGAAGCTCTCAAACCTTTGGAAGCAGCTTTACCTGGGATGCCAATCTAAACTTTACCTATTTCCATAATGAGATTGTATCTCTTGGACTGGGTGAGAATGGAGAGGTCGATGATGTTGCAAGTGGGTTGTTTATAGGGGAAGCAATTACCAGCAACTATGATTTCGAGTTTGACGGGGTATGGCAGCTCGATGAGGCAGATCAGGCAGCCCTGTTTGGCACACAACCGGGTTTTATCAAGATTAGGGATGTGAACGGCGATGGTGAGATCACAGCCGATGACCGGACTATCATCGGCCACAGAGATCCCTCCGTTGTTTGGGGCTTCACCAATACCTTCGGGTATAAGAATTTCAGCCTTACGGTTTTCGTTCATGGGGTTCATGGGGTAACCAAAGAGAATGAATTATTCCAGGATGCCTCTTCTTCTTCCGGAGTGCGAAGAAACGTGATCCTGAAAAACTGGTGGACACCCGACAATCCTACCAACGAATTTTATGCAAATCATGTGGATGCGGGCACAATGCAAGGTTTCGGAGCTCCACTTTATCAGGATGCCAGTTTTATCCGGTTCAAGGATATTACACTTGCCTATTCATTCCCGCAAGAGCTCATCCGGAAAATCGGGGTGTCTAATCTTGAAATTTATTTTACCGGAAGAAACCTCTTCACCATCACCGACTGGGAAGAGTCCGACCCCGAGCTCGATGCAGGAAGGGGAACCATCCCATTGCAGAAGGAATACCTTTTTGGTTTAACGATTAATATTTAAGGAATATGAAAACGATAAAACTCTTATTATATATAAATGCAATTATCCTTTTATTCGCCGGGTGTGAAGAAAATCTCCTTGATGAAGATCCGCCGAATATTGTTACCTCAACTTCTCTTTTTGTTGATTATAACGGGTTTGAAATAGCTCTCAACGGTTTATATGCTGAGGTGAGAAAAGAAAAAGAACCCCTGAGTGGTTCGGCCACGGTTCAACAAATGACCATGAATGGTACCGATGTTCTGGTTACCAACCACCGCTCCAGCGGATTCGCCACCATTGCCATGCGTTGGGAGGATGTAAATAATCCTTCCGAACCCTTTTTTGCTGAAGTTTTTACCTGGTTGTACAGCATTGTCAATGCTGCAAACGTGATCATTGATGAGGCTGAAAACAGGGAAGGTGTGAACTGGAGAAACGGACCCGGAAGTGAAGAATTCAATAAAAACCTGGTCATTGCAGAAGCAAGGGCCCTCAGAGCCTGGGCTTATCGTCATCTTACCTACGGATGGGGCGATGTTCCCTTAAATCTGACTCCCTCTTCAGGAACTCAGATCCGTGCCGACTGGACACGGACACCTGTAGGTGAGGTGAGAAATCAGATGATAGCAGATTGGGAATTTGCCGAACAGCACATTCCGGTAGAGCCCAGACAGGCGGGAACCCTCACCAAAGGAGCCATTCAGCATTATCTTGCCGAGATTTACCTCGCTATCGATGATCCCGAAGAAGCACTGAACTGGGCTAATAAGGCCATTGACACTCCGGAATATCAAATCGTTACCGAACGCTATGGTGTAAATGCAAGCGCCCCTGGTGTGGTCATCATGGATATGTTTACCAATGGGAATATCAATCGCAACGAGGGAAATACCGAGGCTCTGTGGGTTTTTAATTTCGAGAATAATACCATAGGCGGCGGTGGGGATCATAATACCCGCCGGGATCACCATAGTCGATATGTAAGCATTCGTATAGACGGGGTTTCGCCCTTTCAGGTGACCGAAGACAGAGGTGGAAGAGGATTTGGAAGAAATTCCCTTACCAAATGGGCTATTGAGAATTTCGAGCCTTCCGACGATCGCGGCTCTCCCTATGCCCTCCGTAAGTTCTTCATCCTCAGGGATGCTACTGAAAATGCTCCCGCACCAGCAGACAATCTGCCTCCCGGATATGCATACGGGGATACGATCTTTTTGGATACTTCCGAGGATATCTCGGTAGACAATCAGGGAGTAGTAGCCTGGCCCTGGTGCAGGAAAGTAGACTGGGCCAACCCGACCGATGTGGGAGGTAGCCCCAGCTTCAAGGATTTTCTCTATCTGAGATTGGGTGAAACATATCTTCTTAAAGCAGAAGCCCAGCTTAAACTGAATCAACCCGGTGAAGCAGCCGAAACTATCAATGTACTTCGAAGGAGAGCCAATGCCAGTGAGATCAGTGCCGGTGATGTTACCCTGGATTTTATTCTCGATGAAAGAGCCCGCGAGCTTATGACCGAGGAACACAGGAGATATACCCTGTTACGTACCGGTAAATGGCTGGAGCGTACCCGTTTATATAATAATAACGGTGGACAGTTAATTGTAGAAAGGGACCGCTTATTCCCTATACCCCAGGTGGTTATTGATGCCAATCTGGGTGAGGAAATGGAACAAAACCCTGACTATTAAAATCAGAAATTCCTGATGATGAAAATTAAGTACTGTATACTTTTTCCCCTTTTACTCCTATCTTTTAAAGGATCTGCGCAGGAAACGCTTCCTGTCGCAGATTCCTTTTCCTTCATTTTTATGACTGACATTCATGTTCAACAGGAGATGGGCGCAGCCGAAGGATTCAGAATGGCCGTCGATACGGCGAATACCATCGAGGCCGATTTTGTTATGACCGGAGGCGACCTGGTATATGATGCACTAAGGGGTAATTTTCCACGCTCCGATTCCCTCTTCAGACTTTACAAAAGTATCGTGGGTAATTTAAACAAACCGGTCTACCACTGCCTGGGTAACCACGAACTTTTCGGGATTTACGAAGAAAGCGATGTTGATTCTACTCATCCCGATTACAAATACGGGATGTTTGAACGCCACCTTGGACCTGCCTACTATTCATTCGATCATAAGGGCTGGCATTTTATTGTACTGAATTCGTTGGAAGTTGATGGGAAAAAGTACATAGGGTATGTCAATAAACCCCAGCTCGAATGGCTTAAAGAAGATCTGAAATCCGTTGATCCTAATACCCCGGTAGCCGTTACGGTGCATATACCCATGTTTTCGTTGTATCGGGAGGTATACCCCGGGAAAAGGCCGGTTACCGAAGTTCCGAATAATCTCTGGATTGCCAACCGGGGCGAAGTAATGGAGGTTTTCAGGAATCACAATCTAAGGTTGATCCTGCAAGGACATCTGCACTGGCTTGAAGATCTGAATATTCAGGACAGAATACGCGTTATCACCGGGGGCAGTATTGCAGGCAGGCCCTCATGGCGCAGGCTCGACGATCGGGGAGATGGTGTATTCTATAACGAAGAAGGATTCCTGGTCATCCACGTAAAGGGAGAGTCCCTAAGTTGGGAATACATTGATACCGGCTGGGAGTCGTATGCTGGCCGAAA
>CAZNFR010000063.1:0-21229 GCA_964572225.1 uncultured Bacteroidaceae bacterium
GCAGTGAGACCAAAGAAATCCCCAGATTGAATTGGCGGACCATCATTCAGAGTCCAGGTATAAGGAGTAGTACCACCAGAGCCCATGACCATGATTCTTCCGTCATTCTCTCCATTTAAGGAAACATCTACGGAATCAATTGAAAATATGTATAAGCTGTCGGGTTGACCCACCACCAGGAGCGATCCCATTTGCTCACAACCCGCTGAGTCCTTTACCATAACCTGGTATTCTCCGGCGGGTAGGTTGGTAAATTCAGAGGAGGATTGGAAAGTTTGGCCATTGTTTATAGAATATAGCAGGTTTGAGAAACCACCCGAACCCTGTAAACTTATTGAGGCGGATGATTCGTTATAACAACGTGGTATTTGAAAATCCTGAGATTGAATATTAATATTTAAGCAGCCGTATTGAGTTATAAAAAACTGAGAATTACCAGGATTCAAATTTATATAAACACTATCTTCCAAATTGAAAATCTCCGAGTTAAAAAAACCAATGGCTACCGGATCTCCATTGTTTGCGAAACCAATATCAATTCCAATATCAGTAAAATTACCAGTCGTGGGCACAGAATTTGAATTTTGATACTCTAAATTAGTATCGTAAATAGCTAAAAAGAAATCTTTATTTATTGTTCCAGTTGATATTAATGTGTCATCTTCAATTATGAGTTTATCAGAAAAGTAACCTGTTATAGCTAATTTATCATCTAAGATTGATATGCCTGATAATCTATCATTACCTATTCCTCCAAAATATATAAAATCAACTAAAAGAAAATCGTTATCAAATTTACCTAAAAACATATCCTCACCACCGAAATTTATTCCATTAAATATATCCGTCTCAGTTGGCGAAATATCAATTTCCAAATTTGGGCTTGTAAAGTAACCTGAAAAGAATAGCTCTCCTGACTCACTTGTTTCAATGGATAAACTTCTTTCATCAAAATCACCCATCACTCTTCGATATTCTATTTCAAAAGCTTCATTTTTTCGAATCTTATTAAAAACTACATCAAAATCACCTAAACTAATTAGAGTATCTGCATCATTTACAATAGAATCTTCATATATTATTGATTGATAAATAAACTTGTCATCAACAACCAAATCTACTATTCTTACACTTCCCTGAGATAATGCTTTTATTAAATAACTATCTAATAATTTACCCTCAGTATCAAACATGCCCGTAAATCCATGATTTTTGCCGGGCAATACTATTTTCTCATAAGATTGTTGATTAAAGATAAGGGAGTCATCAAAAATTCCTGAGATATAAATCGTGTCATTATGAATATCACTTGACAGTGCAAATTGTCTTTCTATACCTGTAACAATAACTTTTGACCACTTGTAATTACCATTTATATCATACTTAGCTAAAAATACATCTAAATTTCCGTTACTTTCAATTGAATCTAGACCTTCTGAAAAATAACATTTGGAATTAAACGATCCGATAACATAGATGTCCTCATCATTAATTAAAACTTTACCATCTGGAAATTCATACCCTGTTCCACCAATTGTGTGAAACCACTTTAATTGTTTATCAGGGTTGTATGAGGCAAAAAAGTAATCAAAGCTACCTCTCGATTGAAATGTACTACCTTCAGCAAAAATATCCTTTGCAAAATAACCAAGGACATATGATACATTATCATCGCTCTCAGCAATTTCAATTGGACCAAGTTGACCACTTCCACTGAAAGAATTAGAATTTACCCAGGATTGAGAATATAAAGATGTTGAGGTAAAAATTGCTATAGTGATTAATACAAAGGATTTCATCTTTGCAATTTTATGATAATTGTCCATTATATGCCCCTTCATATGCATTTGTCGCTGACCCACCTTTTGTTTCTTTAATTGATAAAACTATAAAGCTCGGCTTTTTCCACTCTTTTTTTCTATTTTCTTTCTTCATAATTTACTTTTTAAGAAATCATACCAAAAAACTATGCCTAGCATGAGCTTTTAATTTGTTATCAGAGTTTTTGAATACTAATAATTCTACTTCTAATTGTATCCCGTATTCCTTTCTGATCATTTCTACTATTAACAAGGATTTTACTAAGCAAGATACTTTAAAGGGAATGAATTCAAGAACTCTATTTATTAAATAAATATACTTATAAATTGTCGGTCTATATCCGATTGGCACTGGCATCGTTGCTTCTGAATTTATTTTTTTTATAATACTACCAATGGACTTTCTATTTAGTATCAATAGCAAAAAACACCACTTAACTAATATCCTGGTAACTCGATTTAAAAAATTAAAATGCTTACAATATTTTATCAAATAAATCAAGTCTGTCTTATTAAATTTTTGTTTAGCATACGGGAAAGGAATTCAAAAGTTTGAGATTCTATCGTATTTCTATCTATTTCATATTCTTCTAATAACTTACCAATGAGCTCATTGAAATAATGAGGCTCTTCTAGAATTTCCCAAATACGAGTTCCAACCTTGTCAAGTCCATAATATTCACCTCGGTTTAAGTCGAGAAAAACAACCTCTTCGTCAATATAACGAAATTCCTGCTCATCACTCCGTCGCAAAATCCTCTCCCTGTCTATCTCCTTATCTTTCCTTTTAAAGACCATGTCCCGGTTAATTAAAACTCTGATGTTATAACTGCAAAGTTAACAATAAATTAAGGCCTCCGGAAGGGTTGGAATTATATTTTTCAACAGAAGGTTCCATACGTAGGTGAAGCAGTGTTTGTAAATTGAATATCAATCGATTAACATTGACAAATTCTTAGGAAAAAACTACCCTAAATTTCATTGAAAATTACCATGTATTATTGCATCCTTCTCTTTATTTCCTGGCTGCTTTTTAGCCATAATAAAATCTTCAATGCATTAATGAAAGCGCCCGGATGGGATGGAATCTTGTCAATAAATGACCTGTACCGAATTCTTTCCTGCATTAAACGCAAATGAGTATGTTCGAAATATTTAATCCCTTGTTTTTCTGATTCATGGATTAGTTTCTTTATGGGGTAGTAATCTTTGATAAAACGATGCTGAACCGTCGGTACCGTCGCTCCGGTTTTATCGTTGCGGTTGCGGATCTTGTCGGGCAGATAGCCTTTCATGGCTACCCGGTAGAGATATCGGTTTACCTTGTTCTTTTGTTTGAATTCCGATGGAAGGGAATAATAAAAGTCCACCAGATCCACATCCCAGAAAGGATAAGCATACTCCATCTTCCGGTATAATGCTGCCAGCCATGAATATTCAAAGCGTTGGGATACATGATCATGGGTGAGCCGTTTATACTGACGGGCCCTAACGTCCGGATCATCCGGAAAACCCACCCTGGAAAAATACCTTTCCTTAATCTTCATTCTTTCACCAAATTCCCTGCTGAAAGCTAGTCCGCGTAATTTGGGCTTCCGCCAGTCACCTTTCCATTTTCCCCGCATCGCAAAGAATACCCCTGGTAAATATCTCATCCATAAGTATTTGATCAACGACCAGATTCGCTTTAAACGGCTGCCTTTGGTTCGTATCACTTCTTTCTTTAAGCGGACCCAGTCTTTCTTTTGGATCAGTTCCTGCCGGTAGCCCCCTGCTTTGGAAGTTATTCCCTCGTCCCCTCCAAATCCGGATAACAGGATGCTGACATTCCTCTTCCGGGCCTCCTCATAAAGGGAATCCGCAAAAATATCATAGCCCTGCTGGGTAGGTCCTGATTGAATCTCCTGGGTTTTTAGTAAGGCATCCACAATTCCGTATCCTTCAGCCGTGCAAAAAATATGGTCCTTAATTCCGGTATGTTGAATCAGAGCCTGACTAAATTCCCTTTCGTCCTTGAATGGGAAATACTTTCCCAGGTTCTGATCCGAAAAGGCATGAGAAAACGCATAGAAAGGAATACCCTGGTCCTTCAGCATGGACCAGGCCATGGAAGTCACCCCCGAAGAATCGAGTCCGCCACTCAACTCCGATCCTGTCGAAATCCCGTTACGGATCGTTCTCCCCACTGCCTGTAGCAACTTATTCCTGAATATTTTTACAGCTTCTTCTTCGGACAATTTCTCCAGCTTTGGATCTGCCTTCAAATCCCAATAGGGTTCGATGGTAAATTCACCCTTCTCCCACCTTAGCAGGGAGGCGGGAATTAACCTCCTGACGGCTATATAGGGCGTCCTCCATTTCTCGGATTTTACGGTGGAAATGCTATCGGCTATCCATTGCTCATCGGGCTCAGCCGAAACTCCCGGAAGGAGCAGGAGGGCTTTCATCTCTCCAGCAAACGCAAAGAAATCGGATGTATGGGTGTAGTATAAAGGCCTCTTCCCGAAATGATCGCGAACAAGCCGAAGGCTTTGATCCTGCTCATCCCAGGATGACAGGGCAAAATCTCCCCTCAAAGAGGCAACATCGGTTAGAGATTTTTGAAGTGAGGACCGTATCAGTTCTTCCTCCTCTTCCGACGTTTGTGGTAAAGGCTGATTATCAGGAGGATCAAAGCGTGCATTATAACAAAACACATGAGTCCCAATCCTAAGCGGATTCGCAGAGGGTTCAAAGTTCCGGGTACGCAGCTGATGCGCCCCAAAAGCAGCCGGCCCGGAAACCAGAATCTCGGATTTATCCGGACCCCAGGTATTCATGGAATTCATCATCTCATGAATCCACTTCTCCACCGGAAATCCGGGCTGAGTCGATATGATGCCGGCAATGGTTGCCATTTTTTTTGTAAATGTACTAAATCTTTGGAAGGAGTTTAGGGGTTGAGAAGTTTAGAAGTTTAGTGGTTTAGGAGTTATATCCCCAGATCCCTATATCCCCAGATCTTCTATCCCCAATCTTCTTATCTTTGTAAAAAACACAAGATGAACCATCGCTACCGTGTCTTTGGCCTTAACGTCGATTCCTGCATTGAAATACCTGAGCTTATCGGGCGTAAGCAAGGTGTTACCGACGTGACCATATGCCATGGCGAGGTGCCCGATGAACTCGAAAATCCGGCTGCACACGGAGTGCTTTATCAGGCGGCTCCCGGACAGTTTCTTTTCAAGTTGGATACCGTGGGCAAATACCTGGTAAGCAATGGTAACAAGATCCTGTTCCAGCCCCTGAACAACTCCACAGAGGAGGAGCAGCGGCTTTTCCTGCTGGGATCGGCTTTTGGGGCTTTGTTGCACCAGCGCGGACTTCTGCCTTTTCACAGCAGTACGGTGGTGAAAGACCGGCTGGCTATCCTTATCGCCGGACAGTCAGGTACCGGTAAATCCACCCTGGCGGCAGAGCTGGTGAACCGGGGTTTCCGGTTACTGGCTGATGATATCACCGTGATTGACCGGTTAGACGACAGGCTTTTCGCCTTTCCGGGGATCCCTCATTTCAAGCTATGGCTGGATGTGTTGCAGAAAATGGGGGACGATGAATCGGGGCTTTCCCGGGTACGTCCCCAGCTGGAGAAATTCAAAAAACCGGTTCGCAAACAGCTCATCAAGGATTCCTGCGAGGTAAGCCAGATTATCCTGCTCAGCACCTGGAACCAAACCGGATTCCGGGTCCAGAAGCCCAAGGGGATGGAGAAATTCAACCTCCTCAAGAACAACACCTACCGCTTTCAGTTTGTGGAAGGGCTGGGGATGGTGGAGAAGCATTTCGGGCTGATCTCTGATCTGGCAGCGGAAGCCGAAGTCTTTCAGATCAAACGGCCTAACAGTCCGCTGCTAATCAAAGAACTGGGCGATCTGGCCGAAAAGATCATTGCCGGGGAGGACCCGGGCATCACCGAAGCATAAAAGCAAATGACCACAGGTAAAGGAAATATCGTCTGGCTGGCCTCCTACCCCAAATCGGGAAACACCTGGTTTCGGGTTTTCCTTTCCAACCTCTACTCCGAAAACGACGAGCCGGTGTCCATCAACGAGCTGCACTCCACCCCCATCGCCAGTTCCCGAAGCATTTTCGATGAAAGCACGGGGGTGAATGCCTCCGACCTTTCCCAGGAGGAGATTGAGAATCTGAGACCCGGGGTATACCTGGAGTCGTCGCGGGAAGCGAAGGAGATCTATTTCCAGAAGGTCCACGATGCCTGGAAGCTCACCTCATCGGGCCGGCCGCTTTTCCCTGCCGGGGCCACGAGGGCCGTACTCTATTTCATCCGGAATCCCCTCGATGTGGCCGTGTCTTTTGCTCATCATTCCATGATCAACACCCGTAAGATGGCCGAAAAAATGAATGATCCCGGCTATGCTTTCTGCGAAAAGCCGGTGAGGATCTACAATCAGCTCCGCCAGGATCTCAACACCTGGTCGGGTCATGTGCAAAGCTGGGTGGATGAATCCGGTCTGCCGGTGAAGGTCCTCCGCTACGAAGACATGAAAACCCGGACGTACGAAGAATTCAGGTCGGCGCTGGAATTCTGCGGACTCACTTTCCCGGAGGAAAAGATCCGTTCGGCCATCCGCAACAGCGAATTTAAAACGCTCAAATCGCTCGAAGAGAAGGAGGGCTTCCAGGAAAAACCCATCAAAATGAAAAGCTTCTTCCGTAAAGGAGAAAGCGATGCATGGAGAGAGGAACTGGACCCTTCAGCCGTGAAAAAAATACAAAAGGACCACGGCCCGGTTATGAAACGCTTTGGCTACCTTTAGTCAGCATGCAAAAAGATCCCGACATAGGGTTTATTATAGATCCATTTTCGGCTGAAAGGCCGGCCGACTGGAACCGGATCCCTGCCTTGATGCAGCACCACCGGCTGTACTACCGTCTGGAGGATATCCTGAATTCGCACAGGGAGGGGATTCCGGACACGGTAAGACAGGAAATGACTTCGGCTTACCGGAACCACCTTCAATCGCAGTTGCAAACCGGAAGTGAGCTGCTGGGCATCAATAAAATCCTGAGTGAAAACGGGGTGGATTTCCTCAATCTGAAGGGGCTGGCCCTGTCACAGGAGTTGTATGGGAACATTACCGACAGGCTGAGCCTGGATATTGACCTTCTCATTCGCGCGGCCGACATTGAAAGATCGCTCGAGCTGCTGCAGGGACTGGGATACTCACTCATTCGCAGCGAGAGGGATGTTGATCCGGGACTGTTCCGAAAGGTAAAAAAGAATTACACCCTGATCCATCCTCAGAAACGGGTAATCTGCGAGCTGCACTGGGAACTGTTTTCGAATCCTTACCTCGTCAACGGTCCGGAGCTGGGCCATGAAGACCCCTCCAGCGTGGTCATTGAGGGACAGTCCCTCCCGGTGATGAACAGGACAAACCAGATACTCTATCTCTGTCTGCACGGAACCTACCACGAATACTTCCGTTTATTCTGGCTGCGGGATATTGCTGAGGTTGTTAACCGCTGGGAAACCGACTGGGATGAAGTCTTTGAAAAGGCCGGGACCTTGGGCATAGCCAGGCCCTTGCGGATAAGTCTGCAACTGGCTTCCTCGTTTTTCGGAAGCCGGGATCCTCTGGAAGAAAAGGGGGATACTTTTGTTCTTCAACGGATGTGCAATCACCTTATTGGGAGGATCAACCGCTCGAGGCACCACCGCAAGGCTGACCGGGTGCGCAGGATACTGTTTTTCATGGCTTTTAAAAAGGATCTAAGGTACCGGAGGTACGTACTTCAGGGAATTGTAAAACGAAGGAAGATCAGGAATAATTAGCCTGTGCCTTTCATGCTCACCCCTTTGAGCCACATACGGTCGGCCACATATTTCTTCATAGGTATGGCTTCGAACTCGTACCCGCGGCTGCTGAGGTTCTCGAGCACGCGGGGAAGGGCGTAATACAGATTTTTGCGGGCTTTTTCCGAATCGTGGAATACCACGATGGATCCGGAGCGAACGTTGCCGGTCACATTGTTCACCACCTCGTCGCCGGGTACCTTGCGGTTATAATCAATGCTAAGCACATCCCACATAATAAGACGGTATTGCTGAACCACTTCGCCCACCTGATCGGGACGGATGCGTCCGTAGGGCGGACGGAATAGGTCGGAGTCGATGAAGTTCGAGGCCAGCTCAACATCTTCGAAATACTGACGTTTACCGGCGCGAAAGCCTTTCAGGTGACTGTATGTGTGGTTGCCGACCGAATGACCTTCCTCCAGAATTTTTTGGTATGTGTCGGGGAAATGCTCCACATTTCTGCCGATGCAGAAGAAGGTGGCTTTGGCATTGTATTCATTGAGGCGGTCCAGAACCCATTCGGTTACGCCGGGTGTGGGACCGTCGTCGAAGGTCAGGAAAATCTTCCTCAGCTCACCGTAAAAGCCCCAGGTCATACGGGGCATTAATCGGGTGATGAAGTATGGTGGTCTGACAATGAGCATGATATACTAGCGCAAAGGTAACATTCCTCCGGGATTTCCTTCACTTTTCATCAAAATTTCCATTAACTCCGCTGAAAGCTCATTGTCTCCAAAATTGCTTGCTATGCTGTAGAGCGACATGAGGTTACGACTTGCAAACGACATATCCCCTTCGGTAAGGGCCATCCGGCGCTTATTCTCTCCTCTGAGTTCGCTGAAATAGCTAAGCTCCTGATCGAGCATGGCACTGTACTCCCTGATGATCTCAGCGGCTTTATCATTATCGCCCAGACTGTAATAGATCTGAATAAGGGGAATGATGGCCGAATTATAGGGTACGCGGTCGTTCGACATCAGGCTGAGGCATTCTTCCAGCACTTCACGGGCAGCCTCGTCGTCCCCTTCTTCATGCAATGCATTGGCCAGGGTGGCGAAGGTATAGCGGAAGTTGGTAAGCATCCTCAGGTTGTTCTCATCGAGGTATACATTGGGATCTTCAATGTTACCCCAGCGGAATTTGTTCATCAGGTTTTCGTACATCACGTCGGCCGTTACATTCCCGGCAAACATATCGTTATCCGAGCCCGTTGCGGGGAGGAGACGGTAGCCCAGTCCTTCCCTGTGCAGGTAGGGATCCAGGTCCATGAACACATCCCTTGAAGCGGTAATGGCAAAATATACGGGTCTGTTCCATCCGTCGCGGCTGATCTGGTCGATCAGATCGAGGATCATTAATGAGTTTTTACCCAGTCCTCTGCGTCCCAGCAGCTCAAAGCGAATTTCCGGGACCGGCGTTACTTTCGGGTAGGGATCGTAATAGCCAGAAGCTTTCAAAGCTACGGTATCCACAGGAATGATAAACTTACGCGAAGGGAAGAAATACCGGCCTTCGGCAAACCTTGGGTCATCGGTACGCAGGAAAGCCAGTGCATCGGAAAGATACATGTGCGATTCGTCCAGCCTTCTGGCCATGGACTGTATGCCGGAAATCAGCGAGGCCAGTCCGTCTTCATCAAAGCCCAGTTCAGCTTTTCGCCGGTCAACACGACCCACCGCGTTGGCAAAGCGCTCGAAGCTGATATTATCAATTCCCTGCTGCAGTTCGTTATAATCGTTGGGAGCCAGCTCGGGCAGTTTTGAAGCCGAAGCCAGGGAGATAAACCGGTCGTACAGCTCCTGGTATTCGTTCTCGAAAAAGCGTTTGTTGGCCTTGTATTTTTCGTCGAGCATCAAAAGTGCATTATCGGCGAACATCACATAATCGCGGGTTCCGTTTCGGTATTGCTGGCGGTTGAAGCCGAATTTCACCGGATCGGACTCGTACATCCGGGTAGCCATCTGCTCGATGTACCAGTCGGCCGTGAAATAGCTCAGATTGATCACTCTCACATCCGTCCTTTCATCCTCTACCTCCTGAAGGTACCAGAGAGGGAAGGTATCGTTGTCTCCGTTGGTAAAAATGATCGCATTCTCTTTGGTCGAATTCAGGTAGTTGTATGCGAAATCGCGGGCGGTGTATCTTCCGGACCGGTCGTGGTCATCCCAGTTTTGGGCTGCCATGAGTCCGGGGACGGCTACCAGGGAGACAAGGGTGATGCCCAGGATCGCCGGCAGGGACTTTGCTGCCTTACCCAGCCGGTTGATCAGGTAGAGCACCCCGAAGCCGATCCAGATGGAGAAGGCATAGAAGGATCCGGCGTAGGCATAATCCCGTTCACGGGGCTGGATGGGGTACTGGTTCAGGTATAGTACAATGGCCAGTCCGGTGAAAAGGAAGAGCAGTCCGACCACCCAGAAATCCTGCAGATGATGTCGGTAATGGAAGATCATTCCCAGTATACCCAGGATCAGAGGAAGGAAATAGTAGGCGTTCCTTCCGGGATTATCCCTGAAGTGTTCCGGCAGGTTTTCCTGCGAACCCAGTCGGGCGTTGTCGACAAAGGGGATTCCGCTTATCCAGTTTCCTTTATGCAGTTCGCCGTGGCCCTGTATGTCGTTTTGTCGTCCGGCGAAGTTCCACATGAAATACCGCATATACATATATCCGATCTGATACCGGAAGAAAAATCTCAGGTTCTGAGCAAAGGAGGGTTTATCTTTCGGTCTCTGCCGGTCGAACCGGAAACTTCCGTCCTGGTTGCGAACCGGATTTCCGTTTTCATCCCGGACGACCTCGTACAGATCGCCCTCGTCCATGCCTGCCCAGAACAGGTATTGCTCGATATGATGTTCCTGCTCGCTCCACATTCTTGGAAAGAGACCACGGAACTTATCGTCGTATTTATAATTCGGTTGCTCTACCGATACATATTTGCCATCTTCTTTGTAATACACTTTGTCGCCTTCAATCCTTTCGATGGCGGGGGCATTGAAATAGTTCCCGTAAAAGATCGGGGTATCCCCGTACTGCTCACGATTGAGATAGCGGAGGAGGGAGAAAGCGGAATCGGGGTTACTTTCATCGAGCGGGGTATCGGCATTGGAGCGGATGATGATCACCGCATAGGAGGAATACCCGATGGCGATCACCGTAAAGATGGTCAGAATGGTATTCCACAAGACTTTCTTTTTCTGATAGGTGTACCAGATACCAAAGGCCAGGGCCGCAAAGAGCAGGAAGGAATAGAAAAGGAGTCCGGAATGATAGGCCATACCGAAACCGTTCACAAACATCAGCTCAAATTTGGAGCCCAGGGCTACGATTCCCGGGATCACCACATACATCATGGCACCGAGAATAAGGACGGAGATCAGCAGGGAGGCAATGATCCCCGCGGTGGTGGGTTTATATTTTCTAAAGTAGTATACAAGTACAATGGCCGGAATGGCAAGCAGGTTAAGCAGGTGAACCCCGATGGAGAGGCCCATGAGGTATGCGATCAAAATGATCCAGCGATTCGAATGGGGTTCGTCAGCGATGTTCTCCCATTTCAGGATGGCCCAGAAAACGAAAGCGGTAAACAGGGATGAGGTGGCATACACTTCAGCCTCTACTGCCGAAAACCAGAAAGTATCGGAGAAGGTGTAGGCGAGTGCTCCCACTGCGCCGGCGCCCATCATGGACAGGATATTGTTCAGGGTAAAATCGCTTTCCTCTTTGATGAGGATGTTCCGGGCCAGATGGGTGATGGTCCAGAAAAGGAAAAGGATGGTGAAGGCCGAGGCCAGGGCCGACATGATGTTCATGGTGACAGAGATGGACTGAAGGTCCATGGCGAACAGGGTAAAGAGGCGACCGAGTACCATGAAGAACGGGGCTCCGGGAGGGTGGCCCACTTCAAGCTTATAGGAGGAGGTGATAAACTCACCCGTATCCCAGAAACTGGTGGTGGGTTCGATGGTGAGAATGTAAACAACGGCCGAGATAAGGAAGACCGACCACCCGGTGATCAGGTTGAACCTGCGAAATTCATTCATGTGTTAAAACTTTACCTTATTATTGTTCAGTTAAAAACCTGACAAATATAAGACTAAGATTATAAATTATGGATTTTGGCGAGGATTTAAACGTTAAATAATCCTAACTTTGAGCCCTTCAGTCCGGTTATTATGCTTATTCAACGGAGGTTTCATATTTTCATTGTATTGCTGCTGTTGCTTCCAGTCTGCCTGAAGGCTCAGTTTATGGGGCCGGCCTACAACAACGTCCTCACCCCCATGGCGGAGGAGGATGTGATGGCGGGGCTCAGCCTGGATGCCGGGGGGTTTTTCCATAACCTTGAATTTTTTGATGTCAGCGTAGAGGGCTTCACCCTTCCCGGCTCATACCTGCAGCCTGTTGCCTGGTATTCGCCCATTGCCGGACTAAGTCTGGGGGCGGGGGCTCATTTGCAATACTTTCACGGGCAGGAATCCTTCAGTCAGTCTCTCCCGATTTTTTGGTTGAAATACCGGCCGGTGCCCGACCTGAGCATACGGGTGGGGAGTTTTAACGGCGGACTCGCCCTGGGGATGCCCGAGCCTCTGAACGATTTTGCCAACCAGCTCACCCGCCTGGTGAACAACGGAGTGGAGATACGCTACCAGGGACCCAAGCACAGGTCGCTTACCTGGCTCGACTGGCAGGAATATATTGAGCCGGGCGACAGTGTACAGGAGGAGTTTGTTTTCGGAAATTCAAGTCAGCTAAGAATTTTTACTGCTGAAAAATCCCGCGTGGATATTCCTTTGTATCTGCTTGCTAAACATCAGGGTGGACAGATAAATGAGTCGGCCGACCCGGTAACCACGCGCTTCAATGCCGGTACGGGACTTCAATACACACGGGATCTGGAAGGGGCAGTCTGGAAGGAATTACGGATCCTGGCTGAATACTACCTTCAATCGGGCGGCATGGAAAACGACCGGGGCTACGCTTTTTATCCCCGGGCTGAGATAGGCGGGGATCTATTTCATCTCTCGGCCGGATATTTTTACGGAGTGGAATGGGAATCGCTCATGGGATTCCGTCTTTTCCATTTTGATCCTATGAAGGATTTGGAATACCTGAATGGCAATCCGCGCTTCATCACCTTTAAGGCCGCCCTTAACCACAACATAGGCAATAAGGCCTGCCTGGTGATCCGTTTCGACGGATACTACGATCAGGTTTTAGAAAAGCTTCAGTATGTGTATGGAATACAGCTTTTGTACAGTGATATTATCCCTGTATTCAGAAGGGCATCAAACTGATTTACCGGAATAGAATCTCCACGGGATGCTCACCCAGGGTTCACCGGCATAGTCTATACCTATACGGGGTCCACTCCGGATCTCAGGAGTAATACCGGCATCTTCCACCCACATCCGGTCACCCCTTATCAGGGATTCGCCAAGAAAGCTACCGTCAATGCCCAGATCGCGGGTAAGTCTGCCCGGCCCTACCACCTCTTGGAGTCCGCGAATAAGCACCGCCTGGGGTTCGTCTTTCGACCCGGTAACGAAGTTCAGCATCCAGTACATTCCGTATATCAGGTACATGTATACGAGTCCGCCTTCCTCAAACATCACAGCAGTGCGGGCGGTCTTGCCTTTGCTGGCATGGCAGGCCAGATCTTCTCCACCCCGGTATGCTTCCACCTCGGTGATCATAAACCGGGTTTCCCGGGAAGGAGAGCGGACCACCAGAATCTTACCGGGAAGTTCCGGTGCCACCTCCAGCACATCGCGGATAAAAAACCCGGTTCCCAGCCTCTTTCCCGGCGGGTAGGTTATGCTCAGCATTGTTGGTTTTGGTATTCCGTAGATCCTTCCCTTCCTCCCTGGGGATCGTCCTTTTTCCGCGTACTTCCCAGGAGAAGCAATGAATAGAACAAGGCGAAGAAGGTCACCCCGGTCTGGGTTTCGAGGGTGTCCTCATTGATCCATGACAACAGGGCAATGGTGAAAAAGACCAGGAAGAGGTAACTATTCCACTTTTTCTCGAGGAAGACGGGAAGCAGAAGCATCAGCATGATGAGTGTGAATCCCAGAAACCCGAATGTGAGGATAAAGGTAACGAACTGGTTATGTGCCCTTCTCCGGTTGTTTTCTTTCAGCATGGATCCTGTTTCTTCGTAGTATCGATCGAAGGTATCCTGCACGTCGCCGGTACCTACCCCGATAACCGGGTGGTGGCTGATGATATGACGTGCCCCTTTTAGATAGGCAATTCGTTGTGCTACGGAATGTCCTGAGGGATCCCTCCCTCTCAGGTAACCGTCGATCTCCCAGATAATCTCATAAATACGTGGATAAAGGCTAAGGTCGTCCTTAAAAATATGGTTGGCCAGTCCGTTCTCGATGGCTACTACATCTTCTTTGGTGAGTTTTTCTACTCCCTGCCGGTCTTTCCTAAGACCTTTGGATGTAAGGTATCGGATAAGGGTATATTTTATTCTCTGATTTTTGTGGTCGAGACTGTCACAGGCAATGGAACTTCGTTCATTCCAGGCCTCCTGCATTTCGTTTTCGGAAATATAGATCCACACGTAATTCCCATTCTCGGTTGCTCTGCACAGGGTATCGTGGGTATAGGGGTTCCCGTAGGGTGTAAGCTCCTCAAGGGAGGAAAAATCCACATTCTCCCGGGTGTAGAAACGGTCGATGCTGCGGGTAATAAAAGAGGCGATGAGCAAGGGGACCGTAAGAATGAGGACCCTGAAAATAAAACGGGGGGCTACCTGAGTGATCCTTCCGGAGAAAATAAAAGCCACAAGAATGGAGATGCAGAAAAAGATCACAATGCCGGTGAATGACTTCAGAATAAAAATAAATGCGGTTTGCCATATCATTTGAAGGGCGAAAATCCAGGTCATTTTTCCGCGGAAGCGAAACTCAACCGGAGAAAGGTAAAGATAATAGACCGCAGCAAATATGGAAAGATTGATCATCAGGGAAAGGCGAATGTGGGATACAAAGATTGAAATTTCCCTTATGTCGTAATACTCATAAGGAATAATGCCCAGGTAAATAGCAAAAGATATGAGGGTGGAGATGCTTACAGCGGAGATAAAAAGACTGATAAGGATCCGGATTCCCGACCGGCGTGGGATCTCGGTGGTGGCTATGATGACCGGGAGCACCAGCATTGGGAGTTTGATCTTGAGATCGTGAAGGGCGTAAGAAAGATTTTCGGACTGAGTATAGAGTAGTCCGATAAGATGAATGCCATAAATACCGAGGAAGAGGAGGAGGGCCTTGTTGGATATGATTTTTCTCCATTTTTGGCGGAAGTGCCCATCCAGGATCCAGTTCACCAGCAGAAGGATCTGGGAAAGACTGGTAACCCAAATGGAGAGTGGCAGGCTCACAGCCAGAATACAAAGCAGGTAAAGGTAAATGTCGGTAGTTCCTGTACGCCTGGTTAATTGCATGGATCTGAAAATCATTAAATTCTAATCCCTCGAAACAGCCAGATCACAGCATTACAATCTGCTGACCCTCAGTTGCTCTTGTTTAGCCCCCGTATAGCGGACTGCATTCTCCAAAATTATTGTTAATATCTTGTTTATTTAATAAAAATAATTGTACTTTTGCAGTCCGTATTTTTTGAGCAGAAGCTTGAACAACACGAGTTGAAATTAATTAAAATTTGATAAAGTGAATACATTAAGTTACAAAACCGTATCGGCGAACAAGGCAACCGTTACCAAAGAGTGGTTATTGGTGGATGCACAGGATGAGGTTCTGGGGCGTCTGGCTTCGAAGGTGGCTTTTCTGATTCGCGGAAAGCACAAGACCAATTTCACCCCTCATGTGGATTGCGGCGACAATGTGATTGTGATCAATGCTGATAAGGTGAGACTTACCGGAAAGAAATTAACAGATAAGGAATACGTAAGGCATAGTGGTTATCCTGGCGGACAGATCACCACAACGGTTAAGGAGATGTTGGAGAAGAAGCCCACCGCGGTAGTGGAGAAAGCGGTAAAGGGTATGCTCCCGGGCAACCGTCTTGGCAGTGAGCTTTTCAGGAACCTTTTTGTTTATGCAGGTCCTGAACACAAGCATGAGGCTCAGAATCCGAAGAAAGTCAATTTAAACGATATCATTAAATAGATTACATGGAAACAATCAACGCAACCGGAAGAAGAAAATCATCCATCGCACGCGTTTATGTCAGTGAAGGAAAAGGACAGATCATTGTCAATGACCGGGATTTCAAAGATTATTTTCCGGGAGAACATTTACATTATATAGTGGAACAGCCTCTTAACGTGTTGGGCCTGCGCGACAAGTACGATATTAAGGTGGTACTCGACGGAGGAGGCAGCAAAGGACAGGCGGAAGCATTGAGGCTGGGCATTTCCCGTGCACTTGTGGAAATTGATCCTGATTACAAGCCAAGGCTCAAGCCCGAAGGTTTTCTCACCCGTGATCCCCGCCAGGTGGAAAGGAAGAAGCCAGGTCAGCCCAAAGCAAGGAAGAGATTCCAGTTCAGTAAGCGTTAATCACGAACATTTAATGTTTAGTATCTAAATTAGAAGGACTTCCGGCTTTATCCATACAGAGAACGGGGCTACCTTTTAATTGCTAAAATGAATGTAAACAAATACAAAATCATGCAAAAACCAAATTTCGAAACTTTATTGGATGCAGGTGTTCATTTCGGCCACCTGAAAAGAAAATGGAATCCCCACATGGCTCCTTATATTTTTATGGAGAAGAACGGGATCCACATCATTGACCTTCACAAAACGGCTGCCAAGCTCGAAGAGGCCGGAAATGCGCTGAAGCAGATTGCCAAGTCGGGTCGTAAGATCCTTTTCGTGGCTACCAAAAAGCAGGCGAAAGATATTGTTGCAGAGAGGATAAAAGCCATCAACATGCCTTATGTGACTGAGCGTTGGCCGGGGGGTATGCTTACCAATTTCCCAACGATCCGGAAAGCAGTGAAGAAAATGTCGTCCATCGACCGTATGGCGACCGACGGTACCTTCGACAACCTGAGTAAACGTGAAAAACTCCAGGTTAACCGTCAGCGTGCCAAGCTTGAAAAGATGCTGGGTAGTATTTCCGACCTGAACCGTCTTCCCGCTGCCATGTTTGTGGTGGATATATCCAAGGAATATATTGCGGTAAGAGAGGCCAGAAGGCTTAATATACCGGTATTCGCTATGGTTGACACCAATTCGGATCCCGAAGATATCGATTTCGTAATCCCTGCCAACGATGACGCTTCCAAATCCATAGCGCTGATCATCGACTATATTGCTTCCGCCGTGGAAGAAGGACTTTCCGAGCGTAAGATGGAGAAAGAAAAAGAAGTCTCATCCAAAGGAAAAGACAAGGATATGGATGCGGATGAGGATACGGATTTCGACGAGGATGATGACAGACCAAGAGCTTCCAGGTCTAATGATTTCGATGATGATGAGGAAGAAAGCGGAAAGAAATCCAAGGCCAAAAAACCTGTTAGAAAAGCTCCTGCCAGGAGAAACGATTAAGAATAATAACTCAAAAAAATAAAAATAATGTCTGACATTAAAGCTGCTGATGTAAGCAAACTCAGAAAAGTGACCGGAGCCGGAATGATGGACTGCAAAAAGGCATTGCAGGAATCCGAAGGCGATTTTGACAAAGCAATTGAAATTATCCGCAAAAAAGGTCAGGCGGTTGCCAATAAGCGCGCCGACCGCGATGCTACCGAAGGAGTGGTTCTCGGAGGCGTAAAGGATTATCATGCCGCCGTGGTGGTTCTGAATTGTGAAACCGATTTCGTTGCTAAAAACGAAGACTTCGTTGCTTTCACCCGCAGCATTCTTGATCTCGCACTGACTGAAAAACCTGCCAGCCTCGAAGCGCTGCTGGCTCTTCCCCTCGATGGCAAGACGGTTGGCGATAAGGTTACCGAGCAGGTGGGGATCATTGGCGAGAAGATTGAATTAAGCTTTTACGACCATATTGAAGCCGACGGACTGACAGCTTATATCCACCCCGGAAATAAACTGGCTACCATTGTTGGATTCAATAAGAAAGTAGACGAACAGGTAGGAAAAGATGTGGCTATGCAAATCGCGGCTATGTCGCCGGTTTCGGTCGACAAGGACGATGTTCCTGAAGAGGTAATTGAAAAAGAAAGAGAGATTGGAAGAGAGCAGGCCAGAATGGAAGGAAAGCCCGAGAATATGATTGACAAGATTGCAGAAGGAAAACTGAACAAGTTCTTTAAGGAATCAACCCTTATGAACCAGGATTTCACCAAAGACAGTAAGATCTCGGTTAGGGAATACCTTAAGCAAACAGATCCTGAACTCAAGGTTACCCGTTTCGTCAGATACGGATTATCGTAGGAATGAACTGATTAAAAAAAAAGCTGCACCTGTGTGCAGCTTTTTTTTTGAATAAAAACCGGAAAAGGGAAGGCATTTTTTTGTTTTTTTGCAGGTAAATACTCAATATCATGAATTACGAACGTATTCTTTTGAAGCTATCCGGTGAAGCTCTCATGGGCGACCAGAACTACGGGATTGATCCTCAAAGGCTGGACCAGTATGCTACCGACATTAAAGAAGCAGTGGAAAAAAAGGTCAAACTGGGGATTGTGATCGGTGGAGGTAACATTTTCCGGGGTGTATCCGGGGCAGCTCAGGGTTTCGACCGGGTTAAGGGAGATTACATGGGTATGCTGGCGACGGTAATCAACGGACTGGCGCTACAGAGCGCCATACAATCGAAGGGCGTCTCCACGCGCGTCTTCTCTGCCATCCGCATGGAACCGGTAACGGAGTTCTATTCCAAAGATAAGGTGCATGCGGCGCTCGACAGGAACGAAGTGGTCATCTTCGTGGCGGGAACCGGGAATCCTTTCTTCACAACCGATACCGCCTCAGCGCTGAGAGCTGTGGAAATGAAGGCCGACCTGTTTCTTAAAGGTACCCGGGTAGACGGGATCTATACCGCTGATCCTGAGAAAGACCCTTCAGCAGAAAAATTCGATGAACTTAGCTTTGAGGAGGCCATTTCCCGCGACCTGAAGGTACTCGATATGACGGCTTTTACCATGTGCCGGGAAAACAGGCTTCCTATCGCTGTGTTTGATATGAATACTGCCGGCAACCTTCAAAAGTTCATTTCGGGGGAAAAAATTGGCACATTAGTGAAAATTTAGATATTTTTGATCTGCTTTAACTCACACTAAATTACGGGCCATGAACGAAGATCTTCAATTAGTTTATGATATGACCGAGGAAAAGATGGGCAAAGCCATCGATCACCTCGAGAGTGAACTTAGCCGGATCCGCGCCGGAAAGGCCAACCCCCATATCCTTGATGGTATCTCCGTGGATTACTACGGGACCCATACCCCCCTCAATCAGGTTTCCAATGTCAGCACCCCCGACCCCAAGACCATCGCCATACAGCCCTGGGAAAAGAAAATGATCGATGTGATTGAAAAAGCCATCCTGGCTGCTAATATCGGACTCACCCCGGTTAATAACGGTGAACTGATCCGTTTAAACATTCCCCCTCTAACCGAGGAGCGCAGAAAAGAGCTGGTGAAGCAGGTCAAGAACGAAGGGGAAGCGGCTAAGGTCAGCATACGGAACGCCCGTCGTGATGCCAATGAAGAAATCAAAACTCTTCAAAAAGACGGGCTACCGGAAGACATGGCCAAAAAAGCCGAAACGGATGTTCAGAAAATGACCGATGATAATGTGGAGAAAGTGGACAAGATCGTGGAGGCCAAGGAAAAAGATATTATGACGGTCTGACTCCCTAATTTGATTCCAGTATCCGCAGAAGCTCATCCAGTTTTGGAGTGAGAATAATTTCTGTTCGACGGTTTTTTGTTCGGGCGGTAGGGTTCTTGGCAGGATCCACCGGCTGAAATTCACCCCTGCCCGAAGCCGTCAGCCTGTCCGGACTGATATTCCCTGATTCCAGTAAAATCTTCAGGACCGAGGTTGCTCTCAGAACACTCAGGTCCCAGTTGTCTTTGATCACAGCGCCGCTTCGGTAGGGCACATCGTCGGTATGTCCCTCAATCATGATATTCACATCCCGGTTTCTTTCCAATACTCTGGCGAGCTCTCTGAGAGCCTGCTTCCCCCGGGCATCCACCTCGTAACTTCCCGAACGAAACAAAAGCTTTTCGTCCATGCTTACGTACACTTTTCCGTTTTTCATTTCCACGGTAAGGCCTTCACCCTCGAAACCGGTTAGAGCCCTCGAAACGCTTTCACGCAAAGCATTGACCGCCGAATCCTTCCGGTTAAGTATACGCTCGAGCTCTGCAAGCCTGGCATTCCGTGCTTCGAGCTCTGCCCTCATCCGCGTGAGATCCTGACGACCCACATTCACATTCTGTTCCAGTTCACGGAGCCTGTCTTCCTTGGCCTGAAGATCCTCCTGTGTGGTTTGTAACTGGCCGAGAAGGCGGCGCGTTTCCCTTGCACTTCCCTGTAGGAGGGCATCGTGGGTGGCCTGCAGGTCATTGTATTTACGGGTGAGCTGTTCGATCTCAGTTTCCAGATCCTGAATCTCACGGGTGTAAGCGATACTGTCTTCACGAGCCTCCTCCAATTGCTCATCCACCCTGTCCATCAGGGCCTTCATCTCGGTATTTTCAACCGTTAGCTGCTCATTCTGCATCATGAGCCGGTCCCTTTCATCCTCCAGTTGAGTGCTCTTCCTGTCAACCTCGCGAAAACGCTGGGCGGGAACACAGGAGGAAAACAAAGAGGCTATCACGAAAAGATATATCAGATTTCTCATAGCATGTTTTCTTTAAAACGGAAAATTAGCAAATTTATCACGAGCAGGAAGGGATTTTTATTAACAGCAGAGTCATAAAATAAACGGCTTCCGGAAATAGTTTAAGTGAAAGTCCTACAG
Organism: uncultured Bacteroidaceae bacterium; assembly: GCA_964572225.1. Lineage (GTDB taxonomy): Bacteria > Bacteroidota > Bacteroidia > Bacteroidales > CAZNFR01. Next base: position 20,601 of record CAZNFR010000063.1, read on the forward strand.
CCGGATTGTTTTTGGATGAATATCAATAATTTATTGAACATCAAGCAATTTTTCCCATATATCCGGAAATTTTATACCTTTGAAAAGTTTAAAGCCTGCGGCCGATGGAAAAAAGCCTGTATCCCTTGCTTTCCGGGATAGATTCCCCCGACGATCTGAAAAAACTGTCTGTCGACGACCTGATCAGTGTCAGTGGGGAATTGCGCAATTTCATTATTGATGTGGTTTCCTCCAATCCCGGTCATTTCGGTGCAAGTCTGGGAGTGGTTGAACTTACCGTTGCACTTCATTATGTTTTTAATACTCCGTATGACAAGCTGGTATGGGATGTGGGCCACCAGGCTTACGGCCATAAGATCCTGACCGGCCGCCGCGATAACTTTCATTCCAACCGGAAATTAAACGGCATCAGTGGATTTCCCAAGCCTTCGGAAAGCGAGTACGATGCGTTTGGCGTCGGACATTCATCCACCTCCATCTCGGCAGCCCTGGGTATGGCTCTGGCATCCCGACATAACGGGGAGGATGACCGCAATGTGGTGGCGGTGATCGGCGATGGATCCCTGACCGGGGGGATTGCCTACGAAGGACTTAACAATGCGGGGATCGAGAATACCAACCTGCTGGTG
>CAZNFR010000064.1:0-20790 GCA_964572225.1 uncultured Bacteroidaceae bacterium
CCGCAAACCAAAAAAGATGATTATGAGACCGTTAAAAATGATTTTCGTGTTTGTTTTTGCCCTCGCCGGCGGGCTTCTCCAGGCACAGTCTTACGAAGATGTTGTTGCTACTTTCAATGAGGGTGCAGACAATATTAATAGAGGAGAATTTCAGGCTGCATTGGACGACCTGAATGAGGTGCTTACCCTCGGCGAACAAGTGGGTGCCGAAGCCGATGATCTGGTTGCAAAGGCCAAAGAACAAATCCCTCTGATGAATTATCAGATCGCCATCGCTTATATCAAGCAGAAAGATTACGAAAATGCCATTCCATACCTGGAAAACACAGTAGATCTGGCTGCCCAATACGATAACAATCAGGAATTTTCGCAAAAAGCCATGCGCTACCTGCCCACCCTGCTTACCGGTGTAGGTACCCGGAAAATGAAATCAGCCGACCTGGCCGAAGCAGAAAAAATGTTTGAGCACGCCGTGAAATACGCTCCCGATTATCCCAAGGCCTACCTCGGAAAAGGCCTCGTTCATCAGCAAAAATTTGAGGAAGACGCAATGATCGAAGCCCTCGCAAAAGCTATCGAACTGGGACAATCCAAAGGGGACGCCGAAACCGTCGAAACCGCGCAGACAGCCCTGGGTAAATATTTTGTGGATCTTGGCAAAATTGAACTCGAAGATATGGAGGAGTTCGATGAGGATTATAGCTATGCCATCGAAGCTTTTGAATCGGCTATTCAATACGATCCTGACAATACTGATGCCCATTACCAGCTTTCCAGCATTTACAATCGTATGATCGAATACGATAAAGCCGTTGAACACGGACTCAAAGCACTCGAAAAAGCTACCAACGAACTGCAGATTGCCGCTATCAATTTCGAGCTGGGTAATGCCTATTCAGGAAATGTGGAATACGAAAAAGCCTGTGAAGCTTACACCAAAGCCATGGTAGGCGTTTTCGAAGAAAGAGCCGCCGCCAAGAAGAGAAACCTTCCCGGCTGCGAATAAGAAATTTTTGAGATTTTTTACCTCAGGCCCGACTTCCAAGCCGGGTTTTTTTATTTTCCCGTCAACTCCCGGAAAACCTCCTCCAGGGTCTTTTCCTTTTTTTGCATGGAAAGCACCGTGAGTTCATGATCTACCGCCCATTTAAATAAGACCGGCCGAAGATCTTTGTCAGACGATGATTCGATCAACAATCGATTTTCTCCCAGTTCCTTTATTCTTAAAACTCCATCCAGTTTTCCTATTTCTGCGGTATCCGGATTCTTATCAAACTCTATCTGAACCGTCATGGTACCCCCGGGTTTGATAACCGAGATCTCTGCAGGAGTGCCGTCAGCTTTAATAACCCCACGGTCTATCAGGATTACCCGGTCGCAAATCGCTTCCACCTCCTGCATGATATGCGTCGAAAGAATCACCGTCTTCTCCTTACCCAGGGAAGAAATCAGATTCCGGATCTCCACTATCTGCCCGGGATCCAGTCCGCTGGTAGGCTCATCCAGAATCAATACCTCAGGATCGTGAATGATCGCCTGCGCGAGACCCACCCTCTGTCGATATCCCCGGGAAAGCTCCCCGATCTTCTTATGTACCTCAGGCCCCAATCCCGTCATCTCTACCACCTTCTCAACCAGATTTCCGTTTTTCCTCCCCAGCCCGTAAAGATCCCTCACAAAACCCAGATATTCACGGATGTACATCTCAGGGTACAAAGGATTGTTCTCGGGTAAATACCCTATCCTTTTCTTCACTTCCATGGCTTGCTCACTTACATCAAAACCGGAAACCCATACCTTCCCCGCTGTCGGAGTCAGAAATCCGGTGATAATCTTCATGGTAGTGGATTTTCCCGCCCCGTTGGGACCAATAAATCCGGCAATCTCTCCCTTACCCACCCCGAAGGATATGTTGTTCACCGCCACCTGTTCCCCGTAAACCCGGGTTAATTGTTCAATCTTTATGGACATATAAAATCTGTTTTGACCTTTCTGCAGGACTAAATATCGGTATAAAATTGGGTTATTCCCTTAATTCTGCAAAATACACCCTCACAATTTGTAAGCAGTCAAACATCGATCACCTAAGCCTGAAACTCTCACCGGGCAACAAAACCGACAGCTTGAGATCATGACCCCCCAACAGTCCGTCCTGTAAAGCCGTCCTCCCCTCCGGATGTCCAAGTACGATCACCTGACTCACCCCGTAGACCGTCGCCGAATCTCCCTTCACATGTATGGCCGTCGATTCATCAATTCCCACTCCCAAATATCCCGGATTCTCAAGAATAACCGCGATCAATCTGTTTAACCGCTGGCGTTGAATAAAATGTTGATCGATAATCACATCCTCAATCAATCCCAATCCCTCTTCCAAAATCATATTATCAGCCTCAATCGTCTCAAAATACCCGGTATATTCAGGATGCTTCTTCTGATCCCCCGTGATCATCAACCGGCTCTGCACCGCCGCACCCGCACTGGTCCCGGCTATCATCGCCCCTCCCCGGTATGCCTCAAATATCGCATCCACCGTATTGGTGTTCCGAACCGAGTTCATAAACCTTCCCTGCGAACCCCCGGGCAGGTAAACAAGCGAAGCTCCTGCAAGCATGGCATATTGCTCTTCATCCAGCCCTCCTCTTCCCGGTCTCAACTCACGGATATCCTCAACCCCTTCCTTCCTGAATTGTCTGGAAGCGTAATAAAAAGAGGTGTCGGGCTCCAAACTGGCCAGGGGCAGGATCAAAATATACCCTGCTGTGTCGGTCCCGCTCAACCGTATCATATCCCTCACCATTTCGGGTGGCCTGCTCCCCCCTCCTATGATAAACAGAGAACCCGCCGGATCTGTTTCCGGATCCCCGGGCGAAGCACAAAAATTTGAAACAAACAAAAACAGAATGAATACCGGTATGAGTCGAAAAGATTTTATCATATCAGACAATTTTCCATATATACCCTCCACCAGCCAGAATCCCTTATTCAGAAACCACCTTTGCACTGGGCTTAAACCCGATCCTGAAAGCCTGAGCACTTACCTCATCCCCCTCCTGAACCACAAATGGCCCGGTATACAAAAAACTAAGTCCCACAGTATATCCCCTCCCGTTCACCTGGTAAGCTACCGAGGCACCGGGAGTTGCACATTCTATGCTCACCTCACCGTCTGCCACCCTGATTACCGGATCCTCCGTAACCGGCTGCTCCATCCCGGGCCACATCGACTCTACCAACTCCTTCTCAGGAATGGGTCCCGGATCCCCAATCTCCTCCATCCAGTCCAGGTGGGCCTTCCTCATCCTTTCCATTACTTCCTGATATTCAGGATCCCCCGCAAGATTCTTTAACTCCCAGGGATCTTTTTCCACATCGTAAAGTTCTTCCAACTCCTTGGAAGTCCTGAACCAATACATCTGGTCCTCATTCAGACTTCCCTCATCCTTCATTCTCAGCAACTCATTCATGGTAGGAATATTTAGTCTGAATTGTATAGGCTGATAAGCCCCTACCTCCGGCATGTAGTTCCGGATATACTTATACTGCTTGTCTCTGACCGCCCTTCGACAGTCGGTTTGCCCATCCATACGATCGCGTGCAGCAAAAATGTATTCCCTGGGTTCCCCCTCCTGATCACCCATGAAGGCCTGACCATGCATGTATTCCGGGATCTCCACACCCGCGAGCGAAAGGATGGTGGCAGGGATATCCACAAAGCTGATCAGCTCTTCATTCACCGTACCCGCCAGTCTGCCCCCCGGCAAACGTATAATCATGGGAACCTTGAGTCCGCTGTCCAGAATTTCCCTCTTACCCCGGGGCATAGGTCCTCCATGATCCGAATAAAAAATGATAATGGTCGAATCCAGCAGACCGTCCTCTTCCAGCTGGGCAATCACTTCTCCAACCTCACGGTCCATAATCGTAATATTGGTATACAAGGTGGCAAGATCCTTCCGTACCACTTCATTGTCAGGATAAATGGGCGGCACAGGCACATCCTCCGGCTTAACTGCCTTCGGCTCGTCCAGCCATCCCCAGATCTGCGACTCATGTGACCTCATAAAATTGAAAATGGAAAAGAAAGGCATGCCTTCCGGCCGGTCCCTCCAATGAGCCGAACGACTGCTCTCATCCCAGGCAGTCCCCGGCGCCCTGAACTGATAATCCTCCTTGTCGTTATTGGTAGTGTAAAAACCCGCTGCTCTCAAAAACTCGGTGTAGCATTTTACCTCCGGACCCGGAGTGGCTTCGTAGGGAGGACAACCCTTGAGCTCGGGAAGATCCTTCCGACTGGTCCTCATATTGTTGGCTCCGAAACTTGTAGGATACATTCCTGTAATCAGGGCAGCTCGGCTGGGTGCACATACCCCCGATACCGAAAAGACCTGTGTAAAACGTATGCCTTCTTCCGCAAGCCTGTCCAGATTGGGTGTGTAGGCTGCGGGATCCCCGTAGGAGCCGAGCAGCGGACTGATATCTTCGGTGACCAGACACAGTATGTTGGGCCGGAAACCCAGCTCTTCGTGAAACGAACCCTCTTCTTCCGAAGATACGCAGCCGGAAAGTAAAAGTCCCGCAAGGGCACCCTGACCCAGTAATATTTTTCTTTTGGTTAGGTTGATATTCTGCATTGTATTGGTTTTAGCGGTTACGGATGCATCTGACAGACATCCCGTTGAATTTCTGATAGTAGTTATCGATGATCAGACTGAGGTATTTCGGCGGAGCCACATACCAGTAATTGTCGAGCTGGGTAAACCAGGCCCTGTCATTACCGTTCTCCGTTGAACTCCAGAACAAGGCCCAGGAATTGATCCGGTGATAGGAACCGGCATATCCCCCTCCGGCAGGCAATGCCGAAAATCCGCTGGAATTGGTGCCATCCCAGGAAGGATAACCTTCAGAAGTAACCTTCATTTTCATACCTGCCGTATCCTCCCCCAAAAAAGCCGTCAGCTCCCGCCAGTCCTCCACGGAAGGAATGTGCCAGCCATCCGGACAAATCCCGGTCGATCCATCAATCCTGCTGTATTGCATGGCCTCATCCCAGGTATACAATCCTCCGTAAACCTTGCAGTTAAGAGGAAGATTCCGGTAACAGGTTTTTTCAATCTCAGCGTTGTCCGATTGCGCATGATCAAATACCGGAGTGCCAATATTCATATTTCGGGCCATCCAGCACTGTTGGCCAATCTGAACGGTAGGATAAACCTGCCCGTTGCGTTGATCGGTATAATCTGTGCCGCATTCATGGAGCTGGGCCCAAAGTGGCCCGCCCGTGATGAATAACAACAGGGTGATCAGGGTTCTCATATGGGTAATCAGATTATGGTTAGACATGTAAAAGTAATGGAAAACCAAGGGAATCAAAAGGAATCAGGGAAAGAATCTAATAGGGAATCTCAGCAATTTCCCTTATGATCACACTCGCCATGGCAATCCCAAATGCAGGTGGGATATAGGAAATGGTGCCCACAGCTGATTTTTTGTTTCTTTCTCCTTCCACTTCAACGATGGTCGACGGATCCACCTTCTCGGTTGAGAATACCACCTTAAAGCCCTCCCGTATTCCTAACCTGTGCAACTGCTTCCTGACCACATGACCAAACCGGCAGGTATGCGACTCCGATACATCACTCACCCTGATCTGCAGGGGATCATACTTTCCTCCGCTGCCAAAGGAACTGACCAGGGGATAGCCCTTCTCAAATACCTTCCTGATAAAGAAAACCTTGGGCGATAGGGTATCTATGGCATCAGCCACATAATCAAACTTCTGTGTCAGAATGTTGTCTACCACCTCATCGGCCATGTAGACCGTGTGTCTGGTTATCTTAATCTCCGGATTAATATCCTTCAGCCTCTCTTCCATTAGCTCGGTTTTGTATTTCCCCTCCGTACTGCTCAGTGCAATCAGCTGGCGATTCCGGTTGGACGGACTTACCTGGTCACCATCTACCAGGGTTAGCCTGCCTATACCGGCTCTCCCCAGCATCTCGGCCACATAGGCTCCCACTCCCCCTAGTCCGGCAATAAGGACATGAGCCTTGCCCAGCCTGTCCAGCTTTTCCTCCCCGGTAAGGAGAAGGGTTCTTTGCTGCCACTCAGGATAACTCATTTGCTGAAAACCTTTAGAAAATTTTGGTGAATGGCCTTCTTAAGCGATGGAATCTCCAGCCCCCTCAAAGAGGCTACCTCAGCATACAGGGTTTCAATCTCAATCTCGTCGTCGTCCGTTTCAAAAAAAATGCTCTCCAGGGGGAGCCCCAACAGAATTTCTTCAGACTTTTCCTTCTTACGGAGTATCCTTTCCCCGATCGAAATGTACATCCCATGAGAAATCAATTGTTCAGCCATGGCCAGGCTACTGTTGAATCCATGAACAATCCAGGACTGCTCTGCCTGAAAGTCCCGGCGGATCTCAATCAGCTCATTATAAGCCTTTACGCAATGAATGATCAGCGGTTTTCCACTTTCCTCCGAATACCCGATGTGCTTCAGAAAGATCTCCTTCTGAAAATTCAATCCGGCAGGAATCACCTTATCCAGTCCGCACTCCCCGATGGCAAATGCATTCTCATCCCCGGCCGCCAGACCAAGCCGCCGGGATATATCCTCTGTCCGCGTGGTTTTTGAAATATGCCAGGGATGGAATCCCACACTGAAGGGTTTCGGGCACTCCCCTGCATAATCATCCAGAAAAAGATTATACAAACGGAATACCCCCCCAGGTGCGGATGCCCTGTGTGAATGAATATCAATATAGTCCTCTTCCCCGGGAAGAAATGCCATGATTAACCCAGTCTTTCAATTGCAAATTTCATTCGGGAAAGGGTTTCATCCTTTCCGATCATAGAAGAGATCTCAAACAGACCCGGTCCCTTGAGATCCCCCACAAGAGCCAGCCTCCAGGCATTCATGATTGCCCCCATCCCCAATTCATTCTCCTCAATGAAAGCTTTGACCACCTTTTCCATGTTTTCCGCCCCAAAATCATCCAGCTTTTCCAATACCTCTGCCAACCGGGCTATCGATTCCCCGGTACCCTCCTTCCAGCGTTTCTTTACCGCCTTGGCTTCGAAATCCTCTGGCGCACGAAAGAAAAAGTCGGAATGATCCCACATCTCATGGACAAATCCGGCCCTTTCCCTAACCATCTCAACTACGTTAACCACATAATTCTTTTCGGCTTCAATCCCCTTTTCCTTCAGGATCTCAGCAAAATGCTCAGCCAACACCGCCGGATCCTTATTCTGCAGGTACTGATGGTTATACCATCCTGCCTTCTCAGGATCAAACCGGGCACCCGACTTACCTACTTTATCAAGATCAAACTCCTCCACCAACTCATCCAGGCTGAAAAGTTCCTGCTCCGTTCCCGGGTTCCAGCCCAGAAAAGCGAGAATGTTAATACAGGTATCCGGAAAATACCCCGATTCGCGGTATCCCGGGAATACCTCTCCGCTTTCAGGATCCTTCCAGTTTAAAGGGAAAACGGGAAAGCCTCCCTTATCTCCATCCCTCTTGCTCAGCTTCCCCTTGCCATTGGGCTTAAGGATCAAGGGCAAATGTGCAAACTGAGGCATGTCATCCTCAATGCCCAGTGCACGGTAAAGACTGACATGCAGGGGCAGGGAAGGTAACCACTCCTCCCCCCTTATCACATGGGTAATCTTCATCAGGTAGTCATCCACTACATTGGCCAGATGATAGGTGGGCATTCCATCCGACTTGTATAACACCTTATCGTCGAGCGTAGAGGTGTGTATCACTACCCTTCCCCTTATCACATCGTTCATCACAATCTCCTGGTTCTCAGAAAATTTGAAACGGATCACATAGGGCTCTCCGCTATCGAGACGGCGGTCCACTTCCCTGCTATCCAGGGTTAAAGAATTCTTTAATTGTTCGCGGGCCTTGTAATCATAAATAAAGGTTTCTCCCCTGACTTCCATTTCAGCCCTCAGTTTATCCAGTTCTTCAGGGGTGTCAAATGCATAATAAGCCTCGCCCGAAAGAACCAGACTCTCGGCATACTGATGATAGAGGTTCTTCCTTTCCGACTGTCGGTAAGGTCCGTAATCCCCTCCTTTGGAAACGCCCTCGTCCGGTTCTATTCCACACCATTTCAGTGACTCAATGATATACTCTTCCGCTCCGGGTACATACCGCAGCTGATCGGTATCCTCAATTCGTAAAATGAATGTGCCATTATATTTGCGGGCATAGAGATAGTTAAACAATGCCGTTCTGAGTCCGCCAATATGAAGGGGACCTGTCGGACTCGGAGCGAAACGCACTCGTACGAGATTGGTGGACATAAATAAAGTTTTCCCCAAAGATAATACTTCGCTGCGGGATGGAAAATTTTAATACCCCTTGCGGGTAGGTGCTGCAAGAATTTCCGACAGACGTGCTTTCATTTCAGCGGTTCTTTCCGGATATTGCTTTGCCAGGTTGCGGGTTTCACCGGGATCCTCAGCCAGGTTGTATAACTGATCCTCACTACTGTGCCCGCTTTCAATACCTTTTACCTTTTCAATAAAGTCAAGCTTTTCCTGCGGCCGTATGTATTTCCAGTCACCCTCCCTCAAAGCATAGGCAAATGCTTCTTCCAAATGTATCCTGCGACCTTCCTCACTAAGCCCCAGTAGGGCGTCCAGAAGCTCCTCACTGTCGGGCGCTTCGCCTGACTCCAACTCGTGCCCCACGAGCTTTGCGAGCGTTGCATAGAGATCTGTCTGACTTATAACCGCGTCACTCACCCCGGGTTCCACCCTTCCAGGCCACCATACAATCGTAGGCATACGCGTTCCGGCTTCAAAAATGCTGTATTTTCCTCCTCTGAGTGGTCCCGCAGGCTTATGATCACCCAACAGTTCCACAGCCTGATCCGAATACCCGTCGTCCAGAACCGGACCGTTATCGCTGCTAAAAAATACCAGGGTGTTCTGTGCCAGCCCGAGTTCATTGAGCTTGCGGATGAGCTCCCCCGTAACCCAGTCGACCTGGGCAATGGCATCGCCCCGGGGACCCATTCCCGAGAGTCCCTCAAATCGGGGATGAATAACCCTCGGCACATGAATATCATGAAAGGAAAAATACACGAAGAAAGGACTCTCCCGGTTATCTTCCATGAATTCAAAAGCCTTTGAAGTCAGTATATCCGGAAAATCCTCATCCTTCCACAGGGCTTTCGTCCCTCCCGTCATAAAACCAATCCTGCTGATCCCGTTTACAATGGTACCACTATGCTGGGTGTCGGCCGGTTGTCTTAGCATACCCGGATGACTTAGTCCGGTGGGCCAGTCCCCTGTCTTTTCCCCATAACTCACTTCAATAGGATCATCCGGATCTGCATTTACAACCCTGTGATTTTCAACGTATACCGTAGGAACCCTGTCTCCCGTTGCTGGGATAAGAAAGGAGTAATCAAAACCGGTTTCCCGCGGACCCGGACTTATCTCCCCGTTCCAGTCCACCTTTCCGTCACCCAATCCGAGATGCCATTTCCCTACCACCCCGGTGGAATATCCATGTTCCTTCAGCATTTTAGGCAGAGTAGGCTTAAGGGTATCAATCAATAAAGCTGCATCCCCAGGCAATACCCGGGCCTGATTGCGAAATGCATACTCGCCCGTGAGCATTGAATACCGCGAAGGAGTGCAGGTGGCAGCAGCACTGTAGGCCTGGGTAAAACGGATTCCCTCTGCTGCCAGCTTGTCCACGTTAGGCGTCACTAATCCTGTCCCTCCATAACAGGATAAATCCCCATATCCCAGATCATCTACGTAGATAATTAAGATGTTGGGGTGAGTTGCTTTTTCCTGATTGGAGGTTTCGGTTGAGTTGCAGGAAACGGCCAGAATTGCGCTTCCCAGAATGGCAGAGGTTCTCATGGTGCTAATCAATTATATTCACCAAATGTAACCACTTACTTCCTTTTTTCCATAAAAAAACTCTCCTGCCAGGTATATTCGGCAGGAGAGTTTTCCAACAGTTCATCCATAGGATGATTAATCTTTGATCATGCCCATCTCCCGGTACTTTTCGATGTAAAATTCATCGAGTTCGGCAGAATCCTTGTATTTTACTCTCAGGGCATCCAGTCTTTCCTTAAGATCTTCCACCACTGTGGCGTATTCAGGATCATCATACACATTCTTCAATTCCAGAGGATCATTTAAACGGTCGTACAATTCCCATTCATCCACATCGTAATAAAAATGAGCCAGTTTGTATTCCTTGGTAACGATGCCGTAATGCCTTTTTACCATATGAACCGATGGATATTCATAATAGTGATAATAAACCTCTTCCCGGTCCCATTGATCATTTTCACCCGTCAGCAAAGGCATGACGCTTTCGCCCTGCATATCTTCAGGAACAGGAATACCGGCAGCCTCCAGGAAAGTAGGGGCAAAATCCAGGTTCTGAACCATCTCGTCGTTCTTCGTTCCGGCGGCAATTTTCTTCGGCCATTTTATAAGCAATGGAGTTTTGAAGGATTCGTCATAAATGAACCGCTTGTCAAACCAGCCATGTTCACCCAGGTAAAATCCCTGATCGGAAGTGTAGATAACCAGGGTGTTTTCATCCAGTCCGGCTTCCTCCAGGTAATCCAATACCTTTCCCACACCTTCGTCTACCGCCATTATGCTGGCAAGGTAATCCTGCATATAGCGCTGATAACGCCATTTCATCAGATCTTCCCTGTCCATGTCAGGGTACATTTCCTTAAACTCTTCATTCATCGGACCGTAAACCGCGTCCCAATCGGCCCTTTGCTCTTCAGTCATCCTATCCAGCTTTCCGGTCAAAGCCCGTTTATCCCAATCGGAGGTGGGTTCTATTCCCAGCTCATCCATAACTTCTGGGTAGATTTTTGAATCTCCCGCCCAGTTCATATGCTCCAGAATATTCATTTCCGCTTCTCTGGCTGCCGAACCCCTGCTGGAATAATCATCGAAAAGGGTTGGAGGTTCCGGGAAAGTTCGGTTAATAAATTCGGTATAATGCCGTTTTGCAGGATTCCATTCCCGGTGGGGAGCCTTGTGAAGATAAAACAACAGAAAGGGATCTTCCTCATTCCGACGGTTCTCAAGCCAGTCGAGCGTCATGTCGGTGATGATATCCGTACAATAGCCCTCAACCCGGATCGTCCCTTCATTGGTGATAAAATCAGGATTGTAATAATTTCCCTGTCCGGGAAGAATCTTAAACTCATCTATTCCTTTTGGGCTATTTCCAAAATGAAGTTTACCAAACATGGCCGTCTGATACCCTGCCTCCTGGAATAGCTGTGGAAAGGTGATCTGAGTAGTATCGAAGGGAAAATGATTGTCAATCTTGCCGTTGATATGACTATGCTTACCGGTCAGAATCACTGCCCGGGATGGGGCACATATGGAATTCGTAACGCAGGCATTCGAGAACAGGATACCCTCATTGGCAATCCTGTCAATGTTGGGAGTTTCAATCAAATGGTCCTGATACGCGCTGATGGCCTGGTATGCATGGTCATCAGACATGATAAACAGAATGTTGGGCCTTTCGTTTTCTGAGGGCTTATCCGCATTCTGGCAGGAGGAAAGGGTGGCTGCCAAGGCTGCGGTTCCGAGTAAACTGTAGGAAAGTTTCATAAAATGGGGGTTTTTAGTTTGATTAGTTCCGTAAAGATATAAAAATATCAGGATATCATTCAGGTGAGAAATTCCGGCAAACATGGGGGTGGTTTCCGGAATCAGGGAATAATTCTTTAATTTTGATTTTTCAGGATTAACAAATTTTCTGCTATGAATCATCCCATCCTCAACAAATCCCTTACAGCGCTGATTCTTATTCTATTTCTCCTGTCCGGTTGCGATCAGCAGGACCCTTCCGCCGAAACCCGACAGGAAAGGACTGCCCCCTCCTTCTGGGAAGTTTCCCGGGACGGGAGTTTCAACCTGGTTTATAAAGACATACGAATCAACAACGCGTACCCAGCCATCAACGGGGTATCCATAAAACCCCTGAAAATACAGGTAACCGAAATCACCGGCGGACACGAGATCCGGTATTTCCTGGAAGAGAGCCGGGAGATCATCCTCACCCTGAAAAACGAACCGGAACCTTCCCTTTCCACCTCACTATCCGGGTTCGAAGTGTTGCCCGACTGGATTCATCCTTTGTCCTCGGGTGAGATAACCGGAGCCAACCGTTTTTATAAACAGGGGATGGGCTTTGGAGGTCCTTCCGGAATCTTCGAATTTCCGGAAGCAAGGAATAAAATTGAAAGGGCCGTCCTAAAGGAAGAGGTCTGGAGCTACGAGAGCTACCTGTTCTCGGGACTCCTGGATACCGTCGGACATACACTTTCCTGGGCAGCTTTCGATCATAAAGATTATCTTCATCGTACTACTTTTTACAACCGCCAGCACCGGTTTGGACTCATTGACCGGCACCTCGACTCGGAAAAGCTGTTTGTCGAATCGGGCTTCGCCACCGAGGGTATTCCCGGGGGTGAAGGGACGCTGAACCTTCCGGCCATTCACTTCAGATTCGGGAACCGGCCTTTTGAGGTATTTCACAATCTGGCTGTTGAAGTGGCCGAGTCCAATGAAGTAATCCTGGATAAGAATCTGCGCTACTATTACTGCTCCTGGTATGAGTTTCAGAAAGATTTTAGTTACGGCATACTGGAGGAGTTCCTTGAAAATATGGAAAAGATGGATACTGATCCGCGAATACAGGCCGTACAGATCGACGATGGATATGCCTGGTATGGCGACTGGCTCACCCCCAGGGGAACCTTCCCGGAGGGAATTGAAGCGGCCATTCGAAAAATTGAAGAGCACGGCTATACTCCCGGCATTTGGGTGGCTCCCTTTATGGTTAGCTCCAACAGTTTTATCTTTCGGGAACATAAAGAATGGCTGCTCAGGGATGCTGAGGGGGAAATCATCCTTGAATGGGATAATGAGAACGAGGATGTTTACATCCTGGACAGCAGTCACCCGGAAGCCTTCGAATACATCCGCAAGGTTTTCAGAACCTTTCGGGAGATGGGGGTAAGGCTATACAAAACGGATTTTATGGATTGGGGACTCCAGGACAACCAAAAGGTTAGCAGGCACAGCCCCGGCAAAACCTCGGTTCAGTATTTCAGGGAAGTGATTACCATGATCCGTGAGGAAATGGGCGACGACAGTTTCTGGCTGGGGTGTATCTCTCCATTCCAGCCCATGATCGGTTTTGTGGATGGCATGAGGGTGAGTAACGATGTGCACTGGAACTGGTCGGACGAAGGTGTGGGCAATATGTTCCGGGAGATGTATGTCGGACAGTTCTTCAATAATGTGCTCTGGCAAAACGATCCCGATGTGCTCTACCTCCGGTCGGGCGATAAAATGGGGCTCAGTGAGGTAGAAAAATATTCCATTGCCCTCTATAACGGGATCATGGGAGGGATGATCACTACCTCCTGCCGTTTCCCCACAGTAAAAGAGGAGTTTATGACCCTCTGGAAGTTCATCGAACCCGGCGACCAACCCCATACCGCCAGTCTGCCACTATGGGACTCCCCCGAAGAAGTAAAAGTCGCCGTCAGGAACTACCCGGAAAATGAAGCCATGGCAATCCTGTTTGTTAACACATCCGGTGAGAAAAAGACGGTGAATTACCCCCTGAATACCCTGTGCCCTTTTGAGGAGGCATTTGTGTATGAATGGCTCAATTTTAAAAGTGAAGCCCTGGGGAGTCTGAAAACCCTGAACCTCATTCTCGACAGCCATGAAAGCCGGTTACTGTACCTAAGCAGCAAAAATGATCCACCGGGAGAAGAATTCGGACTGGGAGGGAATTGACCTGCCTAACTCCATGTTATTAATCATTTTTTTAGCAGTCCCGATTTCCTATTTTCGACGATTATTTACCCCGGTTGATCAAAACCGGTAAATCCCTAATTTTGATATGGAAAGAATCCTCGTTATCGGAGCTGCAGGACAAATCGGCTCCGAGCTTGTCACCGAGCTTCGAAAGATCCATGGTGCCTTTAATGTTTTCGCGACCGACATAAAACCGGGTCCCCCCGATGTGGTCGAAGAAGGACCCTTCCAGGTCCTGGATGTAATGGACGATAAACAGCTCATCCATTTCATCATCCGGCATAAGATCACACAGATCTATCACCTGGCGGCCGTCCTTTCAGGCAACGCCGAGAAACTCCCGGTACAGGCCTGGCACATCAATATGGAAAGCTTGCTGAACGTGCTGGAGATTGCCAAAATGGTAGAGGATGTGAAAAAGGTGTTCTGGCCCAGTTCCATCGCTGTGTTCGGTCCCACTACCCCCCGGCTCAACACACCCCAGCTTACCATTATGGAACCCATCACCGTGTACGGGGTATCCAAGCTGGCGGGTGAAAGATGGTGTGATTATTACTATAACAAATACGGGGTGGACGTGAGAAGTGTGAGGTATCCCGGATTGATAAGCTATAAGACCGAAGCAGGTGGGGGCACCACCGATTATGCGGTGGAGATCTATTACGAGGCCATCCGAAGTGGGAAATATGAATGCTTTCTCACCGAAAACACCTCACTTCCCATGCTTTTTATGTCGGATGCAATCAAAGCTACCATTGACATGATGGAGGCACCCCGGGAGAAAATGAGTATTCACAGTGCTTATAATCTGGGCGGATTCAGTGTTTCACCTTCTGAGGTGGCAAGGGAGATACGAAAACATTTGCCGGATTTTGAAATATCCTATAATCCTGATTTTCGTCAGGCCATTGCCGACTCCTGGCCTCAGAGTATAGATGATTCGGTTTCCAGGAAAGACTGGGGATTCACCTACGAATATGACCTGGAAAAAATGACCGGTGTTATGTTGGAGAAGATCCGCGAAAAACTTAATTGACGTGAACCCGGCAATTCTTTTTTCATAGATTTGCTAAAAAATGACATTATGTACGGAAAAATAAAAGAATATCTTCAGAATGAACTGGCAGAGATCCGGGAGGCCGGATTGTACAAAAATGAAAGGATCATCGTATCCCCTCAGGGAGCCGAAATAAAACTGGACAACGGGATGGAGGTCCTGAATTTCTGTGCTAATAATTATCTCGGACTTTCAAATCATCCGGAACTGGTGAAAGCGGCAAAAGATGCACTCGACTCCCATGGTTATGGAATGTCATCCGTTCGTTTCATTTGTGGCACCACCGACCTTCACAAGGAGCTTGAGAGGAAGATCGCAAATTATTTCGGCACGGACGACACCATACTTTATGCAGCTGCCTTCGACGCCAATGGAGGTGTCTTTGAGCCAATTCTTAGCGCAGAGGATGCCATCATTTCCGATGAGCTCAACCATGCTTCCATTATCGACGGGGTTAGACTTTGCAAGGCCCAGCGCTATCGCTATAAAAGCGCCGACATGGCCGATCTTGAAACGAAACTGCAGGAGGCTCAGGCACAGCGCTTCAGGGTAATTGTGACCGACGGGGTGTTCTCCATGGACGGTCATGTGGCTCCCGTAGACAAAATGGTTGAGCTGGCTAAAAAATACGATGCCATGGTAATGGTAGATGAATGTCACTCTCACGGCGTGGTGGGTGAAACCGGAAAAGGAGTGACCGAACTGTATAACATCAGAGGCGAGGTGGATATCATTACCGGTACCCTGGGAAAAGCCTTTGGCGGGGCTATTGGCGGATTTACCACCGGGAGAAAGGAGGTGATAGAAATGCTCCGTCAGCGTTCCAGACCCTATCTATTTTCCAATTCCCTTCCACCGGCAGTGGTAGCTGCAGGGATAAAGATGATCGATATGATGGATGCTACCAATGAACTGCAGGATAAGCTTCACCGGAATACCGACTTTTTTATCGGGAAAATGAAAGAAGCCGGCTTTGATATCAAACCTACGCAATCGGCCATCTGTGCGGTAATGCTTTACGATGCGAAGCTTTCGCAGGAATTTGCAGCCAGGTTGCTGAATGAAGGGATTTATGTGATCGGCTTTTATTACCCGGTAGTACCCAAAGATCAGGCGCGCATCCGTGTGCAGCTTTCTGCTGCCCATGAACAGCAGCATCTGGAGAAAGCCATCCGGGCATTTACAAAGATCGGGAAGGAACTTGGGGTGATCTAATCTGCGTTTACCTTATAATTTGAATACTCGAGGATCACAATCCCCCGGGTAGCGCCTTTGCGGTCCAGCTTCTTGCTTAAAGCCTCGAGATCGCCGGTCATTGCAGCCGGCAGACTCATATCCTGAACATCAAACTCTACCCTTATGCTGTCGGGAAGGTCATAGGGATGATCCGCAAAAGCAAAATCAACCAGATAGGTACCGGATGATTTGGTAAAGGTCTCCATTTTTTCAATCCGCAGATTCTCCTCATCTATCCAAAGCCGGGCAAGCACAATATCCGAATCCGATCCCATGGGAATCACCTTGATCAGCCGTGTTGTAACCCCATCCAGCACCTCTGTCCCCTCCTCAATGGCCGTAAACTCCTCATTCAGCAGCGCCAGGTATTCCATTTCGGCACCCTTTCTGGGCAACAGGGCTATCCCTTTGGCCTTCACCTCAAATTTATCCGGTTGTTCAAAAAATATCCTGGCCTCCCGGTCCTTGATGTTCACCATATCCACATCCACTTTGATCAGCACATCCGCCTCATATTTCTCCACCCTCTGCATTTTCTCAGCCACCGCCCAGGAGAGATCCTCTGCCGATAGCTGGGAGAAAGCCGGAAATGAAGCGGTACCAAACAGAGCCAGGAAAAAAAGTATATTTTTCATTGTATCATTCGGTCATTAATCAGAAACCTAACATCTGCGGCCCCGGAAAGTTTAGCAACCTATACCGCAATTTCAATCATTGCTTCAAAACCATAAACCTTCCTGAGTACAGCCTTTGTCCGGCAGAAATAACTCTGATATAATAGCAACCCGGACTCAGATCAGATCCTGAGATTTCGTACTCAGAATCATCTACAGCCTCGTCAATTATTTTAACTCCCGTGGAGGAATAAATACATATTCCTTCGGGATGAATTATTTGTGATAAATCGATACTTGCTAAGTTTTTTAGGCGATCCCATAGCTATACTAAAATTAATGAAAAATCCGGGAGAAAATGATTAAAGTATAACAATTCTTTTCTGCACATTTACTTTGCTTTTTGATACTATTAAATAAATGCCTTTAGATAAAAGTGAGGTATTTATACACTTCTTTTGTAAGGGGGAAAGGGTAAACTCAATCATCTTCAATCCATCAAGTGAATAGACAATGATTTGTTGATTTTCAATTAATATTTTTGATTCAATGATTATATTCTCCTTTGCCGGGTTTGGATAAACAGAAATAATACTTTCATCTGCGTCAATATAATTCTCCAATGGTGTCAAATCCGGAGTCCCACATTCCATCTCACCCTTTTTAAAATAAAACAGAGAATTCTCTGAAACAAAACCACCTCCCAAATACTCCTGGAAATATACCTGACCTAATCCTGGAGAAAACTCATATGTGTAAGTATCTCCAAGACCATCGCTTCCATAGAAGAAAATAAACCTCTCTATGGGTAAATCACAAAAATCTCTTAAGGTATCCTGTTCCATATGAGAGCTCAGATCATCTCGATCAGGTTCAAAATACGTAAGATCCGGATATGAATATATGAATGAATCGAGATGGGTATAGCTAATGGTATCAACATAGTCTTCATATTGGCAATCTTCATTACCAGATTCAGGATCCTGGTAATCAAAACAAAAATAACGGGATACAGCCCGAATATAAAATATAGAATCCTGACCATCCGAATAATATCTATTCAATATTTCGACACGTAACGCATTGGGAGGAGCATGTGAAAACTTGGAATGAAATCTATCCCCGATCTCATAATTGAAAATTTCTTCAACTGTTAAGTAATCCTGGGAAAAACATTGAATATGAAAAGGATTAAAAACAGAAATTAAAGAAAGTAACCTAATCACTGTTAATTTCGATAGAACCTTCCTTAAAATTAAAATGAGCTCCTTTTTCATGATTAAAATTATCATTTGAATTTAATATTAATTTGGAAAAATCTTCAATTTCTATATATCCACCCGATAATATCTCCATATTGCAATTTTCTATTTTTGATTGATTGATCATCCTCAGAAAGCCCCCGCCTCTGATAATTATTGATGCTTCCGGGAACAATTGCAAGGTTATATCTTGTAACACTAGTGTACCTCCATTTTCAATAATTATGTCGGCACAACTAAACTGATCATCACTCCAAACTTGGTAATTATCGATAACTAATGGAAAATTTGGCTCATAGCAAAGAAGAGAAGTTTTCCAAATCCCTCGTCCCATTGTTGCTACCATTAACCGGTTAGCTTTTCTATTGATATCTATATCTGTAATTATTTTGTAGGGTAATCCGGTATTATGAGGTAACCATTCATTGGTACTTCTCCTTCTATAAAAAACTCCAATATCAGTACCTATATAGATTACATCATTCTCATGATCATATTCAATGCAAGAAACAGGAACACCTTCAGGGAGACCTGTATCGAAAGGATCCCAAGTAGTACCACTGTTTGAAGATTTATATATCTTTTTAGTCAGTAAAGGATTCGAACTTTTTGTTGACATACCAAATGTTATCCAAATTTCGGTTTCATTATTTGGATTTATTTCAATATCTGTAATAAAACCATCTCTTAGGCCAAAAATATTACTACTGATATCATTCCATGTCGTCCCATTATCGACCGTTCTAAAAAGTGCATCAGAGTAATCAATTGGGTTTACCTTCCAATCGAAATATTGATCTGTAGAAGCATAAATTAGATTTAAGTTAGAGTCAGAAACTTCGATATCAGTTATTCTGCTTGAATTTGGAAGGTTCAAACTATAATACCTTCCGCTTGAATGAGGCTCTGGAAAAACGAGGATATTATTCCAACCTACTAACAAGGTATCACTATATGGCTTTTTAGTAAGCGTCGAAAAAACATTTCGACTACCAGAAAAACTATATATTGTTGAAAGATCCTCTCCTCCATTAATAGACTTTTTGAGTGAATGACCATAACAACATGGGATCAGATGATACAATGTATTTTGATACAGACTACTAAAAACAGTCTCACCTCCATCACCACTTCCTGTATGATACCAATTTTCACCATCAAAATAGAACGCAGATAGATCCTGACATCCTCCCATAATTCTAGAAGGTTCAATTTCAGATGACCCAATCCCATAAAATTCTGTTAATTGCAAACCATTTGTTCCATCATCACTTATATTATTCCAGGATTGTTGGGCATTTGAGTAATCATCAAGAGTATAACTTATACCTCCGTCATGCCCAAGAATTACTTGATCTTGCCCTCCAATATCTTTAACTACCATTGATCTTATGTCTGTATGCACCCAATTTATATCACTAGGTCCACCGTATGTATTATGAAGTGGTGTGCAAGAACCATCCGATTGATTATATCTAAATGCTTTTAAACCTGCTAAGTAAACAATGCCAGCATCATTTTTAGAAATTTCACATTCCAGACATTGCCGGCCACCAGTTAAATTTGAATTTAGAATTAGTTGTTGAGGAGGAAAAGTTCCTGAAAACCTTAATAAGCTCTCTGTACCGTCTTCAATAAAAAACCATACATCTCCTGGCGATAATTCACTAACTGCCATTTCAGCTCGTCTAACCTTACTTTTTCCTGTGATCAAATTAGTTAAATCGCTCCAAGAAATACCTCCATCATGGGAGACTTGAATAGTATGACCACTTATATAAACAATATCTGGATTTTCAGTATCAAATTCAATATCGTATAACCCAACCTCATAACTCCACCAATCAAAATCTCCATCATAAACAATTGTCCAAGAAAATCCCCCATCATTCGATAATATAACAAATGATTGAGTAACAATAAATATTCTATTTTGAATTGTAGGATGATAAATAATTTTCCTTGGCAACCTTTTATAGTTTGCGCTGGGGTAAAATGGTTCGCCAGCTATATTAATTTCTCTGAAACTCCATGTAACACCACCGTCATTGCTAGTGTAAAGACCATTGGACATACTAATTATACCTACTTCCCAATCTTTTGAAGATAACAACATCATTTCATTGCCATCAAACGGATCAATAGCAATTGAGGCTATCCCATTAATACCTTCAATATCATCTGTGAGTGGCTGCCAATTGTCGCCATTATCATTCGTTTTCCATAAACCACCATGTCTGCCACCCACAAATAAAGTATTATCTTGAACTAAAACGGAATTTACCCATCCCTCACCAGTAGTCCCTTTAGATCCATTACCAATTGTGGGGGGGTATACCTTTAGGCCCTAAAAATTGCCATGAAGGCAATGGCTCAATAAACCTACTTTTTTTATTCCCTATGTTTTGCATTCTTACATTTGACACATAACCATTCATAGATCCGTTCTCATCAATACGCTTAAATATTTGAAACCAGTTCTTAGAATAAGATTTAAGCGCTTCAGAACCAATCAATGAATCAAAATTATTTTGTTTTAAACTATTCTCATGTATACCTCTAATTGTAAAAAAATTAATTGTATCAATATCCTCTTTAATTAATTGAGAATAAACTGATTGACAAAGTATTAAACTAAAAGAAAACGAAAGTAACACTCTGGATTTAACGCCAACAAATAATGATATCATGATATTTAAATTTCTATTATCAATGGTTCGTTAAACTTTTACATAAAATTCTGATTTTCA
>CAZNFR010000065.1:0-20233 GCA_964572225.1 uncultured Bacteroidaceae bacterium
ATTGCGGCAATTTCATATTCCTGATTTTCATAGAATAAGTCAGCTTTTTCTTCCAGCGTATTTGCCTCTTGTGCAAGGAGATCTCCGTGACCTGCCCATAAGGTAAGATGCAACACGAAAAGAAATAAAAATGCCGGGTTCCTGTTCATAACGGGTAATAATTTGAACAAAAGTATAATAATATGTTTTATACCTAAAAAGTACTACCTTATGAGATATTTTTTCCTTCTTTTAATTCTGCTTTCGTCACTTTCAAATCTCTATGCCCAAATAACCCCAGGTGACAAAAAACTCAGATTTTTGGCATTAGGTGATTCCTATACCATTGGAAAAAAAGTGGCTCCCGAAGAAAGGTGGCCGGAGCAACTATCGGATAGTCTCGAATCATTGGGCTTCACCGTGGAGGAAACCTACATTAGGGCGGTAACTGGATGGACCACTGGAGACCTTTTGTTTTCTCTCGAAACCAGCCCGCCTGATCTGGCACCCAATCTGGTTTCACTCCTCATCGGAGTCAACAATCAATATCAAAACCGGTCTATTTCAGAATACGAATCTGAATTTGAGGAGCTTCTCCAGATCGCCCTTAACTATGTCCAGGGGAACAAGGACATGGTTTTTGTACTTTCCATTCCCGATTATGCATTTACCCCTTTCGGCAGAGGAATGCAGGAGACTTCGGATGAAATTGATGCTTTTAATGCAATAAATAAGAAGATTACGGATCGATATGGAATTCCTTATGTAAATATAACGGACATTTCCCGGATGGGTCTTGATGAGCCTGATCTTGTGGCCACCGATGGTCTCCATCCTTCAGGAAAACAATATACCTTATGGGTTCAAAGGATTCTAACTCAAATGAATTTGGAAAATTTGGCCCTTAGGTATATGAATAATCCGGATATTTCGTTAACCATCTTCCCGAATCCTTCAGCCGGTCAGGTAAGCCTCGATTATCAATCTCCCGAATTCTCCGAGTCGGTCTTCCTGATGGACAGTTTGGGGAGGATTGCCTGGGAGGGTAGAGTCTATCAGGGAATCAACAATATTGATCTGGGATTTCTCAAACCCGGACTTTATTACTTTTCCTTAAGAAACCCGAGCCTGTCAGGTTCCTTTCCGGTTATATTCAAATAAAAAGGTGCATACCGAATGGTATGCACCTCACTTACAGGCTAACCCTAAATTAACCTTTTAATATAGATGAAAGCACTTAAATATACAATTTTTATTTGAATTTTAGGTGAATTTTCCTCGTTGATTATACCCATTTTTGTTAATTCCCCTCTTACCTTCAGAATTCAAACGGTTTGACCGATTGTTAATTTTTCATTAAGTCTGAAGGGACCTGAACTTCCTTATCTAAATTTGTTCTAACCTACCTGCTTCGTACTTTTAACGGTATAAAATTTATTTTTTATGAGTGCTACTAGCTACCGGGGTTTGCTTCCCGTTTTGGGGCTGCCTCTTGCATTCTCCTGCAATACCGGCCAGGATAATGCCCTGTCACAGCCCGATGCAGTTATTATTATCCTGGTTGATGACATGGGAGTATCGGATCTTTCCTGTTATGGAAATGACTTTCATGAAACTCCAAATATTGACAAACTTGCCAAGGATGGGATCAGATTTACGCAGGCTTATGCTGCCTGTCCGGTATGTTCTCCTTCGAGAGCATCCATAATGACAGGCAAGTACCCTGTAAGTGTTGATATTACTGATTTCATACCCGGCAGACAGGCTGCAGTAGGGTTGGAAACAGATAAAAAATTAAAGGTACCGGAGTTCAGGCATTTTTTGCCAGTGGATGAATATACCCTGGGGGATCTGTCAGGTGATGCAGGCATGGTAAGCGCTTCCATTGGTAAATGGCATCTGGGGGGAGAGGGTCATCTTCCGCAAGACAATGAATTTGATCTGAATATAGCCGGTACCCACAGTGGTATGCCCGTAAGTTACTACTGGCCGTATGAAAGGGAATACCCTGATGGAAGGATTAGAAGGGATTTTCCAAACCTCAGAGAAGAGGGCAGGGAAGGGGACTACCTTACAGATATACTTACAGATAAAGCCCTTGATTTCATAATGGAAAATGAGGATAGACCCTTCCTGCTGTATTTGTCTTATTATAATGTTCATATTCCCATAGAGGGCAGACCTGATCTGGTTGAAAAGTATCGAAACAAGTTGCACTCCGGGGGAGAATTCCTGCACACAAATGCTGAATATGCAGCCATGGTAGAGTCGGTAGACGAAAATGTGGGTAGAATTATGGAAGCTTTGAAGAAACTGGGTAGATCCCAAAATACCCTTATAATTTTCACCTCAGACAACGGAGGGTTGTCGGTGAAGGAAGGTCCTCTTACCCCTGCAACCACGAACCATCCTTACCGGGAGGGAAAAGGGTATATCTATGAGGGTGGCATCCGGGAACCATTTATTATCCATTGGCCTGAAGTTATTAAAAAAGGATTCGAATCTTCGGAGCCTGTGATTGGAACCGATATTTTACCAACCCTGGCTGATCTGTATTCGATTCCAGTGAATGATTTGGAGGGAACAAGCCTTAAACCCATCTTGCGGGGTCAAGGTCTTGAAAAAAGAGCTATATTCTGGCATTATCCCCATTACAGCAATCAGGGTGGCAGACCCGCCTCCGCCATTCGGTATGGGGATTACAAGTTAATTCAGTTTCTTGAGGAAGGAAATTACGAACTGTACAATCTGATAGAGGACCCTTCAGAAGAAAAGAACCTTGCAGGGGAAGAATCGGCCATGAAACTTGAGTTATCCCGGATTCTGGATACATGGAGGAGAGAGCATGAGGCTTCCATGCCGGTACCCAATCCAATTTATGATCCCCAGAACTAATCGCAAACAAATGAATCATAAAATTTTATACCTTGGAATCATCAGCAGTTTTATTTCCTGCAATGAAGAGGGAAAGGACGAAAGGATTTTACCCCCTTCATCTACCCTGCCGAACATTATTCTGGTGGTTTCGGATGATCATGGGAGAGACGATCTTGGATGCTACGGAAATGACATCATACAAACTCCACATCTTGATGCCCTTGCACGGGAGGGAATTCGGATGACCAATGCTTATTGTACCTCGGCTTCCTGCAGTGCCAGCCGTTCCGTTATTCTTTCCGGAATTTACAATCATGCTAATGGTTTGTATGGGCATACGCACGCCTATCACCATTTCAGTGCCTACGATAATTTGAAAACTTTACCGGTTATCTTATCGGAGAACGGATATTTAAGTGCCAATATTGGTAAATACCATGTTGCACCCCGGGAAGTTTATAAATTTGATACTACCCTGCTTGGAAATGAGAGGAATGGGGTCGAGATGGCCGACCACTGCCGGGACCTGATTAGAAATACCCGGGAACCCCTTTTCTTATATTTCTGTGTTTCTGATCCTCACCGGAGTGGGGAGGTGGATGAAAAGATACCGGAGAAACCAAATCGGTTTGGGAATCGTGAACAGGGGTATGAAGGAGTGGAGACCCGGATATTTTCTCCCGACAGTGTTATCGTTCCGTCCTATCTGCCTGATACTCCTGAGTCAAGAGCCGAACTTGCCCAGTATTATCAAAGTGTATACAGAATGGACCAGGGTTTTGGGCGTTTGTTTGAACACCTGAAGAGTGCTGGGAAATGGGAAAATTCCGTAATAATTTACATTTCCGATAACGGTATTGCCTTCCCTGGTGCAAAAACCACCCTTTATGACCCGGGAATGCATCTTCCCTGCATCATCAAACTTCCCGGGAATTCCCTTGCAGGAAGTGTTTCCAATGCCATGGTAAATTGGGCTGATTTAACCCCTACCATACTGGACCTGGTGGGAATCCTACCGGAAAACAATGCGTTTCCCGGCCGAGAAGGGATTGAAGAAACCAGCAGGCCCTGGCAGGATCCATTTGCCTATTTTCAGGGCCGTTCATTTAAGGATGAATTGCCCAAAGGAATTAATTCGGATTTCAATGAAGTTTTTGCTTCGC
Organism: uncultured Bacteroidaceae bacterium; assembly: GCA_964572225.1. GTDB lineage: Bacteria > Bacteroidota > Bacteroidia > Bacteroidales > CAZNFR01. The sequence goes on from CAZNFR010000065.1 coordinate 4,020, forward strand.
ATACTTTTCATGAAATTACCATGTACTACCCAATGAGGGTTTATCAGGATCGCAGATACAAGTTAATCTGGAACATAGCCTGGGAGCTTCCCTATCCTCAGGCAAGTGATTTGTGGGAATCGGCCACATGGCAAAGTGTAATAAAACAGGGCAAAAGCAAATACGCAGGTAAGGTAATAAGCAGCTACCTCCAAAGACCAGAATTCGAATTGTACGACATGCAGAATGATCCGGAAGAGCTTTTTAATCTATCAGATAATCAAGATTATATGAATGTGCTTTCCAGGATGAAAATCCGGATCCGGGAGTTTCAGGAGGGTACCCGGGATCCCTGGATCTTAAAATGGGAGAGGGAATAAGGCAACTTCACCTGAAAATTTGCTTTTCTGAAATTTGCGAATCCTGTTTTTTTTAAGGAAATTTAACCCACTAAAATTGTAAATCGTTTAATAACTAACTTAATATGACTATGAAAAAAGTATTTTATGTTTTAACCCTATCTGCTTTTGCTTTCTTTGTTGTTACTTCACTGACCCACTGTAAATCTTCAGGAACCGAAGGCGAATCTACTACCGAATCTACTGACGACCAGGAGGAAACCGAGAAAGCCGATGATTGGCTTGTGATGTTCGACGGCGAAAGTACAGACGGCTGGAGAGGCTATGGTAAGGAGACTTTTCCGACCCAGGGTTGGGTAATTGAAGAAGGTGTCCTTAAGTGTCAGGGTTCTGGTGAAGGTGAAGCAGGTGGTGGCGGTGGGGATATCATCTTTGATCAGAAATTCAAAGATTTTCACCTGAAACTCGAATGGAAGATATCTGAAGGTGGTAACAGCGGTATTTTTTACCTTGTGGATGAAACGGATGAACCCATTTGGAAGTCTGCTCCTGAAATGCAGATACTTGATAATGAACGACATTTAGATGCCAATTTAGGAAAAGATGGAAATCGCAAGGCTGGATCCCTCTACGATCTGATTCCTGCCAATCCTCAGAATGCAAATCCTGCAGGTGAATGGAACCTGGCTGAGATTATGGTTTACCAGGGAACGGTAGTACACAAGCAAAATGGGGAAGTAATTTTGGAATACCACCTTGGAACGGAGGATTGGAATGAAATGGTTGCAAATTCAAAATTTGCAGATTTTGAGAATTTCGGTAAGTACCGCGAAGGGTATATCGGTCTTCAGGACCATGGAAACGATGTCTGGTTCAAAAATGTTATGATCAAAGATTTATCTGTAAACTAACCCTTGATCTCTAATATATCCGAAGGTGTTCTTTATTTTGCAGGGAACACCTTTTTTCTTTTGCGGGCTTTTCATTAAATTGGACAGGATAAAAAAGGAATGAAAATTAAATGTGGGTTTTATTCGATGAGCGGTATATTTATACTCCAAAAATGCTAACCAAGATCAACGATTATGAATAGAAGAGACTTTATGAAAACTTCCACCGCAGGTTTTGCGGGAGTTTCAGCCCTGGGCTTAAGCGGTATTTCCGGTATCAGGGAAAGGTCGGGTGAAATGTTCTTTAAGATTTCCCTGGCGCAATGGTCCTTAAATAAAACTCTTTTTTCGGGAGAATTAACTAATTTGGATTTCCCGGGTTTTACCAGGAGTAAATTTGATATTAATGCCATTGAGTATGTAAACCAGTTCTTTCCCAGTGCAGAGGAAGGATATATTAAAAAACTCAAACAACGGACCAATGATGAGGGAGTTAAAAATGTTCTTATCATGATAGATGGAGAGGGGGACCTGGGTGATCTTTATCGTCCTAAAAGAATGAGGGCGGTGGAACGGCATTATCCCTGGGTAGAGGCAGCTGCACTATTGGGCTGTCATTCCATTCGTGTAAATGCCAGGGGACGGGGTTCTGCAGAAGAGGTTGCCGGTGCTGCTACGGAAGCCCTCGCCATTCTCAGTGAATTCGGGAAAAAGCATGAAATCAATATCCTTGTGGAGAATCACGGTGGGTATTCATCCAATGGAAAATGGCTTGCTGAGGTCATCAAAAATACCGGTATGGATAATTGCGGGACCCTTCCAGATTTTGGTAATTTCAGGATTTCCAACGAAGAGGAATATGATAAGTATGAGGGCGTAAGGGAATTAATGCCCTTTGCCAAAGGTGTAAGTGCAAAATCTCATTCCTTTAATTCTGAGGGGAACGAAGAGGGCATTGACTATCACAGGATGATGCGAATAGTAAAGGATGCAGGGTATTCAGGATATGTCGGAATTGAATACGAAGGAAGAGAATTAGCCGAGGAGAAAGGGATCATCGCAACCCGTGATCTGTTATTAAAAATTGGGGCCGAAATTAGCTGAATCCAGGGGGAATGAGAATTATTTTTTTTTTATTATTTATTTGGTCTGCAAATCTTAACGCTCAGGAGAGCAGTATGATCTATCTTGAAAATGATGAATACAAAGTAGGAATACTGACTCCTGTGGGAGGACGGATTGTTTACCTGCAGTATAAGGATTCTGGAAATATTTTGAAGTCTGATTCCACCTTGTGGGATGAACCTGATTCTTTAAGGGTGCAACCCGGACCGGAATCTCCTTTTAAGGCTTACAATGGACATATTGTATGGGTAGGCCCACAGAGCGAATGGTGGAGGCACCAGGATATTAATCCTGCTAAAAAGACCCGGTCTACAAACTGGCCCCCGGATCCATGGCTGATCTATGGAGATTATAAAGTGGTTAGTCAGACAGATAATGAGTTGGTCATAATGGGTCCCAGAAGTCCGGTTTCAGGATTAAGACTGGTAAAAACCATTCGATTGGAATCCGATGGAGGTATTTATTTTGAAGCAGAGGCCTATAATACCCGTAGGACCAGTGTGAGTTGGGACTTATGGTTAAATACACGATTGGATGGATTCGTAAGATCATTTGTGCCGGTTGATCAACAAGAAAAGGTCAGGATTCAGGATAAGGAAAGCAGCAGGATGCCCTATGCTCATTGTAAAGGATACTTCTATTATCTCACCGAATCACCCGGTTCCGAGCAAAAGCAGAGGAACAGTAAGGCTTTTATTACTCCTTCACAAAACTGGATGGCTGCCTTCACTGGCGAATATTGCTTCCGGATATCCTTTCCCGACAGTGATCCTTCAAAGGTCCATCCCGAACAGGCCAAGGTTGAAATCTATAATGCCTCTTTTCATAATGAAACAGAGAACCTTACCGAACTGGAATATCATTGTGATTTTAAGACCCTTCAGCCTGGAGAAAGTATGAAAACATGGCAGAGATGGGAGGTTTTACATTACAAAGGTAAGGATAAGCCTGAATCTTACATTCGGTTTATGAAAAGACAATTCGGGGAATAGCTATTCAAGATTTTGATTCTTCTTGAAATCGTCAATGATCCTGGCGATTTTATCGATGAGTCTTTGTCTGGATTCAATGGATGCCCAGGCAATATGAGGAGTAAGTAAAAGCTTTTCCTTATCCATTACTTTTAATAGGGGGTTGTCACTTACTATAGGTTCCTCAGATAAAACATCGATCCCTGCTGCACCAATCAGATTATCGTTTAATGCCCGTGCCAGATCCGCTTCATTAATAATACCTCCTCTTCCTGTATTAAGAAGGATGGCACAAGGTCGCATAAGTTTGATCTTTTCATAGTGAATTAGCCCTTTAGTTTGTTCGGAAAGAGGAGCGTGTATGCTAACCACATCCGATGTGCTCAAAAGGGTGTCCAGGTCAAAACGTTTAAAATTGATGTTATTATTTCTACCGGTGGTTGAGTAAAAAACCACTTCCATACCGAAACTCTGGGCAATTTGGGCGACCCTTCTTCCAATGGTGCCCAATCCGATAATGCCCAGTCGTTTGCCAAAAAGCTCCCAGAATGGATGACCAAAATGTGTAAAAATATCTGATCTGGAATATGCGCCTGATTTTACATAATTATCATAATAGTAAGGTTTGCTCACAAGGTATAGCAGCATGGTGAAGGTGATCTGGGCAACCGATTCAGTGGAATAACCGGACACATTACTTACCTGAATCCCTTTTTGCTCAGCAAATTCGAGGTCAACGTTATTCTTTCCGGTAGCAGCAATGCAGATTATCTTTAGGTCCGGAAGAGCCTCCATAACTTCCCGGTTGATTACAACCTTATTTGTAATGATTATGTCTTTACCTTTTGACCTTTCAACGATCTCCGAAGGTTTTGTGTTTTCATATATCTCGAGATTGCCTTGTTTTTCAAGGACTCTGAAATTTGCTACTTCACCAACGGTGTTTGCATCCAGAAATACTATTTTGACCATGTCGGATTTAAATAATTCTAATAACAAAAATAGGGTTTATTTTCAATCATTCTAAATAAATCCCAAGAATCGTCATTTGAATTTTATCCCAATGTTTTCAAAGGCAAATCAAAGAAAAAGGTTTTGTATCCATAAGGAAGATCAGCGGGTGAAATGTTGGTCAATCTTCGCATATAAATCTTTCGGATCTATGGGTTTAGTAATATAATCGGTAAAGCCTGAAGCGAGATTCCTTACCACCTCTTCCTTCATGGCATAGGCTGTTTGTGCAATGACAGGGACTGAAGGGTTATTTTTTCGGATTTCCCTGAGAGCGGAAATTCCATCCATTTCTGGCATTTTTATGTCCATAAGAATCAGATGAGGTTCATGATCCCTGAAAAGCTGCAGGGCCTGCTTTCCATCCCAGGCATGGACGATCTTTATACCTGGAAAATTTAATAGTTCAAACATCAACCTGGCATTACTGTCCTCATCCTCAGCAACCAATACGATTTTCCCATTTAGTTTTTCCTTTACCGAATTAAAGATGCTCTCATGGTTATTGCTTTGATGAACTTCCCCAGGCACATAATCTAACGTAAAATGGAAGCTGGAACCTTCTCCCGGAGTGGAATTTACCCATACCTTGCCTCCCAGGATGCCAACCAGCCCTTTTACGATAGAGAGACCCAGTCCGGTTCCCCGGCTTTCCAGGGTGACTTCTTCGGTTAATTGTTGAAAATGGTTGAATATTCTATTCAGGTCATCAGGTTGGATTCCAATTCCGGTATCACTAACCATAAATTCAAGTTTGTTGGAAGTTTTTCTATAGTTAATTTCGATCTCGCCTTTATCGGTAAATTTTATGGCATTATCCATAAGGTTATCCAGGATCTGGGTTAGGCGAAGAGGGTCCGATTTGATTATCCTATCCTTATCCGGAATATTCAGACTCAGACTAATAGATTGTTTATTATAGGTTTTTAGTCTTTGTTTATACCTGGTATAAAGTTCATAGAGTAGTTCATTGAGGGAGAAGCTTACCACATCCGGAACAATATATCTGGCATTAAGCTGACTGAGGTCTACAATTTCATCGATCAGCCTGAGCAGGGTTCCGGCATTGTTTACAATTATATCCAGATATTGTTCCTTTTTATCTTTCGGGAGGTTGTCCTTTTTAAGCAAATCTGCAAATCCGACAATTCCATTCATAGGGGTCCGGATTTCATGGCTAATATTGGAAAGGAAATTATCCTTGTATTTATTGGCCTTTTCAGACTCTATTTTTGCATGCAAAAGCTCAAGTTCACTACGTTTTCTTTCGTTGATATCCAGCAGGACACCACTTGCTCTCCGGGATTTATCCTGACCTTCAGGGGCAATAATTTTGCCTTTATCCAAAAACCAGTGGTACTCTCCACTTTTCGTTCTTAACCGGTATTCATTCAGGTAATCCTGGGAGGATCCTGAAATCAACTCCTTAAATTTAAGTGTGTAGTCTTCAAGATCATCCGGATGCAGAATGGCATTGAAGGTTTTGTTGTTAAACTCAATTTCTCCGGGGTTGTAGCCCAGGAGGATTCCCAGCTGGTCAGAAAAATCAACCTTAGCGCTATCCAGATCCGTTTCCCACCATGCCAGATTTCCGGTACTTAGCGCCAGATGCAGTCTTTCTGAGAGAATATCAAGTTTGCTCTTTGATTTGACGAGTTCAGTAACCTCAAAAAAGTTAATTACTGCACCTTCAATTTTATTTCCCGGTTTCTTAAAAGGAATGATCTTTTTCAGGTAATACCTGCCTGATTCGGACAGAATCACTACTTCCCTTGTTTTGGATGTTTTTATCACCTCCAGTGTATGATTATAGAGGTCTTTGCCGGTAAGGTCTTTAAAATTCGAGGCAAAATCTTTGATAGACCTGCCAATATCCCCTTCTTCCAGATTTAACACCTGGGAGACCGCTGGCGTAAACTTTCTGATATCCAGGTTGCCGTCAAGGAAAAGGGAGCCAATCTGCGAAACATTCATCAGATTGATCATATCATTGTTGAGATCTTCGAGTTCCTTATTTTTAATCTGAAGCTCCGTGTTGACCGTATACAGTTCTTCGTTTACGGATTGCAATTCCTCATTGGTACTCTGAAGTTCTTCGTTGGCAGCGATCAACTCCTCATTGGATGATTGCAGCTCTTCATTGCTTGTTTCCAGTTCCTCAATGGCGTTCTGAAGATCGAAGCGTGACTCTTTCAACTCTGCCTCGAGGTCAGAGATCCGCTGATTCTCGATATTTTTACCTTCTTCGTCAACAAATTCGGTAAACTCCTTATCGGTATAATCCCTTTCCAGAAAACGTATGAGATAGACCGGATGGGAATCGATAATGAATTTTTGAAAATGGATGTCGAGCAGGCTGTGGTTATCCGCAATTTTCCAGGGCACCTTGGTTAAAATCAATTTCTCTCCCTCCTTTTTTAATTTTCTTACCCCGTTACGAATAATTGCCATGGATCCAGGTTCTGTCATCTTGGAAAGATTGCGACTAAAATCCCCAATTGAAAACCTTAAAAGATTTGATATGTCCCCGGATGTATAAAGAATGTTAAACTCCTCGTCTATAAAAAGGCTTTGATTGGCGAATTGCCGGATCAAAACTGTGGTAAATTTATCTTCTCTGCTTGCAGGTTTAGGATGAGTGAGTCTTTTTTCAGGATTATACAATCGATCATGCCGACCCTTGTCCAAATCCCTGGAAGAGGTGTAGTCTTTATCGGGAACCTCTTTACAAAGGTAGATTTTCCACTTGGGCTCCAGGGTTTTAAAATAACTTTGGCGGGATCCAAGAGATTCGCTCGTACCAAGAAACAAGATCCCCTGGTTAACCAATGAAAACTGGAAATTAATGTAAACTTTTTGTTGGGTGTCCGGATTGAGATAAATGAGAAGGTTCCTGCAGGTGATCATGTCAATTCTAATGAAAGGAGGATCCTTTAGCAGGTCATGATTTGAAAAAATAATTTTTTCTCTTATTCTTTTGATGATTTTGTATTTATCACCAGATCTTACAAAGTACTTCTTAATTCGGTCAGTACTGATATCAGAGAGTATATTAACCGGATAGAGTCCTCTGGATGCTATTTCAAGCGCTTCCTGATCTACGTCGGTGGCAAATATTTTAAAATCCTTGGCAATGGATTTTTCCTGCATAAATTCGTCGAGCACAATGGCTAGGGAATAAGCCTCTTCTCCGGTTGAACATCCTGCGCACCAGATCCTTAATGTATCCGACTTGAGAGTGTTCTCCATAAGAAAAGGAAACGCCAGTGTTCTTAATGCAAGAAATGCATCGGTATCGCGAAAGAAACTTGTAACCCCGATGAGCAGATCCTGAAAAAGCAGGGAAATTTCATTGGGATCGGTTTTCAGAATATCCAGGTATTCATGATCGCTATTAAGCTGGGCTAGCTCTTTACGCTTATGAATTCTTCTAAAAATGGTAGATTGTTTGTATTTGCTAAAATCCACTCCTTTGGCTTTGAGGAGGAGTTTGAGGATATCCTGAAAAACATCGGTTTCTATGGTCAGATCTTCATTAACATCAAGTTTGATCCTTTTCGATAATTTTAGGAGTGTTTTGGCCAGGCTAACCGGAGTACCAATAATTTCAGCAAATTGAGTTCTGATGGCTGCATTGGGCATTCCGTCAAATTGTGCAGAGGAAGGTTCCTGCACCATAATGGTTCCCCCGCTCTCTTTGATTGATTTAATGCCTCTGGAACCATCGGTTCCGGTACCCGATAAAATAATGGATATTGCCCTTTCTTTAAAGCTTGTACCCAGGCTGTGAAAAAACTGGTCTATCGGGAGATTTAGCTTGTGTTTGGAAGGTTTATCTTCCAGGATCAGGAGATCCTCATGACAAAGGAGATTTTTGTTTCTGGGATTTAAATAGATATGATCAGGTTTTAACCGGGTTTTTCTTGAAACTGTCGAAATGGGAATTTTGGTGTGTTTCCCGAGCAGTTCTTTCATCATGCTTTTAAAATCCGGAGAAAGATGTTGAATGATGACAAATGCCATTCTGGTGCCCGAAGGAATGTTTTTGAAAAACTCACTAATGGCTTCGAGTCCGCCGGCAGATGCTCCTATTCCTACTACAAAATACGGGGCATCGTTAAGTATCTCGTTTTTCACGTGGATAATTTTTCCATTAATTTAGCATATAAATCAAAAAGGGTCAATATTACCCTGAAAAAAGATAATAGACTTCTGTATCAGGACTGATTCCGGAGAGTGTACCTTAGAAAAAAGTAACCCAGGGTTCCGGCGATAAGTGAGCTGAGAAGGATCCCAAGTTTTGCTGAATTCAGATACACCGGATTACTATAAGCCAGTGAGTTTATAAAAAGTGCCATGGTAAATCCAACAGCTCCCAGCATACTAATGCCTAATATGTGCTTAAATTTTACGTTATCCGGAAACTGGGCCAGGCCCAGTTTAACACCCAGCAGGCTAAATCCTGATATACCAATGATTTTCCCTACAAAAAGAGCAATTCCCACATTCAGAGCAATATAGTTTGCTCCCCCCGACCCCCCTCCATCGTTGAGAGCCACGCCGGCATTGGCAAGTGCAAATACTGGCATGATGAAATAGGCTACCCAATTGTGAAGCTTTTTTTCCAGGTGTTGAAGGTAGGGCTGAATTTTTTGAACTACATCTTCAGCATGGTCGATGGCTTCCAGTTGAGCCTGGTTAAGAAAAATTCCAGGTCTTTCGGAATTTTCAAAGGTATCTGCGACCGATTTTAATTCATGGGCAAATTTTCTCCTTCCCATTTTTCTGTTTACCGGAATCACGAATGCCATCAGAACGCCGGCGATGGTAGGATGAACCCCCGATTTCAGGAAAAGATACCAGATTATGATTCCACATAAGAGGTAAAAATATCGTGCTTCTATTCTGAGATATGTAAGAAGAATGAGAAGAGCGTAAATACCAAGGGAAATCAGTATATAGTTCCAGTATATATGTGAACTATAGAATATTGCAATGATAATTACCGCACCCAGATCGTCGATAATGGCAAAAGCAGTAAGGAATATTTTAAGACTCAGTGGAACCTTTTTACCGAGAAGGTTTAAAATACCCAAGGAAAATGCTATGTCGGTTGCCATAGGAATCCCCCATCCCTTGAATCCTGCCTCAGTGGAATTAAGGGAGAAATAGATGGATATTGGCAGGATCATTCCTCCGATGGCTGCTATTATGGGAAGTGAAGATTTTTTGAGGGATTTCAATTCACCTGCAATTAGTTCACGTTTAATTTCCAGGCCAATTACAAAGAAAAAGATGGCCATTAATCCGTCATTAATCCAAAGTATTAGTGCCTTTGATAGTTTAAAATCTCCAAAACCGATGGTCAGTTTTGTTTCCAGAAAGGAAAAATAGGTGGTGCTCAGTCCAGTATTGGCAATGATTATGGCTGCAATGGCGCTACCGAATAACAAAAGACTGGATGCCGATTCAAGATGGATAAATTTGGCAAAGGCATTTTGAAGGGTTTTCATGATGGATAAGGGTGTATAGATGACTAAACCCCTGCAAAAATAAATTGTTTAGATGATTTATAAAAAAGTTAGGAGAGAACCTTGTCAATTGCCTCATAAAGCTCAGCGGTTCGAATAGGTTTGGAGATGTATTCATCACAACCAGAATCCAGGGCTTTTTCCCGGTCACCTTCCAGGGCGTAAGCTGTCTGGGCTATGATTGGTATTTCGGGATTTAACCGTTTCAATTCACGGGTTGCCTTATACCCGTTTATACCGGGGAGCCGGATATCCATTAATACTAGATCAATGGAATTACCGGAATCAACCTGAGAAATTGCCTCTTCACCTGAAGATGAAAAAATCAACTTTACTCCGCTATTTGAGAACACTTCACTTAGAAATTCGGAACTGATGGGGTCATCCTCCACCACGAGTATAGTTTTTCCAATTAATTTTTCCGGTAGTTTTTCCATATGGTCCAAGTTAAGAATTACTAGAGAGACTTAACAATATTTCAGCAATTTATTGATTAATATCTTGGGCTTGATTGGTTTGGTAACGAAATCAACACATCCGCATTGAAGGCATTTTTCGATTTCTTCCTGCATAGCATAAGCTGTCTGGGCAATGATAATCTGATTATGATCGATGGCTAGAATTTCCCGCGTGGCTTCCAGTCCGTTTTTCCGGGGTAAATTGATGTCCATTAACACATAATCAAAACCCGGATTATCGGAAAACTTTTCTACGGCTTCAACGCCATCACTTGCCCGGGTTATGATCAGGCCTTCTTCATGAAGAACAGCCTCCAGAAATTCATAGTTTATGTCATCATCTTCCACAACCAGTGCATTTTTTCCCGAAAGTCCGCTCTCGGATTGTAAACCGGGTGATAATTCTGGCATATCGGAAACATGAGCAGCAACATAGGGAATGGTAAAATAAAAAGTAGTTCCTTTGCCAGGTTTGGATTTAAGCCAGATCTTGCCATTCAGGAGTTCCACAAGCCCTTTTGAGATAGCCAGACCAAGACCTGTTCCTCCGTATTTTCTGGCAATACTTTCATCCATTTGTCTGAACCTGGTAAAAATCAGATCCTGTTTATCCTCCTGTATCCCGATTCCCGTATCCTTTATGAAAAATTCCAGGAATTCTTTCCGAATGTTATACCCAAATTCAACACTTCCATTTTCAGTGAATTTAAGTGCATTATTGATCAGGTTGTTCAGGATTTGCCTCAACCTGTTTGGATCTGTCCGGATAGTAGGATTGTGATCAAGGGGAGGCATATTGAGCCTTATTTCGGTCCTGGGTCTCTTTTTTTCTTGCTTTATCCTGTTATACAGGGTATGCAGATCGATTAGTAATTCGCGGATATTAACTTCTTTTTGGATAAGTCGAATTTCTCCGGCTTCGATTTTTGAAATATCAATAATGTCATCAATTAGATTCAAAAGCGTCTGTGAACTATTGTTTATAATGGATACATATTTGTTTTTCATTTCCGTGTTCAGGTTGGGCTTTTTAAGGAGTTCGGCAAACCCGGTAATCCCATTCATAGGAGTCCTTATTTCATGACTGATATTTGCGAGGAAATTGTTTTTATGAATATTTGCTGCTTCTGCTTTATTCTTTGCCTCTTTAAGCTCAATTTCCATATTTTTAATATGTGTAATATCTTCGCAGATCTTTACAAAATTTAGGATTTCTCCCTTTTCGTTCAGAACCGGACTTATGGAGGCGAGTTCCCAATAGATCTCTCCGTTCTTTTTCTTGTTAATAAATTCACCTTTCCATGTTTTTCCAGTCCTTATTTCGCTCCAAAGATTCTTGTAATCATTATTACTCATCTTTCCTGAGCTAAGAATACTGGTATTTTTTCCAATCACTTCGGAAATATCATAACCGGTTAATTTACTAAAAACAGGATTCACGAACTCAATCACACCTTCTGTAGAGGTTATAATTACAGGCATTGGACTCTGATGGATGGCCTGCAGCAGTTTGTTTAGTTCCCGTTCTTTTTCCTTGAATTCTGTTATTTCCTGATGTGCACCAAACATACGAACAGGCGTTCCTTTATGGTTCAGAATGGCTGAGGCCGTATTACGTATCCACCGGTAGTTTCCGTCTTTATGTTTTAAGCGAAACTCCTGGATAAAGAATTCCGTGGGATTTTTAAGATAGTTTTCCAAAGCCTTATGCATTCTATCGTAGTCATCCGGGTGCAAGAGAGTTTGCCAGGTACTGAAGCTGTTTTCCAGTTCATCCCGGTTATAACCAAGCTGGTCCTTCCATTTATCAGAATAAAAAACAAATTCAGAGTTTACTTTCCAGTCCCATATTCCTACTCCCGATGCTTCGGTAGCCAGGATGTACCTTTCTTCTGTCCTTCTGAGCTCTTGTTCGTTTTCATATTTGATCAGTACATTTGCATAGGTTGAAGCGTAAAGCTCCAGGCAGGATATTAGGGATTCATCTGGTGAAAATATGTGATTTTCGCCGTTGAACACAATGTAGCCCAAAAGCCTATCCAGACTTTTTAACGGTAGGAATACGGCCTTTTTAATTCCGTTTTCATCCAGAAATTTTTTTTCGGTTGAAGAGTATATCCGTTGAGTCCTTTTTTCATTAACCAGAACTGAATCTCCCTTATTTAAACTTGCCAGCATGGTGGGCAGCTTATGTAATCTTAACTTTTCCAGTGAGTTTCCCGAATTATCCTTCTCCTGTGAATAATAACTGGAATGTAGGACCTCATTGTTTTCCAGGAAAAGATAAAGGCCTGCAAAATCAGCCTGAATCATAATGGCAATCTCATTCAGATATTTTGCGAATTTATCCTCATAGTTGATGGAAGGGGTGTTGAGAAATTCTTTTGCCAGATCTGATATGCGGTTCTCTATTTTTAGATTGTATGCTGAATCCCTGTTGATAGATTCTTTGGTTCCGGTTGGGGCAAAGCTTAAGATGAGCTGTTTCGTTGAATCTAAATAGTCAAAACTTACGGAAAAGAAACGCTTTTTATCAAACTTCAGGCGAACAAGAAAATCCTGACCTGACTCTATCAGTTTAGCTAAGTATTTATACTTAAGTCGAAAATCTCCCCTGTGTTCTCGTGAGATCAGGTTAAAGATGTTCTCGTTCTTAAGAGCAGTTTTTTTATTCTCGTAAAGTTTTAAAAAATGACTGTTTCCATCCACAATGTGTCCTTCGGTATCGGTGATAATTACCATTCGATAGTCTCCTGATCCCGTTGAGTTTTCAAGTTCATCCTCAGTCGTGGGTGCAATCTTATCGATAATGCCAAGAATAATACAAGGCTCGCCTTTACTACCCCAGGAAAAGACTTTCCGGCGAGTGTGCATTTTCACCCATTCGCTATTGCTGGCCAGGATCCTAATAGTCTGATGGACCCATTCATTTTCATGTACTTGGGAGTAATGTTCATGGATCCTTCTGTATTCAACATGATCTTCCGGATGCATCAATTTCTTCACCGGATCGGAACTTATCTGATTTAGTTCAGAGATCTCGTAACCCAGGGCAATTCCAATGTCCCTGCTCAAATAGATGAACCTGGATTTTTCGAGATCGTAAAGGTAAGTCTGAAGGGGAATATCCCTCAAAAGCTTGAAAACCTCTGTATTTAAACCGGTTTTGTTCTGCATTGTCTAAAAATTAATCATTTTACGATCTCATTTTAAAAGAGTTAACAATAGGTTTAATTTTTTTGGTTTGTTATCCTGAATGCCTTATTAACTTTGATAGTAATTTAGAAAGGGATTTCAATGATAAATGATAAATTTAAACCACTAACTAATCGATTTTAACCAATACCCTCTGAAAATGAAATATACAAAAATTTCCCTTCTTTTCTGTATAGTTTTTAATTATGCATTATTCGCCCAAGGCAAAATACAGGATCCAAGGCTGACTGAAGTATGGGGTCCGGTACCCGCACAGGTGGAACCCGGAAAGAATAATGCTCCTCCCTCCGATGCAGTAATTCTCTTTGATGGTAATGACCTGTCAGCCTGGACAAAGGCTGATGATTCCGGAGATGCGGAATGGGATGTGGAGAATGGCATTTTGACGGTTAAACCGGGAACCGGTGCCATTCGTACACGAAATGCATTTGGCGATTGCCAGTTGCATATAGAATGGAGAACACCTCAGGAAGTAAAAGGAAAAGGGCAGGGCAGAGGTAATTCCGGAGTATTTCTTATGGGCCGGTATGAAATTCAGGTTCTCGATTCCTGGGATAACCGGACCTATGCTAATGGTCAGGCCGGATCGGTGTATAAGCAGCATATCCCACTGGTTAATGCATCTCTTCCTCCCGGGGAATGGCAGAGTTACGATATTGTATTTATGGCACCCCGATTCGCTTCAGACGGTGAACTTGAAAAACCAGCAACCATCACTGTTTTCCAGAATGGAGTTCTGATTCAGAATCATGTTGAACTGAAGGGGCCTTCTGTTTTTATCGGTTATCCCTCTTATTCTCCTCATCCTGAGAGACTTCCTATTCAGCTGCAGGATCATAACAATTCTGTAAGTTACAGAAATATCTGGATCAGAGATCTTTAGATCAGGGGTTGCTTTGTTCGAGCTTTAAAAATTCATCCAGGGTAATAACCAGGGAATAAGATTCAAGGGTATTCAGGGTGGATAGGTGTACATCCTTTGCTTTAATCACCGAATTATTAAATTCCAGGTTGCGGGTTGCGCATGCGTCGTGGATCACTGTACACTGAAAACCCAGGTCATCAGCTGCCCTAACAGCGGCTTCAAGACACATGTGGGTTTGCATTCCTGCCATTACCAACTCTTCAATCTTTCTTTCGCGAAGTAGGCTTTCCAGGTCAGTTGAGCGGAATGCATTAACATGAGTTTTTTCGATTTTAACCTCACCGTTGAGAGGAAAAACAAGAGGATGAATTTCTCCTCCTCCTTTATGGAGAATGTGAATGATCAAATCCCGGTTTTCTCTAAAAAAGGTCAGGAGATCCGAAGCAACTCTGGCGGCCTCAAGATTTCCTTCCAGAGGCAACTTATCCTCATCAAAGTAAAACTCCTGTATATCAATTAAGATCAACGCCCGGGCCGGTATAGTCTGTGAAAAAACAGCAGGAATCCAAACCATGAATATCACTAATAATCGTAGCCCCTTCATATGGATAATTTTAAATTCAGATGATTCTAAGATAATAATTATCTGAGCACAATGATTTTCTGGGTAGAAACTTTGGCACCAGATTGAAGTCTGACAATAAAGATTCCCTGATCTACAGAATTACCGTTCTGGTCTTTTGTACTCCAGAATAATTCCGTTCGCCCTGAGGGTCTGAATCCGTCTTCGAGTTCATAAATGATTCTTCCTGCCAGATCAGTAATTGTAAGGCTGGTCATGCCACTTTCAGGGAGATCGTAACGTATCCATGCCCCGGTTGATGTGGGGTTGGGATGTACATTCAAATCAAAATACCCTGAAACTTGTTTGGGGACCGAATTGAAGTGCCATTCAGGCCTGAAGCGGCTGATTCCATTATCGGTTGCAAACCACATCTGATTTAGATTATCCTCCATTATATCAAGTACATTATTGCTTATCAATCCATCGCTGGTGGTATAAATGGTAAACTGTTCATCTTTCAGAAGTGCAAGACCGTTAGCGGTTCCAAACCAAACATAGCCGAGATCATCTACAAAAACTGCATTAACCATGTCATCCGGAAGACCTTCGCTGGTAGTTACGGGATCTGACCAGTCGGACTGCGCCCCGAGTCCTTCGTGGTAAACGGCACCCTGATCGGTTGCAAACCACTGGTTTCCTGCAGGATCAAGAAATACTGCATTAATATTATCCGAATTGGGGATATTGTAGGGTGTAACCCAGTTGGTCACGGTGGAAATACCGTCCACTTCATTGGTGGTCACGTAAACCCCGGTTCCCTGAGTACCCATAAAAGTATTGTAGCCCGCACTACGGATAGAAACGACCGGATTCAAAATCAGTCGGATGCTATCCTGTTCTGTCATATCCTGCAATCCCGACCATATTGAGTTTTCATAAATACTAACTCCCTGAGCCGTTCCGAAAGATTTAAAGTTGAGAGGATTTACTCCTACGGAATAAACTTCGTCGGAGAGGAGGCCGGATCCTTCTGAACTATAATTGGTTACTCCGGAAACCCCTGATTCATTAATGTTAACCTCACTTACTCCAGAAAGAGTGGCGAGCCATAGTGAATTATCCTGTGTGGATAATTGAGCGTCGTTTATAACATCATTGGCGATGTTATCTGAGGTACTGGTAAAGACAGACCAGTTCGTTCCGTCAAAAAGGACCAGTCCTCCCGAAGTGGCAAACCATAAATT
>CAZNFR010000066.1:0-19996 GCA_964572225.1 uncultured Bacteroidaceae bacterium
GGCGAGTTGTGTTCCGATCAGGTTTACAGCCGAATTTTCACCGCCCATCATCATCAGGGCTACGAAAATGAGTGCCCCGTATAGAGCCAGAACTGGCTTTTTCATTTGCTGAATTGTTTCACGAAACACTTTCCCGGTCGAACTCTCCAATTTACCTGCCCAGGCAAATGCCAGCAGGGAAACCAGAAAGAAAGGAATAAGAGAAGGGACATAAAGGATACTATGGGTCCAGCTTTCTCCGGTGCCGAAAATACTTTCCAGGCTTACGACCAGCGAGGGACTCAAACTGAGATTGCCCAGGCTCCCGAGAGGCAATTCCAGGGAAGGGCTGACGGAGGTAAGGAGTCCTTTAATTCCCAACTGTGGGATACGGGTAAGGATCAGGACCAGGATGGTACCCCAGATAGGGAAGGAAGCTTTGAGAAGCTCACGACTCGTAGGACTTCTCTTCATGCCGGTCTCACTGATCCCTTCGAGTCCGCTGTCTCCCATCTTTTCATGGAGCACCACTTCGGTATGGGAAAGGCCCACTCTTTTTTTGGCAAGAATAACGGTAATGATAAGACCGGTAAGTCCGCCGATCAGGGAAGGAAACTCATAATTAAAACGGGCAATGATCAGGAAGGGGATCACGGTCCCCAGCACGCTTAACAGGATAAAAGGGTAATTCTTCAGGACCGATCCTGATTTAATTACGAAGGACAGGGCAATGACCGGGACGATCAGGGCTGCAACGGAGTTGATCATTGCCGTTTTGAAGGCGATTTCCAGGGTTTCGGGCATACTCAGACTGATTTCTGAGAATCCAAACCAGGTGGGAGTACCTATGGCACCGAAAGAGACGGGAACCGAATTGGTGATCAGGGTAAGAATGGCAACCCGTACCGGCGGAAAACCCAGTCCGACCAGGATGGGTGCCGCGATCGCGGCCGGGGTGCCGAATCCGCTCGCCCCTTCAATCAGAAAAGGGAAAGCCCAACCCACGATCATAAGCTGGGCCACTTTATTTTCCGTGACCGAATTCAGCCAGGTACGAATCATTGCGAGTCCGCCGGTCTCCTCCATAGCCCTGAAAAGGAAAACCGCACCGGCAATGATCAGGATGGGAGTCCAGGAAAGCAAAAAACCCTTTAGGAGGTTGGCGTGAACCAGTGCCGGGTCAGCCCGGAAGATAATCAGCATCACCAGGTAAACCACAAAGGCCGATAAAGGCAGGGCCCGGTGGGAGGGCATGCTGTTCTTTTTCACCATCAGGGTGATCAGCAGGATAATGGGGAGGAAGGAGAAAATGATCTTAAGCATGGATCAGGACTTTTTTTTGATTTTATTTTATCGTTACATGCAAAATTTCTGATAGACCTTCGCAAAGATAATACATAATGTTTTCCGGATCTTATCCTGGATTTTTAAGGAAAATCGGAATTCCCACGCAACCGCCCTCCCCTCCTGCGCGTCTTCTCTTAAGAAGAAAACCAAAAATTCCTGATATGAAAGCGATGAATATTTTGCTGCTTGTTCTGTTCGCAGCAGTAATTATGTCCTGTGAAGAAAAGAATGAACCGGCTGCGGGAACCCTCGAATTTACTTTTGCAGTTCCCTCCACCGGTGAACAGAAATCATTTTCCGATCCGGCTATACCCCCCGCCGGCAATATTCCTTTCCAGATTATGATCAGTGTAGCAAAGGAAAACGGCGAGGAGTACTGGACCGATAAGATGATCCGGGTATACCGATTTGGAGAGGGCTTTGTAACGGAAAAAACGGAAATCCCGGGCGGGCAATACCAACTGACCAAGTTTATGGTTCTGGCGGATAACGGCAATGTGATCTTTGCTGCCCCCCTGGAAGGTTCACCCAAATCCTTTCTGGTGACCCATCCCCTGCCTATGGAATTCAATGTCGTTCCCGGTGAAAGTACCCGTGTGGATCCCGAGGTCCTGAAAACAGAAAATGCACAGCCTTCCGATTTCGGGTATGCCAGCTTTACCTTCACGGTGGTCGATTTTTATAAAGCCTGGGTTCTCGCCATGGAGGATGATCCTTTGTACTACGGACCTGTCAGGACCGTTCCGGCTAAACTTACGCTGATTGCGCGTGACGGTTGGACTCACACTTACAGAATTGATCCTGAAACCACGGAGATCCTGCTGCCTGCCCGGTATGAAAAATTCAGGCTGATTGCGGAATCTCCCGATAATCCGCCCATCGAAAGGGAAATAAATGCCAGAGAGCTGCGGCAAAGTACCGCCGATAACCCCTTCCTGTTGCGTTTCCCGCAAAATCCGGGAGGTGTGCTCTATCTGCAGCCGGGTCCGGAAGACGGGAAAGATGCCATGATCACGGATCTTGATCCCATGGAAAATTTTGGCGATCATATCTATTTTGAGGCCAGCTTTATCACAGAGCCTATTCTCACAATTATGCGAACCAAAAGGAGCCTGATGCACTTCGATCTTAGCGATCTGCCCGAATATACCCGTATTGACAAGGTTTACCTTACCCTTCGCTTCGACCGGCCGCTATGGGATACCCTGATCGATTACGGTCAGTTGGATTCCTGGATGCTTCTGCCGGAGCTGGTCCTCCAGCAGATCATCGAACCCTGGAAGGAGAGTGAGGTTAGCTGGGACAATCAGCCGGCCACCATAAAAGCCAATGAGGTAAGCGTACCCTTCAGCCTTGAAGTCGATTCCAATTTGCGGGCTTATGACGTGACATCCTTATTCGTTCCGGTGCAGGAGATCGCGGCCCCCAACTATGGGATGATGTTCCGCTATGCTGCCAATGAGGATATTCCCGGCGGAATGCAGTTTGCTTCCTCCGATCATCCTGTGGAATGGATGAGGCCGGTTCTTGAGGTACATTATTATTACCCGGAAGACTGATTTTCTATATAATTACTGGTTAAGCTTAACGGCCCGGGAGATTTTTCCGGGTCGTTTTGTTTGTGGCAAAATGCTTTGCAATCACTTAAGATTTTGTTACTTGCAGTAGGAAACCGAATCTCAGGTATCTAACGTGAGGAATTATCTGTATATAAGCCTGTTGCTGTTAAGCTGGACAAATGTTAGCGAAGCCCAGCTTTCGGGAACCATCTTTATGGATAATGGGGAGAACATAGCGATTAAGGATTTTGAAGAGCTTAATGTCACCCTGCTCTATTATTGGAACATGTGGAGTGCCCGACCTTCAAATGAACCCGGGGAGTATTTCCGGGACCTTAATTACGGGGAACTGAAGGAAATATCCTTCATTTATCAGAAAGACCGGGGAAAAAGCAGTTTTACCTGCCGATTAAGCATTGAGGCCTCCACCGTGACGGAGGAACACTTCCGCAAAAAGATCAAAACCTGGGACTGGCTGGTGGTGAAAACCCCTCCGGACTCCCGTGGAAAAACCACAAGGATCAACTTTTTTCACGATAAAAAACGCTACGATATCCGGAAGATCGTGTTTGACTGGGAAACTGAGAATTCTGTCAACAATCTTTTTTATAGGATTGTTAAAGGGGAAATCCCTTACCGGAGAAATGAAAAAATCCGATCTTCCCGAAAAAATTTGCCCGGTTTGCCATCGTCCCTTTACTTACCGTAAAAAGTGGAAAACCCAGTGGAATGAAGTAAAATATTGCAGTGAGAGATGCAGGAAAAGCAAAAACCGTTCAAAACCGGGATTGTCTGGTTCACCAATGATCTAAGGTTGCATGACAATCCTGCCCTGACAAGCGCAATTGGGGAATGTCATGAGATCGTTCCCGTTTTTATCCTGGATAGGGTACAAATGGGAAAGGACCGGTACGGAAACCTAAAAACAGGTCCTTTCAGGGCACACTTCCTGATTCAAAGTCTGCAGGATCTTAGCGCTAATCTTCGGCTGAAAGGAAGCAGTCTTATTGTCAGAAAAGGCAATACGCCTGAGATACTGCTGGAGATCACACAAAAATACCAGGCAGAAAAACTCTATTCTGCCCGTCAAATTTGGCACGAGGAGGTCCAAAGAGAAGAAAAGGTGAAGAAAGTCCTCCCCCTTTCCACGTATGATTCAAATTTTTTGATCGATCCCCTCAATTGCCCCTTTCCTATCGAAGAATTACCCATGATTTTTTCGACATTCAGAAAAAAAGCTGAAAAAAGTAAAATCTTCCGAAAACCTTTGCCACCCCCCGAAGCCATAAACAGTCCGCCCCTAACTCATGATTTTCCGCTAACGGATCTGATTGAACACGCTTCCCCCCCGGATCCCCGAACAGCTTTTCCCTTCGAGGGAGGGGAAAGCAAGGCCCTGAAAAGGGTCAGAGAATACATTTGGGAAAAAGAACTGATCCTGACCTACAAATCGACTCGTAACGGAATGGTGGGCAGTGACTATTCGTCGAAATTCTCTCCCTGGCTTACCCATGGGTGTCTGTCTCCTTCCCGGATCCATAGTGAAATCCGGAAATTTGAATCTGAGAGAGGATCCAATGCATCCACCTACTGGTTGAAATTTGAATTGCTGTGGAGAGAATTCTTCCGCTACACCTCCATGAAATATGGAAGCCGGATGTTCCTGTACACTGGGATCAAAGAAAAAGACCCCGGACTGGAACCCAATACCCGGAACTTTCTTCGCTGGAAAGAAGGGAAAACCGGGGATGATTTTGTGGATGCCCATATGAAAGAACTGTTTCTTACCGGATTTATGAGTAACCGTGGACGGCAAAATGCAGCTTCTTACCTTGTACATGAATTGAAAACCGATTGGAGATGGGGTGCAGCCTGGTTCGAAAGCCTGCTAATCGACTACGATCCCGCAAGCAACTTTGGCAATTGGCAATATGTTACCGGGATCGGCAATGACCCGGTAGAAAACCGGAAATTCAATACCCGGTTGCAGGCAGAGAAATATGACCCTTTGGGCGAATTCCGAAATCTCTGGCTGGGTCGGAAAGACCTTTTTTCCTAATGACAGCCTGAACAAAAGGACAAATGTTTAAAATTTTAACTGCATTTATACGTTCAACTAAAATGCAATTCTTAATTTAGACCTTCCTGATGTTTTATTAAACCCGAATTAATCATGAAACCAAAACCAAAAACCCTGATCATTCCTTTCCTGTTTGTATTCTTTTTCTTTTCCTGTGGAGGACCCAAATCCGAGATCTTTGAGGTCATTCCCGAAACTGCATCTGCCGTGGTAACCCTGCACCCCGGCAATCTAATTGAAAAGGGTAATCTGCTGGAAATGGATTTCCTCTCTTTTGATGATAATGAGAGTGAGTTTCTGAAAGAAATCGCTGAAGATCCGGAGAATTCCGGTATTGATATGAATGCCTACAGCTGCGGCTTCCTGCTGTCTGATGATGATCCGGTGGTTTGCATGGTTATGCCCGTAAAGAACAAGTCGGATCTTGAATCCACCCTGGAGGCTATGGAAAAAGAAGGGGAGTTTGAATTCAGCCGCGACAACATGGAAGGATACGAAACCCTTTCCCATGGAAATATATTTCTCTTATATAACGACGAAAGAATGATCAGCATCGCCCCGCGCAACGGATGGGCACAAAAAAGTGCGGAAATTGCTGAAAGTATTATCAACCTTGACAAGGAGAATCAGCTTCTCTCCGATAAGGACTTCAACAATTTCCTGGGGAAACAGAAAGACATCAACGCCTGGTTTACCTCCACCAACCTTCAGACCCTTCCCGGCCTGCGGGATTTCGAAGATGCCCTCGACCTGTTCGGGAGTCTGAAAAACAATTACGGCCATGTTTTTCTTGAGTTTGGCAAGGGGGAAATGGTCCTTACCACCAACCTGCGCTTCAACCCTGATATGGAGCAGACCATAGAGAAATATAATTTCCTGGATGAAAAAGCCATCAAGGAACTGCTCACCTATCTTCCATCCAAAGACCTTTTTCTGGTGGCCAACACCAATATGGATCCGGAAAAGATCTTCGACCTGCTGGAATTTGTGAACGACGATTTTGATCAGATGGTGGAGAAACTGAGTCGTGAACTGGAACTCTCAACAGAGGATATGAAGTCGGCTTTCTCCGGCGAGGTTGCATTATCCCTGAACGGAATGAAAGACAGCAGGATAAGCATAGGCGATGATGATTTTCGTCTGGACAGTGATGCGAAGGTTCCGGTAATTACGGCTGCAGCACGCCTGGCCAAACCGGCCATTTTTCAAAAATTCCTGGACAAGGCCGTAAGCGAAGAGGAACTGGAAAAAAGCGGTGATTTCTATAAGACTCCGGGAGGTCCGGAAATCATGATGATGGTTGCCGGCAACGATCTGATCGTTAGTAATCATAAGGAGAACCTCGAAGAGATCGTTTCGAAAGGTCAGATCTCCGACAATGTTACCAAAGCCGACTATGCTCAGGTGCTGACCGAGAATCCGGTTTGTTTCTTCCTGAACCTGGATCAGGAATCTTATTCCGGCGACCTGCAGGAATACATCGACGAGGAAATGTCGCGAAGCATGAGAAACAATATCAAAACCTTTGGTAAAGAGCTGAAATCCCTGTCCTTTTCCGCCAACATTGAAGAATGGCAGATCAGGCTGCGCATGCAGAACGAGGAGGATTACAGTCTGGAAACCATTCTGAGCCAGATCGATAATTAATCTGCTTCGATGAAGATCGTCATCCGAAAGCTTATTCCCAACCCCGTAGCAGAGCTACCGAATCACGCGAGTGAGATCTGGGAAAAAGAGGAGATCCTTTTCGGTTCAGGAGAGGTAATCCAACTCACTGCCGCTTCCGGGAAAGGCAAAACCAGTCTGCTCTCGATCATTTACGGGCTGCGTCACGACTATCGGGGATCTGTCCTGATTGACGGGAAGGACATTCGCGAATTACGGGAAAAAGAAAGGACCCGGCTTCGGAGGACAACCCTGTCCTGCGTCTTTCAGGGCCTGGAACTCTTTGATGAGCTTTCAGCCATGAAAAATATTCAATTAAAAAACAGGCAGGAGAAGTTTAAAACCCGGCAGGAAATAATGCTTATGGCTGAAAGGCTGGAGATTGCACCTTTCCTGGAGAAGGAATGCGGGAAATTGTCTTTCGGGCAAAAACAACGGGTGGCCATTATTCGCTCCCTTTGTCAGCCATTCCAATACCTGCTTGCCGATGAGATCTTTTCCCATCTGGATGATGAAACCGGCAGGAAGGCCTCGGAGCTGATCTCTGAGGAACTGGGCAAACAGGGAGCCGGGATGTTGTTTACCGATCTGCGGGAGACCGGCCTTTTCAAATTTGATAAAAGCTACCGGATATGATCAGGAAACTTTTGTGGAAGAAAGTGAGCCGCATACAACTGGCCGGGGCAATTCTGGGGACACTGGCCGGACTTGTTTTGCTGTTGGCATCCCTTCAGTTTTACCTGGATATGCAGCAGATCTTTAGTGAGAACCGTGACCTGCTGGATCCCGAATACATTGTCATCAATAAAAAAGTGTCCATGCTGGAAACCTTTAATCTGAGGCAGGCGGTTTTCAGTGAAAAGGAAATTGAAGAGATCCGCTCACAACCCTGGGCCGACAGGGTGGAGGGATTCATAAGCAATGATTTTGCGGTGAGTGCTTATACCGAAAGCGATCGTTTCCCGGATTTTTATACCGACCTGTTTTTTGAATCCATACCTGATGATTTTCTGGATGTGAAAGATGAAGACTGGCAGTGGAGAGAAGGTAGCCGGACCCTTCCGGTCATTCTTCCTCAGGATTACCTGAATCTCTATAACTTCGGCTTCGCCCCGAGTCAGGGTCTCCCCCAGATTTCGCCCGGCACGGTAAACCTCGTGAATTTTACCATCAATGTGCGGGGTAAAGGTTCATCCGCTGAATTCAACGGAAGGATTATCGGATTTTCCAACCGGGTCAACTCCATTCTGGTGCCTTATCGCTTCCTTACCTGGGCTAACCGGGAATTCGGCTACCGTGAAGAAGCCAAAATCTCCCGGGTGGTAATTGTGACGCCCGATCCGACTGATCCTGCCATTGTGCGCTTCCTGAATGAAAACGGCTACGAAACCATACTGGAGAAACTGAAATCCAGCAGGATAAATATCATCCTTAAGTTTATCCTTAGTTTTCTTGGCGGACTCGGGATCGTGATTATCTCCCTTGCCTTTCTGGTTTTTATTGTCAGTTTTCAACTGCTGATCTCGCGATCGGAAGAGAAAATCAGAAAACTGAAGAATATCGGGTATGGCAGTTACGAGGTAGCCCGGCCCTATATTCTGAGTCTGGGGGTGATCATGTTCTTTATTGTTACAGCAGGTACCCTGCTGGTATTTTTACTAAAAAACAGTTTTAGCGAACTTGCGGAGGAATGGGCCATGGACCTTCCGGAGGAACTGAATTCGATGGTATGGATGTTATCCCTGGGGATATCATTATTATTGTTCCTGGTGAACTCGGTCTCAATATGGATTCAGACCCGGAAAATCTAAAAAACTTTTACC
Organism: uncultured Bacteroidaceae bacterium; assembly: GCA_964572225.1. Classification (GTDB taxonomy): domain Bacteria; phylum Bacteroidota; class Bacteroidia; order Bacteroidales; genus CAZNFR01. The sequence goes on from CAZNFR010000066.1 coordinate 8,454, forward strand.
TGTTCACTTTCCTATAAAATATCACGGAAAAATTTTATTAGTAATGAAAAATTTCTATTTTTGCATCCCGTTTTCAACGAAAAAAAGAGTTTACGAAATAATTTAAGACCAGTAGGTATGGCAAATCATAAGTCATCAAAAAAGAGAATACGGCAAATCCTTACCCGCAGATTAAGGAACCGTTACCAGGCAAGAACCATGAGGAATGCAGTTAAAAAACTGAGAGACACTCAGGAGAAAGCTGCTGCGGAAGAAATGTTTCCAAAAGTGGCCTCCATGCTGGACAAGCTGGCAAAGAACAATATCATTCATAAAAATAAGGCGTCTAACCTTAAATCAAGTCTGGCTAAGCACGTAGCAGATTTGTCATAACATTTTTTCTCATATACAGAAAAGGCATTCGGAAATCCGGGTGCCTTTTTTTTATAGTACTCCTTTGTTGAAAAACTTTTCTTTCAGGGAACCGAGATTTGCCGGTTTTCTCCATTAAAAGGTAAATGTATTATATTCCGGAAGATGGTCAGGAGGTGAACGCCGTATCCTATCCCTGGGACGATTATTTCTGAAAATATTCCGGAGCCTAAAATTGAACAGGATGGAATATAGGAATTTAAGTATTAAAAACTGGGCTGTGGAAGACAGACCCAGGGAAAAGCTGATGCAAAAAGGAGTGGAGAGCCTGAGTGATGCGGAACTTCTGGCCATTCTCCTGGTGTCGGGAACCAAAACCCGCACTGCCCTTGACCTGGGGAAAGAGCTTTTACACAGGGCCAATAATTCCCTATCGGAGCTGGGAAAGCTTCACATGGAAGATTTGGTAAAGATCAGGGGAATAGGAAAGTCCCGGGCAATTACCATACTGGCAGCACTCGAGCTGGGTCGACGAAGAAAATTTTCAGCTCCGTCAAAAAAACAACAGGTTACTTCCAGCCGGGTGGTATTTGAAATTTTTCAACCCCTGCTCGGGGATCTTGCCCATGAAGAGTTTTGGGTGCTTATACTCAACCGGTCCAACCGGGTAATAGACAAAATCTGCATAAGCAAGGGGGGTATTTCAGGAACGGTGATCGATACAAGGGTGATACTAAACAAGGCGCTATCAAGGCTGGGCTCTGCAATGATCATTTGCCATAATCATCCTTCCGGAAATACGGATCCCAGTGAGGCCGACCGGTCGATAACCCGTAAAATCAAAAATGCTGCTGCAACGATGGATATCTCCCTCCTTGACCATGTCATCATCGCCGATGACCGGTATTACAGTTTCGCAGATAACGGGGATATGCAGTAGATCCTTCAGAAGCAAGTTTTGCTCACGGAAGATAAAATTGGTATAAAGTTTGATTTTCAGAGGCTATTCTCACCCCTTAAATCAAACGCCATGAACAAACTATATCCTTTCCTGCAGGAAATCCGCGAACAAAAAGTCATCGCTGTCCTCCTTGCCTTGCTGATGCTGCAAATTGCAGGGTATTCCCAGGCTCAGAACTCGGTCTTCACCACCGGCATTGTGAACCCGGAGAAACTTCCGAAACTGGATTATCTTATTTCGGAAGAGAACCTTGCCGAGGCCTTTAGCGACCGCCACGAGTTTATAACCGAAGAGTATTCCGAAGATAATCTGGAATCGGGATCCTATTCCACCTTTATATTCCGGGACCGCAAGATCAATGATGCCCGTAATCTTTTTATCCGTTACCTGGAAAATGACCTCTTATTGAATCAAGGTAAATCACACGGGAGCATTGAAATTGAATTAGTGTACTACAACCATAAGTTTAATTTCACACCGGGAAGTGTTTTGAATGTGCTTACCCTGGGCGTGGGATATGTTCTGGGCATCCCTTCCGCACGGAAACAAACGGAAGTGGAAATCGAGATCAGCATACGGGACCGGAACCAGGAAATCGTAGGGACATGGTTTGGAAAGGGAAAGAATAATGTATACGAAGGACTCTACTATCGAAAGCTGAACGAACGTGAATCCAGTCTTCTTGCCATGAAAGAGGCCCTTGAATCAGTCAATGCCCAAATAATGTCAGAAAGGGAAAGGATAGAACAGGCACTTATGAAATAAATTACTATATTGTTTCTGAATCACATGCTATGCCCTTAATCAAAGAACTATCGGTAATACTGTTCAGCAGTTTCAAATTTGCCATGACTTTTCCCCTGGCAATTCTGGAGTACAAATTCAGCATTCTTCGTACTCTGCTGTGGACCAATATCGGCGGACTCCTGGGGATTATACTTTTTACCCTACTCTCCGAAGAAATTCTGGTTCTTTGGCGGAAATATACTTCCCGCATCCGGATCCGCAGAAGCCGTGAAAAAATTAAGGAGAAAAAGCTTTTCACCGCGAGGAACCGACGCATTGCCCGAATAAAATCCAGATACGGACTGGCAGGAATAGCCCTGGCCACCCCATTTCTGCTGTCCATTCCGGTGGGTGCATTTATCTGTGTAAGGTATTTCGAAAAGAAAAAGGGGAAGATCGTATATCTGGCCGGGGCAAACCTGATCTGGTCGGTAATCTACGCGCTTTTTTACAGTTACCTGAATCAGGCATATTTACGGTTCTTTTAGGAAATCCTTTCTACCTCTGATTTATCCGGACATCCTTTCAGCAATTCTACGGCGGTTTTTTGCAAAACCGGATGAAAAAAATCCGGCCGGATCTCAACCAGGGGAAGAAGAGTAAATCGTCTCAGATGTAACCGGGGATGTGGAATCATAAGGGTATCTGTTTGTATGATCCTGTCGTCGAAAAATAATAGGTCCATATCCAGGACCCTGTCTTCATAGCCTTCTTTTGACCGGAACCTTCCGGCATGTTTCTCAATATCGAGCAGAAAAGCAAGAAGTCTTGCAGGTTGAAGTGAAGTAAAAAACTGCACAACCTGATTATAAAAGGGATTCTGGGAAGTATATCCCCATGGCTCCGAGCGGTAAACCGCAGAAATCTCACACAGCTTTCCGGGCAGCTCCTGCAGACTCTCCCTGGCAAAGACGAGATTATCCAGCGGCTTCCCCAGATTACTGCCCGTGAGAATGATCGCTTCGTATTCCGGTTTTTTCTTCAAAACGCATTTTTAATAAGGAATTCTCCGGCAAAAATTATGTTAAATTTTTGAAAAAATATGAGTCAGGCAAAAATTATTTCCCTTTTTAATAATATTCAATTACTTTTAATTGAAGAAATTCGGAATTATTCGCTTACATATCCTAATAACCAAAACTATAAAATCAACTACCATGAAAGGATTTTTTAAATTCACGTTTGCATCCATCCTTGGAGTCCTTATCGGACTGTTTATATTCATACTCATCCTTTTTGGAATCATTAACTCAGCCTCCCGGCAAAAACCGGTACAGATCTCATCCAACACAGTTCTCTTTCTGGAACTGGATCAACCCATCATTGACCGTAAACCCGAAAATCCTTTTGAATACTTTAACCCCGTAACCCTGGAGGCCGAATCCAGATTGGGACTGGATATGATTTTGAAAAATCTCAAAAAAGCTGCTGGTGATGCCAACATCAGCGGAATTGTGATGGATCTTACTTTTGTTCCGGCGGGTATGGCAACGCTCAACGAAATCCGGAACGGACTGGAAGAATTTAAAGAAAGTGGGAAGTTTATCTATTGTTTTGCAGAAAATTACACTGCCGGCTCCTATTTCCTGGCCTCAGTGGCCGACAAGGTCTACCTTCACCCACAGGGAATCATTCCATTGGTCGGACTCAGTGCCGATGTACTGTTTATCAAAGGTCTGCTCGATAAGATCGGGGTTGAATCCCAGGTTATCAGGCAGGGCGAATTCAAAGGGGCCATCGAACCTCTGATCTATAAGGAACTGAGTGATGAAAATCGAATGCAGATCCAGGATTATCTAAATTCCCTGTGGGGGCATATGCTGGAAAAGATTACCGGGGTAAGAGGAATTTCGGAAGAAGATCTGAATAATGCCATCGACAATCTGCAAATTTTCGATGCAGAATCGGCCCTCGAGTACAAGCTGGTTGATGATCTGATCTATTATGATGAATACATTGATATTATAAAAGAACTCACCGGTACTGCCAAAAGCAGGGACATTAATTCGGTTCGCCTGAAAAAATACAATCAGGTTCCCGAACTGAAAGAACAAAAGGGACTGGTGCGCGACAAGATCGCAGTGGTTTATGCAACCGGGACCATCAACATGGGCGAAGCTACCGAAGGGCAGATAGGCGGGGATGCATTTGCCCGGGCAATCCGGGAAGCCCGGAGGGACAGTACCATAAAGGCAATTGTCTTAAGAGTGAATTCCGGAGGAGGTGGCGGACTCCCTTCCGATATGATATGGAGAGAAGTAAAACTGGCAGCGGAAGAGAAGCCGGTGATCGCGTCCATGGGCGACGTTGCCGCTTCAGGCGGGTATTATATTACGGCTCATGCAAGCAAGATTCTGGCAAATCCCAATACCCTAACCGGTTCCATTGGCGTTTTTGGTGTTTATCCCAACATGAAAGAACTATTCAATGATAAGCTGGGTATCACCGTAGACGTAGTAAAAACCAACGACCATTCAGACTTTGGCAATCCTCTCCGTCCTCTGGATGCTGCCGAAATGCGAATGCTTCAGAATCAGATCGAAGATTTCTACCAGACCTTCATCGAGATCGTGGCCGATGGCCGGGGAATGAGCGTTGAAGAGGTGGATAAGATTGCCAGAGGACATGTATACAGCGGGGAGGATGCTCTGAACATCGGACTTATTGATGAATTTGGCGGACTGAGCGATGCTCTTCGTATCGCGGCTGAAGATGCCGGACTGGAAACCTACCGGATTGTCAAGTACCCAAAGGTGGAGGATCCTTTCACCAAAATCCTTTCCGAACTTACAGAAAATGCCAGCACCCGCCAGCTTAAGAAACAACTGGGTGCGGATTATTACTACCTTGAGAGTCTGAAGGGACTCAAAGACATGAAAGGCATTCAGGCCCGTGTACCCTTTGAACTGAGACTAGAGTAGGATCCCTTACTTCAATTATTTTACGGGGCACCCCAGGGGTGCCCCTTTTTTATTTCAAGGCCTCAGGCTAAAATTATTATCTTTGCAATCCTGATTAAGTAATCCCTGTGAATAATCCTATCCTTAAATATCTTTTGATCCCATTAACGGGAATCTACGGACTGATCGTTCAATTCCGAAATAAGCTTTACGACCTGGAGATCCTGCCCTCCGCGGAATTTGATGTGCCGGTAATTTCGGTGGGTAACCTGACGGTGGGTGGAACCGGTAAAACTCCTCATACGGAGTATCTTATAAGTATCTTAAAAGAGGACTTCAGGGTAGCTGTACTCAGTAGGGGTTATAAAAGAAAGACCAAAGGTTTCCTTCTGGCAGACGGGAACGCAAATGCCTCAACCCTTGGAGATGAGCCCTATCAGATGTTTCGAAAATATCCGGATATCCTGGTAACGGTAGATGAAAGCAGAAAAAGGGGCATAAACAACCTTCTGAGACTTGAAAACAGTCCCGATGTTATTATCCTGGATGACGCCTTTCAGCATCGGTCGGTAAAACCGGGTTTATCCATCCTGCTGGTGGATTATAACCGACCTGTAGAAAAAGACATGCTTCTTCCCTCAGGCCGATTGCGTGAACCGGTTTCTTCAAAAAAAAGAGCCAATCTGATTCTCATTACGAAATGTCCCGGAAAACTCAAAGCCATCGAACGGCGGCTGATCGTAAATAACCTGGAGCCGGATGAGTTCCAGCATATCTTTTTTACCCGGATGACTGCCCTTTATCCTCAGCCGGTTTTTCGTACCGATCCACCGGTGGTATTCACCGAAAAAGAGATCAAGCCCTCAGTTTTAATGGTATCGGGCATTGCGGGCCCACGTACTTTCAAACCTTTTGTCAGGAAGATCTCCACAAAGATCCATGAGTTTACCTATCCCGATCATTATGGGTATAAACCGGATGACATTCAGAAAATCCTTTCCGAATATGAAAAAATCAGCGATCCTAATAAAATCATTGTCACCACCGAAAAGGACAGTGTTAAATGGTTGCCCTTCCGGGAAAATTTTAAAGAAGTGTTGAGCAAGGTTTTTTACATTCCTGCCGGGATCGATTTTTTGAATGATGATGCAAAAGAGTTCAATAACTATATAAAAAACTATGTCAGAAATAATAAAAAAAGCAGCCGGCTATATCCAAAGTCAGATTCAGAGTAGGCCGGAAATTGCTATCATCCTGGGTACCGGACTTGGGAATATCGTGGATGACATGAGGGTGGATGAATCCATTCTTTACGGCGATATTCCCGGTTTTCCTTTAACCACAGCACCCGGACACAAAGGCAGACTGCTTTTTGGAAAACTCAGCGGTAAATCAGTAATGGTAATGCAGGGTCGCTTTCATTTCTATGAAGGCCATACTATGGAAGAAGTGATCTTCCCCATAAGAGTAATGAAATTTCTGGGGATCAAAAAGCTATTGATCTCCAATGCCAGCGGAGGAGTAAATCCGGATTTTGAGATCGGGGATCTGATGATCATCACCGATCATATCAATATGATGCCCAATCCACTCATTGGGAAAAACGATCCTGATTTCGGAGACCGTTTCCCAGATATGAGTGAGGCCTACGATCCCTCTCTGGTTAATCTGGCAGAGGAATTGGCCAGAGTTAACAAGATCAGCGTAAAAAAAGGAGTTTATGTTGGGGTAACAGGACCCACCCTCGAAACTCCTGCCGAGTATATGTATTTCCGGATCATTGGTGGGGATACCATTGGCATGTCGACCGTTCCCGAAGTGATCGCAGCGCATCAGATGGGAATTAAGTGTCTTGCCGTTTCGATAATCACGGATCTGGGTGTTCCAGGCAAAATCGTGAAAGTCAGCCTGAATGATGTTGAAGAAGCCGCCGGAAAAGCAGGTCCACTTTTACTGAGTCTTATGGAGAAAGTACTGGAAAAATTGTAATCCTGCTATTCTATGGGTAAAAGGAACAACAAAGGTTTTGAATCAGGGAACGCAACGGTAATTGCAGTTTCTCATTTCCTTCACGATGTGTATACCTCTTTCCTTGCTCCTGCCCTTCCCTTGATCATTGAAAAACTGGGCATCTCCTACGGCATGGCCGGATTACTGAGTGTGATCCAGAGGATTCCGGCCCTTCTTAATCCCACCGTAGGGATTATGGTGGATAAAGTGAAAATGAGGTACCTGGTTATTTCCACTCCGGCCATCACGGGAGTTGCCATGAGTATGATCGGCATCGCTCCGGGTTACATTTTCCTTTCCCTGCTTCTCCTGGTTTCGGGAATCAGCTCCACGCTGTATCATGTCCCCACCCCGGTCATGATCAAGAAAGTCTCGGGTGAAAGGATTGGAAAAGGAATGAGCTATTATATGCTGGGGGGAGAGCTGGCGCGGACAGCCGGCCCCATGATCATATTTGGAGTTATCAGTCTTTGGGGACTCGAAGGAACGTTGAGGATGATGCCTCTGGGCTTTATTGCCACCGCTCTGATGTTCTTCCGATTAAGAAACGTAAGTATCTCCAACGAGATGCGCAATTCCACCCGGAGAATAAACTATTTCGAAGTCTTTCTGAAATACCTCCCCGTCTTTACCGTCACCGCCGGGATCACGCTCTTCCTCGGCGCCATGAAGTCTACCCTTACCCTATACCTCCCAACCTTTATGAAGGCACAGGGAGAAAGCCTTTTCTTTGCCGATGCTTCCCTGTCCATACTTCAATTATCGGGGGCAGCAGGCACCTTTATTTCGGGGACCCTTTCAGACAAACTGGGACGCACTGGGACGCTTTTAATCATCACCCTGGTTTCGCCTTTCCTGATGATCCTGTTTTTGAATGTAACCGGACTTTGGCAAATGGTTGTTCTTGCCGTTATGGGACTTTTTATATTCGCTCCCACCAGTGTTCTGCTTGCCCTGATACACGAACAGAAAACTTCCAGCCTTGCCTTTCTTAACGGTACTTTCATGCTCCTGAATTTCTTTATCGGAGCGGTAATGGTTACCCTTGCCGGTTTCATTGCCGACAGGATCGGATTTGAAAGAACCTTCCAATACGCTGCCTTTTTCTCTTTCGGAGCCGTGATCGTGGTCCTGCTCAACCGGAAAAAAATCGGATAAATCTCATCGGGAAAGGGTGATTGCTCTTTTAAACCTTTTCACCTGACCCTTAACGGTTTCAAGACATTCAAAATAGGCGAGGTAGATCCCCGTAGGACAGAGTTGGCCGGAAAGGTCCTCTCCATTCCAGACAAGGGTCCCGGAAGTACCCGGATTTATGCCAGTTTGAAGAAACAGTCTTTGACCTTTGGCATTAAAAATCATAAAACTGCCGGTATAATTCCCTTCATTCAGGGAATAATGAAACACCGCAAGGTCCCGATCACCATCATTATCCGGGGTAAAAAGTGGGTATTCCGTGCTGAAAGAAGAGTTTGAGACCGGCAGCGACAGATCCTGGGAATTTTGATAACCAGGGGTAGCCCCTCCACTATCCCACGAGGCCGAAACCCAGGTTGACCGGATCCCTGGTTGCCGGTCAAGGAAAACTCTCTCAAGGGAAACCCCTTCCTCCTTATCCAGGAATGAAAAATGATCAGCTTCGCTGTAGCTTACTTCATCCAGCAATTCTTCCCCTTTGTCCAATAACCTGATCTGCCCGCCCCCGTCGGGCAGTGAAGGAAACTCGGCAGACTCGAACACCCAGCGATGTTCCGGGTAAGGATAGGCAAGTCCGATCGCCCTGCGGTTTTCGGCAAGAACAAGGTAATTACCCGGAGGGAAAAGAAATTTCTTTTCCCCCAGGGAGATTTTCCTTCCCTCTTTTCCTTCGGTATTCACCTGAAGCGTAATATCATCCATAGAGATCGTTTTCCCGGAACGGTTATAAAGCTCGATAAATTCGGGTCCGGGGTCGATTGGATCAAACATGATCTCCGTTATTATCACATCCAGGTATTCCGGTCGTTCGGGCCTTGTGAAAATAAGGGTATCCCTGTAACCGGAAGGATTCCCAAAACAGTCGCTAACCTCGCTGCTTATGGTACCGTGGACTTTTGCAAAGGGATAAGCGAAGTGCACAAACACCTCCTTAAAAAAGGGAGGGAGTAATTCAAATTTATAGGACTTTCGGTCCAAGGCAGGGAAGGTTAAACCGGCCTCGATTCCGAGGGTATCCAGTTCCTCACTGAATTCAATCTGCCAGGAAAGAGAGTCGTGATAATAAATCCCCAGCGGAACCGGTCCGGTGTGGTCCGGGACCACAAGATCCATGGAGTTAAAACCACCGGGTGTGCCTCCCTCTGGGCTTCGCGATGACTCCCAGATCTCTGAACCCCCACAGAGATTATTCAGGTCGGTTCTCTCGAGAGACCATCCTCCTTCTTTTTTATAGGGATCTACCCAGGAGTGCTCATTATAGGTCATTGCATCCAGGATACTTCCGGTTTGATTGCTTAACACCAGAACTGAACCCGAGTTTACGAGAAATGATTCAGCATCGGTGATTGAAATGGCACCCGGATAAAGATCCCTGCAAGCTGAGGAAATCAGGACTGTAAATCCGCCAGGGGGGATCAGGGATGCAGGCAGACCATAGGTTTTATTGCCGACTGTAAGCATCCAGCCTCGGGTTGCGACATTCAGATCTGAATGGTTATATAACTCCAGAAATTCGCATTCGGGAAGGTATATGGCAGGGGAAGGATCGGGAAGGATCTCGCTGAAAAGGATCTCATGTCGTTCCGGGATAAAAAAGCGAAAGCTGTCGCGGACTTCACCCCGGTTCCCGGCGTGATCAGAAATATCCGCCAGGAGAAAATCGTAGGTAATACCCCGGCTCAGACTGTCAACAAAACCAAAGCATAAATCTTCAGAACCCACATCCAAATATCTCACCGGAGGAAGGGCTTTCGAGGAAATGGAAGGCCGGGGATCAAGCAGAAGGCTCTCATTGAATTGAAAGCATAAAGACTGGTTATCCGGAAATGAAATTAACTCCAATTCCGGAGGAGATAAATCCTCTTGCAAGCTGGCCTCTATATAAAGATCATCAAACCACAAAAGCCGGTCCCTGGATGAAGTATAGCGGTAACTGATCCCAAAAAAAGCGGCATTCAGAGATTCCAGTCCGGATACACTAAAAACCCCGGAGGGATTGACAGCTTCCGGATTGGAGCCGGAATACAAACTTAATCTGCCTTCTTTATCCAGCGAGAGATGGAAACGTACAAAAGAATTCTCAGGAAGGTCTTCCCAAAGCAGATCCGTGTAGCCGACTTCAAATATATCCCCTGCTATCATTCCGTAGACACAAACACTGTCATTCGCAGATGTTTGATTCACCCCGATCATTAGTCCGCTGTTCCCTCCCCCATCATAAAAGCCGGAAGCCGGAAGTTCGGAAAGCAACCAAACCAGCCAATTATTTGCAGAAGAGGGATTGCCCTCATAGCGGATGGAAAAGAACCATTCCATGCCCTGGTTCAGGTCAGGAATACCGGTGAAAAGGCTGAGATTGTCGGTCGAGCCTTCCGAATTATCAAAAGAATGATGCAGGCTACCGGTTCCGGAGATCGGCCGGGAGTGGTCTATTTCCCATCTTTCGAAAGGGAACTGTAGCCATAATTCCGGAAAGGAACCCTCAAAATCGTAGTTAACCTGAGCGTAGACAAAAACAGGCAATACTGAAAAAAGCAGGGTAAGTTTTTTCACTTTATGTTTTTTTTACGACTTTTGAGGTTCGTTTGAAAGAGACAGAGAATATTTGATTAAAAATAGAAATTGAGCCTGCCAGCAAATGGCAGGATCATAAGTTGTTAATTACTTTTCCTTTCAATCTGAAAAACAGAATTGTTGATAACCCATTAAATAAATCAAATCCTATGAAAGTAGCTGTTGTCGGCGCCACCGGACTGGTAGGTACGGTGATGCTCAAGGTCCTGGAGGAAAGAAATTTTCCGGTTGATGAATTGATTCCTGTTGCTTCTGAAAGATCGGTAGGCAAAGAAATTGTGTTTAAATCGAAGAAATTCAAAGTGACCGGAATGGCCGATGCAGTGAAGATGAAGCCGGATATTGCCATATTTTCTGCCGGGGGAGGTACATCCAAAGAATGGGCCCCTGAATTTGCAGCCGCAGGCAGCGTGGTGATTGATAATTCCTCGGCCTGGAGAATGGATCCTGACAAAAAACTGGTAGTTCCGGAAATCAATGCCGGGGTGCTGACACCTAAAGACAGGATCATTGCGAATCCCAATTGCTCGACTATTCAGATGGTGGTTGCTCTGGCCCCTCTCCACAGGAAATACAAGGCAAAAAGACTGGTAATTTCCACCTATCAGTCGGTTACCGGTACCGGAGTTAAGGCTGTTAAGCAGCTTGACAATGAAAGAGTGGGGATCCAGGACGAGATGGCCTACCCTCATCCCATCGACCGGAATTGCCTTCCTCATTGTGATGTATTTACGGAGAATGGCTATACAAAGGAAGAAATGAAG
>CAZNFR010000067.1:0-19576 GCA_964572225.1 uncultured Bacteroidaceae bacterium
GAACAAAATAATAACCAATTAAAAATCAGTGGGTTTTAAGTGCCCACTAGTGAATCTATATGTTATATCATACACTTATATAAAATTAAGCTATTGAATTAAATAACAAATCTGAAATATTGAAATTTCTTCAATTTTTTATTAGCTGATTAATTATTTCTACTTTGACACATTAAGATATTCTTTTATATAACAGCTATTTATCGCCTGTTGTCGTCGTCTGTGTCGGGTATACATTAGTTTTAGTACATCTATTTCCGTCATCTCTTTCATCATTTTGAAGCACAGCCAATCTTTGATATCACGTGCTGACAATAGCGGTATATCTTTGAAGCACAGCAGCTTTTCTTTTAACATAAAGCACATGGTCATAGTATTCAATGCTACCTGGTGGTACTATGCCATCCATTTTCGCGTTTGGAACTGATCCATCCCCAGGGTGTATTTCGATTCCTTAATGCAATGTTCAATGAAAAATCTTTGTGCCTGCATATATGCAAGTGCCTTGGGTGTATACTGGACCAACTCTGCATTTACAAACGAGTATTTGACCTCTTCACCTGACTTGGTGCGTATCCTTCTGATAACGAGCAATCTTTCCTCTATCATATTCACCTTCTTATTCCAAATAAACACCTTGGCAAAATGATACAATCCTCCTAATGAGCCTTTCGCAGTTTTACGTACCATTATTTCTTCCCAGTCATCCTGCTCAAGATCCTTGATATATTCCGATACCATTGAGCTGTTTTCTGTTGCCGTCAATTGCTTTGGTGTAGGACCGCGTTTCCCTTTTCGTTCAGGAAGAACCAATTCCGGTTTTGTCAGGTATATAGCCTGATCACTATGGATATCAAACATATAGGTTAATCCCAGTAAATCTACTTTACGGGCCAGATCACAGTCATTCCCAATGAAACCATCTGCTCCTACATAATCAAAGGAGGTTCCCAGTTTCAGCTGATGAAGGATCATCTCGTAAGCAAAATCTATCTTGGTCTTAAACTCCCGTTCCTCTTCAGGAATCCCTGCTTTCGCGCACCTTTCAGGATCATTACACTAGCCTTTGGGTAAATACAGTCTCGCATCAACCATTGAAGCAAAATCGCCATTACGTAAACATCCCATCAAGGCAACCTTACTATAAGCCGTTTTCCCAACATTCCCACAGTATTGATGTCCGACCCCAACGCTCTTATCTCCTTTCTTTTCAACGCCGGTCTCATCGACATAAAAACCTGTAAGTTTCATCTTAGGCAATGAATTACTTGTTTGCATCGCCGCAGTATCTATCACTTTCCGGTAGCTCCAGTTAGAATCTGTGATAAAATGCTGCATCTGAAAATAATTGGGATCCAACAAATTACCTGTAATCTGTTCAATGTTACGCCGGTGACTTATCAGAATCCCCTGGGTGTAAAGTTGTGCTTTGTCAAAGAACACTTTCGTCTTATTACGGAATATCTCTTGATAATCAGAGAGATAGATCACTAACCGGTTATGGGCCGCGGTTAGTGTTTTTCCATATTCTTTTGTATCTTTAACTTGAGTTGAACATACCTTAAAGGTACGAAAATCATGCTTTTCGATGCCCCTGGAAACCTCGTGTTTTCAGGGGTTTTATTAACAATCCGTTAATCTGTCAAAGTATAAATAATTTGTCGCAATAATTTTAGAAGCTAATCCAAATAAGGTAATTTTAGAATCAATTTTTTCGACTATTTTGGTAAACTGGTTTTAAAATTAGTCAAAGACTATCTCTGGAGATTATGCAATGAGAATTTTCTGTCAATAAATTTTAAGAAAATCGTATCTTATTTAATTGATAAAACCCACATGACAAGAAACAATCAACGAACTATTCATCTTTTCTTCTTCTTTCTGCTCCTGATCTCCATTGTTTTTGCACATGAAAGAATTATAAATACGGATGCAGCTTATTATCTTTTTAAGCTAATACACTTTGAGAAATTCAATATTGAACATGAACGCTACTCCGCCTTCATTTCCCAGTTGTTGGTTCTCCCTCTGATTAGGGCAGGCATAGATCTAAAAATTCTGATTTATATATATTCAGTGAGTTTTGTTTTGTTATTCTATTTTTTGTACCTAATAATTCGATATGTTCTTAAAGATGAGAGCACTCCATTTATACTTGTATTTACCTTGGTAGTTGGGCTTTCTCATCCACATTATCGTCCAGTCTCGGAGTCAACTCAAGGACTTGTATACGCAATGTTACTTCCCGGTATCCTGGCTCTTGAACCTGGGGGAAATTGGCATAAATCAGGGTTTCTAAAACTAACTTATTCCCTGGTTATCCTGCTATTGTGTTATTTTTCGCATCCAATTACCATTTTTCCATTATTGTTTATTCTAATCATGAATATTTTTGAAGGGAACAACTATAAAAGTTATTTACCTTATGCAATAATTGCCGGCACACTATTACTATTTCTAATAAAATACTTAACAGGAACATCCTCTTCCTATGAAGGGGATAAATTAATTAATCTCAACGAATTAAGTACTCAGTTAAAAAGTTTCTTCAGTTTATATCCAACACGTTTTTATTTAAGTCGGATCCCTACTATATACCTTGTTCCTGTCTCACTTTTCATCCTAAATATGTTTGTTTATTTAAAAAATAAAAAAATTATAAAGGCAATCATTCTGGCAGGTACATGCGGGCTTTTTTTTCTGATTCACAATATAATCTATTTTAGAGGGGGCGCTGATATAGAGCTTGAGAAAAATTTCATGACCCTTAACTTCTTTATATATTTCGCCTTTTTCAAGGATGTTTTCTTCAATTTAAAACTACGGTTAAACAGTCTTCATTTGATTCTGATAATCTTTTGCTTTTCCATCTGGACTTCATTGAGAGCCAGTGAAACCTATACAAAAAGGATAAGTTATCATGATAGGATATACCAATCCTTATCCAGCCTTGAAGGGAAAAAGTACTTTACCTATGATGATAAACTTTCTGAGGATTTATTGTTTTCATGGGGAATCGGAGTTGAAACACTTATCTACAGTGCAGCTCAATCGCGAGAAAACGTACTCACATTATATTCCTTTTCGAACAAAGAAAAGTTACCCAAATATATTGATGACCCAAATCTATATTTATGTGTACCTTTTTGGGAGAAATGGGATATAAAAACACTAAATGAAAGATACTTTAGTCTGCCTGAAACAAAATATGAATTCATTGAATTATCCAAAAATAATTACCCTTAGTCAGAGTCGGTTTTATAAATTCTTATCAGATTACTGACACTAAAGAAACATAATTCACCCAATTAGTTTTTAAGCAATGGATAATTATTAAATAAATCATATTCTTTATCAGTCCTTACAAAAGTGTTGATTCCCTGTGGCTTAAGGATCAACTCATCTATGGTAATACGTTCTCCCTTTATCTCAAGCTTATATTTATTTCCCGGGGCAAGAACCATTTCTTTATCAAACCTGACCCAATTATTGAATACGTTGTGCTCAGCCTTGTAATTAACCTTAGTTCTCTGAATCTGCTTCCCATTTGAACCATATTCATACCATATGGGTTCGGGCATGCCGTATTGCCTAACTTCAAAGAAGACCCAAAACGTGAGATTATAAAATCCTTGCATCTCAGAGGAAATATCGTCACTTTTTATTAGATCTGATTTTCCCTTTCTTAGATAAAAAGCTCCGTTTCCGGCAAAAGTATGCTCGGATTCCATTTCATCAAAACTCCAATGAATGACTACTTCCTTCGAAGTATCTACAATTTCTTTGCTGAAGGGATCTTTTTCGTCGAACATCCTGCGGGTTCTCTTTTGCCAAACCGGATACTTTTGTTTAAGTCGATCCGGTTCAAGCGATGAAAATTGAAGATCATGAAATTTGGCAATTGGCGTGGTATACCCCAAAAAGTTTTTCTCAGCTTCATTAAACTCATTGCCTTTCCCAATAACCAATATGGGTTTAGTACCCATATCATTCAGTCTTTCAACAGGAATCCCCTCATCTGAAAGCAATTGAATACAAGAAAGGGCATTAGAAAATGGAATCCTTGGCGCAAGGCTTTGAATTATTGGTATCCCGGTACGGAATGAAACTTTAAGACCTTCCTGGTAGCCAGAGTTTTTTGTGGTAAACAAAAGTTTATCACCGCAGGTATTCGCAAAGGGCAGAAAAATCAATGCTTGATAATCATCTGAATTTATTCCATGGTTCTCCATAAATTGAGATAATTCATCCGGATCCGTATCAAAAATCCGATTATCCTGAAATCGGTCTTTTTGCGCTGTAAAGGTATTCATTCCAGAATCTATCAACCAAAATCCGGCTGATAGAAACAATAAAACAACAGCTAAGAAAGGTAACTTATTAAATCTTAACCGACGGTAAAGTTTCCATAGAAAAACGGCAGTATAAGTACTGAAAACATAGTAAAAAATCCAGCTAAACCTGCCTAAAGCTCTGAATTGTTTAATTGGAGGAACCCATTCGAGTAAGAAGGACATCCCTAATCGGAAGGGAAATGCCATGGAAAATAATAAGACAATGACAGAAGCAGCTAAATATTTATTTAAGTTTTTTTCAGGAAAAAAAAATCTGTAATCATATTTTCTGCTAGTTAAAAAAAAGTAGAAAAATGACAGAACTATAGAAAATGCTAATAATGAACCCGGCAACCCAACATAAGCCCTTCCCTCCCAAGCAGTATTCCAATTAAAGAATAAATTAAGCAATTTGTATAATTTTGAGTCTGGAGGGGTAAAAACTCCGAATATGGTTGTGTGAAACTTAAAAAATCCCCATGGGTTCTCGGGTCGGTCAATTGCCCAATCGGTAATTCCAACCACTCCCTTTACCAGGAGGACCGGAAAAACAGCCATAAACAAAAGAACAAGCAGTTTTTTACGGTTTTCTTTTATTCTTTTCCGCTTATCCCATAATTCGACCATGAAGAGTGAAAACATAAAAATGCTGAAAAAAGCTGCATAGAATGCACTTGTAAATCCTCCTATTGCTGATAATACCATAATAAGAATAACCCAGATCCATTTCCTGTCTGCCTTCTGCCATCTTATCAGGAAGTACCACAACATCGGAATAAAAAATGCATAAACCATTTCAAAATGTCCGGCCATTCTAACAAACTGTGGAGATAAATAGGTTATGATGAGTGTTATTAGGATAGAATATCCGAAGGGCAGGTAAAAACTACGAAGAATTAAAAATATGAAGGGGGTAGCCAGTACCAATGAAAAAATCATTGCGAGATTTATCATACCAACACCGTTTTCAAGAGGATAGATGTTTTTGTCAATAAACTTAGCGATGGTAACATAAAGTGGGTGAGTATTGGTATACATTATATGATCTCCATAGGGGTAATTAATACCATCATGTTTGAAGCCCTGCCCATACTTCAAATACCATGAAAAATTATAATAACTTTTCAATGCATCTGTATCACTCACAACAAATCCATCTGGATTCTTTAGGACAGGCTTGAAAAGTAAAATCATAAAAAATGTAGAACAAAAAAGGAGGATCAATATTCCCTGGTAATTTTTTCTCATTTCAGAAATGCTATTTACACCTGTTAATCAATAAACTGAACTAATTTAGAAAATCATTTTCATTATCACTAATATTTTCTAAAACTGAAAATAAATAAAGGGCACCAGCTCGGCTGACCATGTCTGGTAAATTAAAAATACAACGATTACGGTAATCATTACCTTTATCCATAATCGGGATTTTATAAAGAGATCTCTGTACCATTTCTTTACCGAAACCGGCAGCCAGTGGACCACATAACCCAGGAGCATGATTAGCATAACCTTGTAGTAGGAAGTAATCACATTGCCGATGATCCCTATATCCAGGTTACTCCAGACCTGCACCAGAAACTGGTTTGCTTTGTCCATGGATTCGGAGCGGAACCAGATTCGGGTGAAAGTAATAAAATTGAAGGTGATAAAAACCTTCCAGAGATGTGTTGCCCAGTGTGTACTTTTCTCGTAGGGACTGATTCTTTTCCAGTATTTGTAAACCAGCAATCCCACCCCGTTCAGTCCGCCCCAGATAACGAACTCCCAGCTCGCCCCATGCCAGAGTCCGCCGAGTAACATCGTGAACATAAGATTTACATTGGTTCGCAGTTTCCCTTTGCGATTACCTCCCAGGGGGATGTACAAATAATCTTTAAGCCAGGAGGATAGCGAAATATGCCATCTTTTCCAGAAATTCCCAACGTTATCGGCCTTGTAGGGTGAGTTAAAATTCCTTGGCAGGCGGAAACCCATAAGCAGGGCAATCCCTATGGCGATATCGGTGTAGCCTGAAAAATCACAGTAAACCTGCAGTGAATATCCGTACAGGGCAAATATGTTCTCAATGCCGCTATAGGATGAAGGGGCAGCAAAAACGCGATCAATAAGATTTACCGCTAAATAATCCCCGATAAACATTTTCTTCATCAGACCGTTCAGGATCAGGAAGAGGGCATAACCGAACTCCTCAATCGTAAGATGAAATCGTTTGTAAAGCTGGGGGATAAACTCTGATGCCCTTACAATGGGACCGGCTACCAGCTGAGGAAAAAATGATACATAAAAACCAAAATCAAGGATACTCTCTACTGGCTTTACCTTACCCCTATAAATGTCCAGAGTATAACTGATCGTTTGAAAGGTAAAAAATGAAATACCAACCGGAAGTCCGATGGCTGAGATATCGAATTGACTTCCGGTGAAGGAATTGCTGAAAAAGGCCAGAAAATTAAAAACTTCGAAGCTTGTACCGAAGAGGTCATTGATGGTTTTGGTAAAAAAATAAGCATATTTGAAATAGGATAAGAGTCCGAGGTTAACGATCACACTACAGGCAACCAAAATTTTCCTGGTTTTAATCCTGTTCGCCCGCCAGATTCCTCTCCCAATATAGAAATCTACTACCGTAGAAAAGATCAGAAGCAGAAAAAACAACCCACTGGTTTTCCAGTAAAAAAACAAACTGGCCAGAAATAGGAATGCGTTTCGCAGACTTTTATGCGGATGGATCAGGGAGTAGCTGGAAAGGACAACGACAAAAAAACCCCAGAAATACATCTGTGTAAATAACAGGGGCTTTTGGGGATCAAAATCAACTATATGAAAAACACTTTCCAAGGGCAGATCTGAACAATGCAAGGCTAAAATAAGGATATTTATTAAAGCATAAAGTCAGGGAGGATTCTTTTTTAGGAATGGTCAGGTTCTTAAGAAAAAATAAATGAGGTTCCAGGCCTACTGATTCCTCTCCCACAGCTTATATTCATAGATTAGCGCGTTATATAGCATTTCCCCGATAATTCTGGCTCCACGGGCATTAAAATGGACAAAATCACTTACAGCCAGAGGAGGCTCTGCAAAAACCCAGGAGGGCATGGAATTCTTTCCCCCCATAGCTTCATACATATCCCAGAACGCATAACCGCTTTCGAGAGTAGCTTTCCTTAGGGCGTTGCGTGATTTTATAAGGTTGGGATTGGTTTTGTATTTTCCTCCTTCCTTAACCGACATATCGGAGGGTCCGATTACCAGGACAGGAATACCGGGCATCAATCGCTTAATAAGATTGAGTTCTCTTTTGAAAAACCTTTCGTACCTCTGGTAATTTTTCATATAGGGTACCACATTCCCTCCAAATTGAAGTATGATCATTCCGGTATTCAGCAATTCCCAACAATTTTTTAAAAACAGGGTGTCTGATTTTGAGAATTCCAGGCCAGCACTCCCCCGCAGCGGTATATTATCCACAGCAAGCCCCCAATGATCATCAAAACTTGCAAAATAGACTTCCGGATGTCCTTCACCTTTAAACCGGAACTGAATAAGATTCGGGGTTATCTCCAGGTCTTTTCGAATGAAATCGGTAGCTTTTTCCTTCCCATAATCCTGCATCAGAATGATACTATCCTCACTCATAATCCTTATATCCAAAGGACCCTCTGCCTTGCCGGCAAGCAGGCTTATCCTTCTGAAACTCCGGGAGGTTGAGAATGCAATGTCTGAAGGCTGGTATTCCAGCCATGCTTCGACGTCCTCATTATCAAGATGATCCTTGTATGTGGAGAAAGAGAAAAGGGGGCCATAGCGCCTGTGTTCAATAGTACTGTCGACCTTTCCGTAAGAGGTATATCTTTGCCAATTGGATGAATATTGCTGTTTCAGAGACATGCTCCCGTTAAATACAGGGACGGCCGGTACCATGCCCGGGCCCGATCCGCCGAAAGTTTTTTGCAGACGATACCGCACATAACTGGTAATTCGGTCTGTTTCAATCTGGGAATCTCCGTAATGAAGTATACGGACAAGTTCCCTTTTATTTGACAAGCTGCGTATTCTTTCAAAAAACGAATAAAAAGCGGTTTTACTTCCGGAGGAAAACTCGATAAGGTGTGTAATTCGGCGAAGACTGTCAGAATTTGCCCTTACGGTGTCAAATGCCACCACCAGGGGTTGAACAGAGTCTGTATCCGCAACCCTTTCAGGTTCAATGGCCTCTGTATTTTCAAGAATGCCGGAAATATCAGCATATTCAAGGCTGTCTTCTTTAAATATTGATTCAAAGGAGATAAACTTAAGCTTTATCTGATCATTGATTTCGATCCCATTTTTCGGAAAGACTGCTGAAAGGATTAGAAGGATCAGCATGACACTCATTACAAAGAAAAGGATCTGGCTGGGTTTCATCTATGCATGGATCAAATTTTCTTTTTGATCTTGAGTACCTGTCCGGGTTGAATGGTTTCTCCGTATTTCATTCCGTTAAGCCTGGCGATATCAGAATCGCTAACACCCGGGAATTTTTTGGCAATTTCCCAAAGTGAGTCCCCGTTCTTCACGGTATAAGTAATGTAGGTAGAGGAATCCACACCCGCTCCTGATCCTGCCGGCGGTGCAGCTGAGGTTGATCCGGAAACACTTTTCCCGATCCTTGCCTGTTTTTCGGAAAAGCTGAGCTGATCGACATCCTGGTATTTGGAGGCTGATCCATTGGGCACATAAACGGTTAATTTTTGCCCTCCCCTAATCATATTCGACCGGATGTTGTTCCAATATTTCAAATCGGTAACACGCACATCGTACCACATGGAGATGAAGCCCAGATTGTCACCTGGTTTCACTGTATAACTCAGCTTTGTATATTTATCGGAAGGAAGCTGGGGTGTATAGGTTGAGGAGACCGGTGTTACCAGCATTTTTTCCTTATTAAAATACAGGGAATCCTTCCAGGCGAAAATAGAATCCTGCAGATCAATAAAAGCGATCACGTTGTCTCTTGGGAGTCTGAGTATATAACCTTTTCTGTCGTCGGGTATGATATCGTACTTATATTGTGGATTTAGGTCTCTGAGATAATCCACCGGGATCTGAAGGACCTCTGAAACCTGTTTCAGGTGCAATTTATGGTCAATTCGAAGGGTATCGTTATGTAGGGCAAAATCGACCGGAACCGGTTGAAGATTATGTTCACGGTAATAATTCATTACGTAGGCAGCAGCAATAAAAGCCGGCACATACCCTCGTGTTTCGCGTGGAAGATAATAGTAAATATCCCAATAATTTCTTTTCCCGCCCGATCTGCGAATGGCTTTGTTCACGTTTCCGGGTCCACAGTTATAGGCGGCGATAACCAGGTGCCAGTCCTTGTAGATGTTGTAAAGATCGCTCAGGAATTCTGCAGCTGCCAGGGTGGATTTATAGGGATCCCTTCTCTCATCTACCAGCGAATTTATGCTGAGACCATATTTCTTACCGGTATAATACAGGAACTGCCACATGCCTGTAGCTCCGGCACGGGAGACAGCGCGAGGATTCAGGGCCGATTCGATCACGGCCATATACTTAAGTTCCTGGGGTAGTCCTTTCCGGTCAAAGATCTCCTCAAACATGGGGAAATAATACTCCGAAAGAGTCAGCATAATCCTGACGCGGTCCCTTCGCCGGTCGGTATAAAGCTTGATGAAATTCCGGACGGTTTTGTTATAGGAAAGGTCGATGAGAAAGGGCAGACTTTCCAGGCGTTCTATGTAGATTGAGTCGGGATAGTCGACCAGGAAGGAATCGCTTTCAGCGATCATAGCGGAATCAAATCCCTCAAAACTCAGAGATTGTTGAACATACCAGAGTGTCAGCAAGCTGTCCAAATTGGTGTCAAAACCGGAAATAATCTCTGAACTTGGAATATCCAGGGTATCCGGTTCAGGTATCTGGGCATGATTAACATTTGGAAATGCGATGGCGATGAAAAATGCAATAATCAGTCTTCCCTTCATTGGCTCCCTTTGTTATTGAGGCAAATAAAATTAAATCTAAAAAGATACGCAAGCCCTGAGGCCAAAAGAGTGTGAAATATTTCCGGGTCTGTATACAGGCAATGCTGAT
Organism: uncultured Bacteroidaceae bacterium; assembly: GCA_964572225.1. Taxonomy (GTDB): domain Bacteria; phylum Bacteroidota; class Bacteroidia; order Bacteroidales; genus CAZNFR01. The sequence continues at coordinate 10,437 of CAZNFR010000067.1, forward strand.
GGTTCCACCTGAAATGATATATCTTCACCCACATCCCAATCAAACAAATAGGCATCGACCGTGGCATCAATGATCTGAAGGGCATAAAATCCGACCGTTAATATGATACTCAGGTCGCGCCAGCGCTTATACAGGTCTTTTCCTCTTTCGAGCTGGTCTGTGGTAAGTTCAAAATCGTAATAGATCAGATCATAATCAGGGTCGATCAGTCCCCTTTTCAGATCGGTATAATAACGGTTATTTCGGTCAATAAAATATACGAGGGTACCAAAACCGGCATAAACAATGGGAAGCTTCCAGTATTTTCGATTATAAATCTGGCCCAGTCCGGGGAGCACCGCCGAATATAAAGCGGCCTTTCCGGGGATTCTTTCTGCGGTATCTGAAACCGTAATTCCTGGTTTCGAAGGGATAATAAGCGTATCCTTTTCCTGAGCCGCTAAGTTGGGAATAAGAAAAAGAGAAAACAAGATCAGCAATAAGGAGCGCAAAATGAAAGGTCTGCGGAAGCTATCAGGCATTAAGCTTATCGAGTATAGCGATGATTCTTTCAAGGTCTTCGTCCGATTTAAAGGGGATAACGATTTTCCCGGATCCTTTATTGTTGCGTTTAAATTCTATGGCTGTGTTAAACTGTTTTGAAAGGTGTTCTTTAAGTTCAGAGTATTCTTCCTCGCCCGTATCGACCGCCGAAGTAGAAACTTCAACCGGTTCCTGAATTTTCCTCACCAGCTCTTCTACTTTTCTAACAGAAAGCTCAAATTTAAGGATTTTGCGGAAGACTTCCATTTGCTCTTCCGGATCTTCCAGATTAACGATGGCGCGGGCATGGCCCATAGAGATCTTACGATCCCTGATCCCGAGTTGAATTTCGGCAGGCAGTTTCAGTAACCTGAGGTAATTCGTTACGGTTGATCTTTTCTTTCCCACCCTTCCACTAAGATTTTCCTGAGTAAGATTGCATTCTTCTATCAGTCTCTGGTAGGAAATGGCCACTTCAATGGCATCCAGATCTTCCCTTTGAATGTTCTCTACGAGGGCCATTTCGAGCATGCCCTGATCATCTGCACTTCTGACAAAGGCGGGCATGGATTTTAGTCCAAGTTTTCGGGCTGCTCTGTACCTTCTTTCCCCGGTAATAAGCTGATAATTTCCGTTCTCCAGCTGGCGAACGGTTATGGGTTGAATAATTCCAATCTCTTTAATGGAGTCGGCAAGTTCATCCAATGCCTCTTCATCGAATTTGGAACGGGGTTGCCAGGGATTGGCTTCAATATTTCTTACGGGAATTTCATTCACAGCAGCGGTTAACTGTAGATTGTCTTCGCCGCCGTCATCAATTAAGGCACCCAGTCCTCTTCCCAGAGCGTTCTTCTTTGCCATAGCTATTCAATTATTTTTTCGGAATTATTGATCTGGGTGTGGTTATTTTTCTGCAAAACCTCTTTAGCCAGATTCAAATAATTAACAGCACCTTTGGATTCTGCATCGTACATAATTACAGGTTTTCCAAAACTGGGTGCTTCACTCAGTTTAATATTCCGCTGGATAATGGTCTCAAAAACCATATCCTGGAAATGTCTTCTTACCTCCTCAACCACCTGGTTGGAAAGACGAAGACGGGCATCATACATGGTAAGCAGAAATCCCTCCACCTCAAGATCCGTGTTTAGCCGGTTCTGGATTATTTTGATAGTATTCAACAGTTTACCCAGGCCTTCCAAAGCAAAATACTCGCATTGCACAGGTAAAATAACCGAATCGGATGCACTGAGCGCATTTACGGTAATGAGTCCGAGGGAGGGGGAACAATCAATCAGAACATAATCGTAATCATCCTTCACTTTCTCAACTACCTTTTTCAACATATACTCCCTTTCTGGCATATTCAGCATTTCAATTTCAGCACCAACCAGGTCAATATGGGAAGGGATCAGGTCCAGGTTTTCCAACTCGGAATTCAGAACTATTCTCTTAGGATCAACATCATCAATCAGGCATTCGTAAATACTGGTCTTGACCTTTTTAATGTCGAAACCGGTACCTGAAGTAGCATTTGCCTGAGGATCAGCGTCAATAATCAGGGTCTTTTTCTCTAGAACGGCAAGACTGGCTCCCAGGTTAATGGCGGTGGTAGTTTTTCCAACTCCGCCTTTCTGATTTGCCAGTGAAATAACTTTAGCCATGTATTAATCCTTTTTTATTCATTCGAATCAAAGTAAAAAAAAGCGGGATCAAATTTACTATTTTATAAGTCAACCCCTTTTGCATGGCTTTTGTTATTGTAAACATTCAATTTGTAGTTATTAACAGGATATTAACAATTCTGTCCCGTGATTGTGAATTCTCTGAAAGTCAGCAAATACAGGGGTTTTAGAAGGCCTTTGTTATAATTAATGATGTTTGATCCATTTTCAAAAATAGAATTTTAATTGGTTAAAGCGTCAAAAAGAACATGAATTTTTAAATTCGCAAATAATATTCAATTAATATAATATTCACCCTATTTTAACAAAGATGAACAAGGAAAGCTGGGTGGCAGTAATAAACCCCTCTGCAGGTGGGGGAAGGTGTATACGTGACTGGCCAACAATTGAGAGTTACCTGAACAAATACGGGGTCAGGTTTGAGCCGGTCTTCACCACCCGAAATCTTCATGCTGCGGTAATATCGAGGAAGAAAGTTCTTGAAGGGCACAAAAAAATTATGGTTATCGGGGGTGATGGAACGCTGAATGAGGTTGTAAACGGGATCCTATGTCAGCAACAGGTAAACAGTACCGACATCACCCTGGGGATGATCCCTGTAGGGACCGGGAACGACTGGGCAAGGATGTTTGATATTCCCTTTGATTACGAAAGAGCCATTCAGACCCTTTTGCGGGGAAAAACCTTTATCCAGGATGCCGGGAGGGTGCTTTTTACCCGGAAGGACAGAGTTATAAACAGGTATTTCCTTAACATTGCAGGGATTGGATTTGATGCTATGGTAACCGAGCGTTCCAATCGATTAAAGAAGAAAGGCAGAAGCAATAAGCTATTGTATTTCTGGAATATATTTACGGGTTTGTATGGTTTTCGGCATTTCAATGCCACCCTTAATGTAGACGGGCATGAGAAGGAGATAGACATTTTTTCGATGAACATAGGTATTTGTCAATACAGTGGTGGAGGGATGAAACAGGTTCCGGATGCCATTCCGGATGACGGCATATTTGATCTTACGGTCATAAAAAAAATCGGAAAATTTGAGGTATTGAGAAGCATCCCCAAACTTTATGATGGTCAGATCAAAAATCACAGGAAAGTGGAAAGCTATAATGGTCGGAAAATTTCGATCAAAAGTAAGGGTCCGGTGTTTCTGGAAACCGATGGTGAGAACCTTGGACATTCACCTTTTGAATTTGAAATACTTCCGCGGAGTTTAAAAGTGATCAGGGCCTGAAGGTAGGTCCAAGGGTTGAAAATCTATTTTTTTACAAATTCAACCTGGAAAATTTTTGGCCAGCGTTTGCCAGTGACAAAAATCCTGTCTCCCTCACGGTCCCAGGCGATCCCGTTAAGATAATCGATCCTTGGGTGACGGTCGGCCGGATCCAGTAGCCCGTTCATATCTATTCTTCCGGTCAGCCTTCCGGTTTCGGGGTCAATAATCACAATTTCATCGTAGGTATAACGATTAGCATAAAGCCTGTTTCCGATCAGTTCAAGCTCATTCAGGTTCTGTACGGGTCCATTTTGGTCATAAACCTCAATTTTTCTTTGTACACTGAAATAGGTGGTATCCATAAAATAGATCACATGACTACCGTCGCTCATAAGGATCTCTTTGCCATTATTGGTGAGTCCCCAGCCTTCCTTATTCTGATAATAGATTCGACGAAGCTCTTCGAAGGAATTTTTATCGTATACGAATCCGACCTGAGAAGTATAGGTAACCTGGTAAATTTTCTGATTAATAATGGTTATACCTTCTCCGAACAGTTCGGCATCAAGGTTTCTGAATTTCAAGATCTCTCCGTTTTCCAGATCTACTTTTCTGAGTGAAGATTCCCCCCGGTTCCCGGTGCCTTCGTACATAAAACCCTCATGGTATTCGAAGCCCTGTGTGTAGGCACCGATATCATGGGGGAAGGTGCCTAGAACGCGGTAAGTTAGTTCTTCCGGTACGATACCTGAAGTGAACCTTACGCGAAAACTGAGTCTTTCCCTGAGGCTGTCATTTGTGTATGCCTCCAGAGTAAATGAGCGGGTTCCCGCAGGTACTTCGGAAGGTTTGAATTTCATTTCCTCCTGAGAGGGTAAAAAGGATGCGAGTCTGATATCTTTGTCCAAAACCACCAGGGAATCAAATTCCTCCCTACCGGTATGAAATTCAAGTACCAGGGAAATGTCATCTCCGGGATTAAGAAGTTCATTATTTCGGGGTTCAAGGATGGCTATATGTTTCTTGGAGACGGTTTTGGGTTTAGGGCCATTGCCCTGGCTTTCGGAATTCAGGTTTTCGGAACCACAACTACTTAAAAATGAAAGCACTCCAAACAAGGTAGCCAAAAAAGCAATAGGGGTAAGCATGATTTTCATCAACTGAACAGTTTTTTAATCCACGATTTCCGGCTCCGCGCAGCGAGGCTTGCTCTTTCTTCCATGAGGGATGGATTTGAGCCGGGATTGATCATATGGTAAATTTCTCCCCAGCCCGGGAAACCACCTACGTTTCGGTCATCGATAAAGAGGTCAACTTCAAGTTTCCGGCTCTGGATTTTTTCGTCGAATTCTTCCTCCGGATAGTTTTTGTTTACGGCATAAAACTCTACTCCGTTATTTCTGCAGTATTCCAATGCTTCCTGCAATTCTTTTCCGGTTCGGATGGTCCATAAAATTAGCTGGTGATGCTGTTCCTGAAGGGCCTTAAGTGTTTGGAAAGCAAACATTTTCTCATTGCCAATGGCAGGATAACGGTGTTCTACAATGGTCCCGTCAAAGTCGACAGCAATCCTCATGATTCATTTCTTTGATTCGCCCAAAGATAGCAAAATAAGTGATAAGGATGCCTGGAAAAAGCCTTCCTCAGAACAAGCCGTCGACCGAAAGGTAGCGTTCACCGGTATCATAACAGAAAGTAAGGATTCTGGAACCTTTGGGCAGATCAGGGATCTTTTTATTGACCGCTGCGAGGGAGGCACCGGAGCTAATTCCAATAAACAGGCCTTCCTCTCTGGCAGCTCGTCTGGCGAAGGTATAAGCTTCCTCCTGGGCAACAGGAACGGTCCCGTCGAGCAGTGACTTGTCCAGATTATCGGGAATGAATCCGGGCCCTATTCCCTGAATTCTGTGCGGACCGGGTTCTCCTCCGGCGATCACGGGCGATTCGGCAGGTTCGACGGCAAAAACTTTCAGATGTGAGAATTGCTGCTTCAGAACCCTGGCCACACCGGTAATATGTCCTCCGGTGCCTACGCCGGTAATCAGGTAATCCAATCCTTCAGGGAAGTCTGACAGGATTTCTTCAGCAGTAAATTTTATATGAGCACCCGGATTGGCGGGATTGTCAAACTGGGAAGGGATCCATGCATTATTAATGCTGTCTCTCAACTCTTTGGCCCTGGCAATGGAACCTTTCATTCCCTCTTTCCGGTCTGTTAACTCGAATTCGGCACCGTATGCTGCCATTATGGTTCTTCTTTCGACCGACATGGATTCGGGCATGACCAGGATTATGCGGTATCCCTTTACTGCGGCGACCATAGCCAGACCAATGCCGGTATTTCCACTGGTAGGTTCAATAATGACCGAACCGGGTTTCAGTATTCCTTGCTTTTCGGCTTCATTTACCATATTCAGTGCAATCCGGTCCTTGATGCTTCCTCCGGGATTTGCTTTCTCGAGTTTTAACCAAACCTCATAATCGCCCGGATACAGTTTGTTTAATCTAATATGCGGGGTATTCCCAACCTGGTCAAGAATAGTGTTGAATTTCATGATCTCTCGGATATTTCGGGTTAAATAACAAAATTAATGGGCTCATTAAAATCCTTGCTGTCGCGTCTTACTGCTTTATGCTGTCTGTAAACCACCGAATGGGGCATAACGCTCTCAGTGAGCCAGACGTTGCCTCCAATTACAGTATCGTGACCCACTACGGTATTTCCCCCAAGAATGGTACTCCCTGCATAGATGATGACATTATCCTCAATGGTTGGGTGTCTTTTGGTTTCTTTTAGTTTCTTTTCAACGTACATGGCACCCAGTGTCACACCCTGGTAAATTTTCACATTATCACCGATAATGGATGTTTCACCAATTACGACTCCGGTTCCATGATCGATCAGCATGTTTTTGCCGATATGGGCTCCCGGGTGAATATCGATCCCTGTCTTACTGTGGGCGTATTCGCTCATCACTCTCGGGATAACCGGTACCTGCTGAAGGTAAAGCTGATGGGAAATCCGGTAAATGCTCAAGGCATAGAAGCCGGGATAGGCAAGGATCACTTCTTCAGTACATCTTGCGGCCGGATCACCCTTCATGAAAGTTTCCGCATCGTTTAACAAGGACTTGAAGATGGAGGGTAATTCAGTAAAAAATTCACGGGAAATATCTCTTGGATCTCTTTGCAATTCTTTCCCCATTGGAATTAGCAGCTCTTTCAGCCTCAGCTCGAGTCGTTCGAGCCGGATCTCAATCTCGATTTTATTGATAAACCGGTTTTGTTTTATGGGAAAAAGAAGGAAAATCAAATCATCCATGAAATGATGGGTGTCTACCATAGAGGGCACCTCTGCACAGTAGCCTTTATTTATGGAATCAATATATTCAGCAAATGCTTTTCTCATTTTGTACCTGATAATTGGTTATGACAGCTATGAAGCGACAAAGTTGTTATTTACCGGGTTAATAACAAAGTCTTAACAGGATGAAAACAGCATTGTTCGATAAATAACAAAAGTCTTCCCGGGGTTGAGGGTTTGGTGAAGATTGAATTATTCCCGTATTTTGCTGGGAAAATTTCATTCATCTGACCGGCTTGTGGGGGATAGCTATGAAAAGGCACATTCCAAATATCATCACCCTTTTTAACCTGGTTTCCGGAGTTTCCGGCATCCTGTTGGTTATTTCCGGCAGGTTTGATTTGGCTGTGGGTATGATTCTTTTGGCTTCGGTTTTTGATTTTATCGACGGATTTGCAGCCCGTTTGCTTAAAGCCGGATCAGAAACAGGCAGGCAGTTGGACTCCCTTGCAGATGTGACAAGTTTCGGAACCTTACCGGCAGTTTTGATTTACAGTATGCTTTCAGAGAGCCAGGTAGATACACTTCCGGGATTCCTTCCCTTTCTGGCAGTTCTGCTGCCATGTTCTTCAGCTTACCGCTTGGCGATTTTCCATAATGATCCGGAGCAGTCATCTGACTTTAAAGGACTTCCCACTCCTGCTTCTGCCCTTTTTTTTGCCGGCCTCCTAATGACCCTGAGACAAACCGGGTATATGGACCTGGCAGGGGGTATTCTTTGTCTGTATGTATCGATATTTCTGATTTCCTGGTTGCAAATAAGCCGGCTTCCCATGCTTTCCCTCAAACCTAAAAAAACAGGGAAAAGAGAAAAGATCTTCCGGATTGCCCTGTTGGTTTTCAGTTTGGTAATAATAATGATCAATCCCTGGATAGGGATTATGTTTGCCGTGGGTTTCTACATATTTTTATCCCTTATTCTGTCGGGTAAAAAGCCAAATTCAGGTTAAGACCCTTAAGATCTACTTACTGATCTTCTCGTATCTCCGCAGAGCAATTCTGACCAGCCAGTATGTAACCAGGATGAGCAGTGGCCATGTGAGATACAACATTATCCATTTTAAATACATGATTCTTTCAGTTTAATAAAGATGAGATTCGGATTCAATTTCATTTACATCGATCTGCTTTTTATTTATGGCTCTCCATGCGTAAACTATGTAAGCCAGTACAAAAGGTACAAACAGGGACACATAGCTCATGGCTGTTAGGGTGTATTCACTTGAGGATGCATTCTGAATATGCAGAGAACTTTGCAGATCGGCATTGGATGGATAAAAAGCTGTGTTATTAAAACCGGCAATCAAAAACACGGTAAACACGGTAAGGATTGTACCCGTACCTGAATACCAGATGAGGTTTTTATGAAAGCCTGTGAGGGCACGGATAAGTGAATAAACCACCAGCAGCACTCCTGCAAGGAAGATCCCGGTCACCAGAGGCATCTCGAGAAAATTATGAAGATATTTATTGGCTTCCATGCTCACCTCCATGGTTGCCGGATCGTAAGCATATCCATCCTTCAGAAGCAAACGGACCAACCAGTAGAGGAATGCAATGAGAAATACAGCCGTACTTACAAGCAATTGATTTTTTGACCGGTTAATGATGTTATCGTCTTTTACATTCTTAAAGAAATAATGGATGGCGAGGATCCTTGCAAGTGCAAAAATGGCGATGCCGAGGGCAACATTATGAAAATTTGTAACTGCTTCCAGTCCTCTCCATGGACTGGTCCAGGTGGAAAAATTCATATCGTCGACTACAAAATTTGCACCATTAAAAAAAGTTCCCACCGCAGTACCGATCAGCACTGTGCCCAGAATTCCGTTCAGCAGAAGAAAAATATCATAGGTTCTCTTTCCCAGGAAATTCCCGGGTTTGGACCGGAATTCATAGGCAATAGCCTGGATAATAAAACAAAACAGAATGGCCATCCATACCCAGTAGGCTCCACCGAAGCTGGTGGAATAAAACAAGGGGAAAGATGCGAAGAAGGCACCCCCGAAGGTTACGAGGGTAGTAAAGGTAAACTCCCATTTTCTTCCGAGAGCATTCACCAGGATAGTCTTTTCGTTCTCGGTTTTTCCAAGGGTATATATCAGGGTTTGTCCGCCCTGAACGAACATGAGAAAAACCAGGAAGCTGGCGAGAAGGGATATGATTACCCACCAGTATTGCTGAAGTTCCAGATGCGATAATGATTCAAACATTTTATTTTCCTCCTTCTTCTTTAGGTCCGATTTTTATTTGTCGTGTCATAATTCCCACCTCTGCTATGGCCAGTGCGGTAAACACAGCGGCAAACAGCCAGAAAGTTACCTGAACGGCACCCACGCTGATATTGGAA
>CAZNFR010000068.1:0-19117 GCA_964572225.1 uncultured Bacteroidaceae bacterium
GGGGTTTAGGGGTTTAGGGGTTTAGGGGTTTAGGGGTTTAGGGGTTTAGGAGTTTAGGGGTTTAGTCTATCCCCAAATCCCCATATCCCCAAATCCCCTTTCCTCCTACCTATACGGAACATAGCGCGTGTAAATAGTCATCTGAGGATCAATGAGATAGGCTACTTCACGGGTATCCACGAGTTTGAAATTCTGACTGGACAGTTGGTCTCCTTCGAAGTTAAAGCCGTCCTGTACGATGAAGAAGCCAGCGGGAAAGTCATCATTAAATCCGTAATGGGTAATATCGATCCCGTCGGTTTCTTCAGCTCCGTCAATCTCTCCGTCTTCAATGGAGAAGCTGGTTAAGTACTCATTAGTACCGTTCCGTTCAAAAACTGCGTAGCTGTTGTTTCCCTGACTTGAAACCAGCAGGTAGCCTTTTCCTTCGGGAAGGTAAAGTAGGGCGAGTCCTTCCACATCGTATTCAATGGCGGGATTGTCTTCACTGCTCATGGGGATGAACACTTTTTCATCTCCCTGATCCGGATTTGCCCGGAATTTCCAGACTCCACGACCCTCTTCGCCTACGTAAAGAGTGCCGGTTTCATCATCGGCAACCATTCCTTCGGGCTGACTGTCAACGTTGAGGGTGCGCACCAGCTCGGCATCAATCTTATCGTTCATACCGGCAAAAAGGGACCATTGTTCAATCTGTCCGTTCTTACCGTTGACAAAAGCATAGTAAGTATCTTCAGTTTTATCATGATAAAGGCAAAATCCATAGACTTCATCCACGCCCGAGATTATTTCCCTTGCATGAACAGGGATCAATTCCTGGTTCTCTCCATCAATCACATGGAGACAAAAGCTGTTGGTGGTGCGGTTACTGGCTCCGGCAAAGTCCACTTTTTTACCATTCAGGTCGAAGCCGTATCGTACATCCACATTATTTACCAGTCCTTCAGGGATAAAAAACACTTCCTCTCCTTTCAGGTTATAGAGGTTTAATCCTGCCTTTTTATTGGTACCCACGATAAGACTTTTGGATGGATTGGTAAAATTGATCCAGATGGCGGGATCATCTGCCGCATCTTCGTCGGTATCGGCAGAAACCGCATCGGTTTCGTATCTTGCCGTTAGTACTGAAACCTCTTTGGTCCCGGTTGTTTCCTCGGTTTCATCATTTTTAACACAGTGAAGCAGGATGGCGGTTAAGAAAAAACTTATTGCGCCAACCAGGAATACAGATCTTTTTCTATTCATCATTTAGAATTTAAGTTTTACACCCAATCTTCCCCACCAGGAGTAGTATTCCTGTTGAAGAACGCGATCAGGAGTTCCAAGGTAATATTTCAGAGGTGCGTTAGTAAGATTTATGACATCAACGAATACATTCAGGTAATCGTTAATCTGGTAATTGCTTGTAAAATCGAGATGCCAGGCTTTATCGTAATACTCATCCAGGTCTTTATCCACTCCGAGGCTGTAGAGAAAATCATCGTGATAGTTTGCCGTGATCTTCGCGTAGAAACGCTTGGAGTCATAATAAACTGCCAGGTTACTGGTGTGCTTGGCCTGACCGGGCAGGGTGATCTTTTCCTCTTTGTCGCCCGAATTGAATAAGCCGGTATTATCTTCTCCGAAAATGATCACCTGGGTCACTTCGTTGGCCGGGAATCTTTCGTTGATAAAGGCATCGGAGTAGGTGTAGGTATAATTCAGAAAAAGTCCGAAATCCCTTAGAAAGCCTGGTAAGAATGATAGCTTGAACTGCCCCATAAGCTCAGCACCATATACGTAGGCCCTTTTTCCGTTGAATGCCTGTTCAATCTCATTTCGTGAGAAGTTTCCTATACTGGGATTCCCTTCAAAGGCAAACCTTTTATAGTAGAAAACAAAGTCGTTAATACGTTTGAAGAATAAGCCCCCGGAGAGGATTCCGCCATCGGGAAGGTATCGTTCCCCCAGGAGGTCCAGATTGAGGGCCCTCGGAAATTGCAGATCCGGATTTCCAAATTTAACCTCATCCCTGTCCTGGGCGCGATAGGGAAGCACATCCTCAAAATTGGGCCTTGAATAGGTGTAGGTCATCGCTGCCCTTATGTTGGTATTGTTTCCGATTCGGTAACGGGTCTGGAACTGAGGCAGAATGAATTCATGGGACCGCCGGTCTGACAGGGTATCCAGATCAACGAACCTTCCTGCATCATTGGTTATTATCCTGAATCCGCGATAATTAATATCGGTACGTTCGTATCGGAGTCCGCCGAGGATCATCAGGTTTCCTATATTGTGTTCAAACATTCCATAGACACTGTAGATATCCTCAAAGGCGGTATAGTCTTCCGCATACTCTCTGAACTTGGTGTCGGTCCGGTCCAGAATAAAGAACTGCTGGTAATAGTCGTAGAAATCCACCATTTTTTGTGCCGAAGGGATATAATCTATGGTATAGCCCTGATTTAACAGATTGGTTTCGGAAAAGCCGTCGGTAAAATCGGTGTAAATCATTTCGGGACCTTCGCCGGGGTAGGTCCGTGAGGTGGTAAAATAAGCGCTGAACATTTGGGCTCCTATGTCCCGGGTTTTCACCTTGGAGCGGATCTTTGCCCCGGTTTTGAAATATCCTTCCTGATTGTTGGATATTCTGTAAGGAAAGGTCAGATTTATTCTTCCGGTAGTATTTTTATCCTCAATAAGGCTGTTCATAATCAGGAGCTCTTCGAACTCGTATCCCTCATAATTAAAAGCGTTGATACTGTCCTGAGCCCTGGGGAGGATTAGCCGGGGCCAGTTGGGATCGCTGAGGTCAAAATTCATAAAGATGGCTTGTCCGGGATTATCGAAAAGGACCTCATAATGGTAGGGTCTCTCTTCTATGGCGAGGGAATATGCCACCTCATAGTCTATTTTTACCGGACCCGCAGTATGCTCTCCCCCGAGGTTTACCGTACTGATCTCCTGGATCTTTCGCCGGTCTCTGACATCACGGTCAATTCCCCCATAGAGATAGGATTTTTCTGATAGCGCATCGTCCAGATCATATACCACTCTTCTTCTTAGTTCATCATCGGTAAAGTTATTGTACATTCCGCGAATATAGATGACGGAATTATCATTGAAGTTATAATCCAGTGTAGCACTGAGTCCGGTTCTGGCGCGCCTAATGGTATAATGTCTTAATTGTATTTCCCTGTATTGAACATGGTAGTTGTTGATCCCTTCTTCGGTACTTCCGAAAAAAGGTCCCTTTTCATATTTGAATTCCATATTGTCGGAACCCTGGTTATTTACGAACTGGCTGGCGTTCATATTGAAGCCAATTTTATTGTAGCGTTGACCGTACGAAAACTGCATCTGGTAGTTTCCGGTTTGTCTCAGGTTGTTATATCCTCCGGCTGCCGTGGCCCGGATATCAGGTTTTTCACTTTTTCCTGTTTTGGTAATCACATTAACGGTACCCCCGATTCCATCGGCATCCATATCGGGTGTAAGTACCTTGGTAACTTCGATGAAGTCGATCTGATCGGCCGAGATCACATCCAGTCCGACATACCTCACATCTCCCTCGGGTGAGGGAATCTGTTCGCCGTTAACGTTGAAATTGGTAAGTTCGGGTGGGGTTCCCCTGAGTTGAACGAATCTTCCTTCGCCCTGGTCGCGTTGCAGTGTGATTCCGGGTATGCGCTGCAATACCTCTGCAGCATTGAGATCCGGAAATTGCTCTATTTGTTCGGATGAAATCACATTTTTTATGTTTACCGCCACTTTCTGTTCCAGCATGGCTTTAACCTGCCCTTCGGCCTGCCGGGTTACCTGAACTTCCTCCAGATCGGTTGAAGCTGGTTTCATTCTGATTTTCAGATCCATTACCCGGTCGGAGCCATAATCCACGTTTAGTTGAAGATCTTCGTAACTAATAAAGCTAACATTGATCACAAACCGATCCGTGGGTATATTCTCGATCCTGAATTCCCCTTTCAGATCGGTAACCACACCTATACTGGTATTCTCAATCATCACCGCAGCACCCGGAAGGGGCTGTCCGTCATTGGCATCCAAAACAACACCGGTGAGCACCCTGCCTCTCTGGGCTGAAAGAGGGATAGCAGCAAAGAGAAAGAAGGAAGCCAACAACAGGAATACGAACAATTTTTTTGACATCATGATCCTTAGAATGGCGGATTAAAAAAAGATCTGCCTGCCGGAATTGGATCAGACAGGCAGACCAAAGTATGCTCAATTATTTAACAATCAGTTTCTGTGTCAGGCTGACGTTACCTCTGATGGCATTCACGAAATAAACACCTTCGTTAAGGTCACTCACATTCAGCTGGATTGCAGATTCATACGTTTCGAAGGATCTTACTTTCTGACCGGTAATATTATAAATACTGATCTGTGTGAAAGCTTCCTCATTGAATCTGACATTTACAAGTCCGTTGCCGGCAGGATTCGGATATACCGAAAATCCATATTCAGCGGCATCCGCTTTGTCTACAGAAGTAGAAAGGCTGAAATACACCCATAATCTTGGAACTCTTTCAGGGTGATTTCTACCGTCGCCGGGATTACCTTCGGGATCCACATCTTCCGGATCGGAAATATTCTCGAATGCTTCAAATTCACGGGCATTTTCCGCGTCGCTGGGTCCCTGGTCCTGTCCTTGCATTACAATGGACAGTGCATTTCCGGGAGTCCATCCGGGACGATCCACAATTTCCTGAATAATGGGAGCGATATCCATGGTCTTGTAGGGCTGCCAGATGATCCATTCGGTATCCACAGTCCAGGTTAGCTGACTTGCAGTGGGAGTACGGTCTGTGATAAGGTCTGTTTCGTTAAAGGTTTCGGCATTATCGGTAGCCTCACCCCATAGAATAATTTCTGCAACATCTTCGGTAGATTTGCCTTCGTGTGACCAAACCTGTACGAAAGCGGAATCTATCTTCGCACCCTGGGGAATATTAATATCCCTGAATCTTAAACCAACCGTCAGAATATTCTGATCTTCGGGAGCCCCTTCCCAACCTGCATCCAGATCATCGTCATAAGGAGTATCGATCTCGTCATTTTCCTGCTCGCAATCATCCGAAGAAAGCTGAAGGGTAACAATGGTATTGTCGTCGAGGGTGTCGGTTACCGTTCCTCCGGTGGTTTGGATTGGCATGGAAACCAGGTACTGAGGTGCAGAATAATAAATAATGAGTCTGGGAACCCGTTCGGGATGGTTCTTTCCATCACCGGGATTGCCTTCCGGATCCACGTCTTCCGGGTCGGAAATATTCTCGAATGCTTCAAATTCGCGTGCATTCTCCACATCGCTTGGTCCCTGGTCCTCTCCCTGGAGTACAAGAGCGATTGCATTACCGGCTTCCCAACCCGAACGATTCACAACCTCCTGGATTACCGGGGCAATGTCGATGGTTTTGTAGGGCTGCCAGATCACCCATTCTTCAGCTACTGTCCACTTAATTTTTGCAGAGGTGGCTGTGCGATCGGTAATAAGGTCCGTTTCATTGAAAGTTTCTGCATGGTCTGTGGCCTCGGCCCAGATGGTGATTTCGGCAACATCTTCGACCGATTTCCCCTCGTGTGACCAAACCATGATGAAAGCTGAATCGATGGTAGCACCCTGAGGAATCAGAATATCTCTGAATCTCAGACCTGTGGTAAGAATATTCTGATCTTCGGGAGCACCTTCCCAACCTGCATCCAGATCATCATCATAAGGGGTGTCAATCTCGTCATTTTCCTGCTCACAATCATCAGAGGAAAGGAGCAAGGTAACAATGGTATTGTCGTCAAGAGTATCGGTAACAGAACCGCCGGTTCCCTGAATCGGGACTTCGAGTTTTACGTTCTGAGCTTGCGCAACCAGGGCAAAAAGGCTCAATGCAAAAAAAGAAAGTAAGAGTTTTCTCATAACAAATAGTATTGATTAATTAAACAAAGAATTCCTGACTTCAGCAATTTCCATTACACACTTACAATCTATAGTAAAAACCGGTCCTGGAAATCCGTTTCAATATTAAGGCAGTTTTCCCGCCGGCACAATAGAGAGAATAACCCAGAGAAGAATAGTACAAAATACTATGTCATGTTAACCCATGTATAAACCTAACTATCAATTATATACAAAATTCGTTTTCAGACCCGGAAAGGGAAAACCCGGATTTATGTATGAAAACTTAATGGAAAATTATAATTTCCGAAGAGTTTGTCCGCTGCTTAACATTATCTTAAAAAATTCTTTACTTTGGCATTGCATCCCTGCTTTATCTTCGCAACATGAAGAATATCATTATTGCTGATGATCACGCGGTTGTAAGGACCGGACTACAGTTGATCCTGGAAGATACGGATCAACTATCCATTACGGAGGAGTGTTCTTCGGGCGACGAGCTCTTGTACAGGCTCTCGCAAAGCCACAGCAGTTTTGATATGGTGATCCTGGATATCCACATGCCCGGGAAGGACAGCATGGAAGTACTAAAGATAATCAGGTCAACCTACAAGGAACTGCCGGTAGTAATCTTTACCATGAACAACGAGGACAGTTTCATGATCAAAATGTTCCAGAACGGAGCCTCTGCATTTATCAGCAAGGATCTGCCACCGGAGATCATTTTAGATATATTGCTGAAAGTATCTGAAAAAAAAAGATATCTGACCAATGATCAGGCCAAAAAAATTGCGGATCTGACGATTGATGGGGAGGAGACCGTTCCCGGACCGGAAAAATTGTCTCCCCGCGAATACCAGTTACTGCGTGAAATAGCTTCGGGAGCCAGTTATGATGAAATTGCCAGGCGGCTAAATCTGAGTAAAAATACAATATCGAACCACCGGATGCGGATCCTGAGGAAACTGAATCTGAAGAATAATTCTGATCTCACCCGGTTTGCTTATAAAATGGGAATTCTGCAATGAAAGTACTCTTGTTTGTTGTTCTGTTTTCTATCTATTCCTGGAATGTTGCCGCCGACACCATCCCCAAGATAAGCTTTGATAATGAGGTGGATGAGATGATCCTGAGCAATTGGAAATTTACCTTTGCTGGGGAATACGCAAAATTCCCGGATATCCTGGATTTGTTTGGGGAAGCTCACGAAAATGTAAAAATCGGACTTACCGAGGAGGCCTTTGCCCTTTATGAGGAGGTCAGATCTGTGTGCCTGGAAAACGGATTCATGCATGGGCTGTCGGACGCGGAATTCTTTCAGGGGGAGTTGAATTATAACTGGGGGAATTATGATCTGGCCCTTCGCCAGTTCCTTAAGGCAAGAAAAATTGCCAATCAGCTGGGATATGCCACTACGGAGGCCAACGCCCTGAACTACATCGGTAAGTTTTATCATACCCGGGGGGCGTTTGACCGTTCCTTGAATTATTTCAGGGAGGGCCTTGATATTGCCCTGAACACCTATGATAGTGCCATAATCTCGGAGTTGTACCGCAACATTGGAAATTATTACAACACCATCGGAAATCATTCTTACGCTCTGGAGGCCCTTTACAACTCCCTGGATTTTCTGGACAGGGAAAATGATCCCTTAAATTATGCCAGCAGTTGCAATCACATCGGGAACGTATACCAGGACCAGGGTAACATGGAGAAGTCCCTGGAGTTTCACAGAATGGCCCTGAATCTCAGGATGATCGCCGATCATCAGGATGAGATCGGTAAATCTCTGAAAAACCTGGGTGAATTTTTTGAAGATCTGGGGGAAAAGGACAGTGCGGTGATTTTTTATGGGCAGGCCATGACAATTTTCGAAGAATCGGGATACAAAAAAGGCAGCATTAAGGTTCACAATAATCTTGGAAGGATCAGGGTATCGGAAGGAAACATGCAGGAAGGGATAAGTCTGCTGGAGCAGGCCCGTGACGAATCTAAAAAGATCGGATACTCCAAGGGGGTAATGAATGCCCATTTTGAGCTGGGAAAAGCCTACACTCTGCTTTCGGATGAGCAAACCGCTCTCTTTCATTTCAATCTTGCCCTGGATCTGGCCGAGAACCATGGTATGCTCGAATTACAGAGGGGGATCTATTTTAATCTTTACCACTTTTATCTGTCCAAAGAGGATTTTCAGACTTCCCTTCAGCATTATATTACTTACGGTCAACTGGATGATTCGATCAGGGACCTTCAGCATCTGGCCAACATTGATGAGCTGATCATTAAGCATGAAACACGGGCCAGGGAAAGGGAGAATGAGTTCCTGAGAAAGCAGAATGAACTGCAAAACACCTCGCTTCGGAGAAAGAATCTGATCCTGGTATTTACCATCGTCGCGCTTCTTTCGCTAATCATTTCGATTTTTACGGTTTTCCAGAATCTGAAACATAAAAAGAAGGACAATCTTGCTTTGGTTTCACTTAACCATAAGTTAAAAAAACTGAATATGGAATTGAACGAGACCAATGCTGAAAAGGATAAAATGTATTCCATATTTGTTCACGAGCTGAGAAATCCCCTGCTTTGGTTTCGCAATATTACCCGGATGCTTAACCGGAAATACGATGATTTGTCGGAGGACAAGATCAAAAAAGCCCTGGAATCCCTGGATGAGTCGGCCACCCATTCCTATCATCTCATGGATAATCTTCTTCATTGGACCCGTTCCCAGCTCGGAAAAATAGAACTGAATAAAGAGATCTTCGATCTCAAAGAGGTTATTAACGAGAATGTGAGTTTTGCGAATACGGCACTGAAATACAGGAATATATCCATCAATTGTGAATGCAAAAGTACCTGGATTGCGGCCGATAAAATGATGATAAGCACTACCTTGCGTAATCTGATCTCCAATGCCATCAAATTCACCCCAGAAAATGGCTCAATCAATTTACGTAGTATCCTTGAGAACGGCAGGGTGAGGGTCTCGGTAAAGGATAACGGGATTGGCATACAGCATGATGAAAAAGACCGTTTGTTTGATCCTTTGAAGAGATTCTCGAAATCCGGCTTATTAAATGAGAAAGGTTCGGGTATTGGTCTTCTCTTATGCAAGGAGTTTATCGAAAGGAATTCCGGCAGCCTTTATTTTGAAAGTGAGGAAAATGAAGGGACCATCTTCACCTTTGAGCTGCCTGTACTTCAGACAAACGACGAAAATCCGGCCGAACTTTTTAACCACCTTACCGGTACGAAAGGTTGATGCAGTTTTCAAAAGAGAGGGTTTTTCTTATCTTGCAATCAAAAATCCGGGCTATGAAAAGAAACGTACTTGCCCTTCTGGTCCTCTTTTCTCTTTTTTTTCAATTTTCCTGTTCCCAAAAAGATAACGATATGATACAAGTCCTGATTATTACCGGTAATGATCATCCGGCTCACAAATGGAAGGAGACCACACCGGTTATCCGGGCTGTTCTGGAAAAGGATTCTCTTTGTAAAGTAAGGGTAAGTGAGAATACGAAGGTCCTTTCAGCAGTTTCGTCGAAGGATTATGATTTCATCCTGTTAAACTACTGCAACTGGGAAGATCCTGCCGGCCTTCCGGAGGCTGGCAAAAAGGGGCTTTTAACCTACCTCGAAGATGGAGGCGGATTGATGGTCCTGCATTTTTCCAACGGGGCTTTTCATTATTCCCTCCCGGGAGCAGGGGAGTCGGACTGGGAGGAGTTCCGGGACATCGTGCATCAGGTTTGGGATCATGATGGGAAAAGTACGCATGACCCTTACGGGGAATTCAGGGTTGAGATCAGTTCTGAAAAGCATTTTATTACTGAAGGGATATCCGGTTTTACCACCCGTGATGAGCTCTATTACAATCAGGTAGGAGAAGAAGAGATCCCCCCTCTATTTACAGCGGTTTCGGCACAAAGCGGTGTGGCGGAACCCCTGGGCTGGGCTTATACTTTTAAAAATGCAAGGGTGTTTCAGAGTCTGCTGGGGCACGGAACCGAATCCTATGAACCTGAGGAATACAGGAAAGTTCTAAGGCGTGCAGCACTATGGCTGAGTAAAAAAGAAAAATAACCCAATCATAAAAACTAAGTGATGCAAATTTTGATTCGTACAATAATGTCAGGAATGGTCCTCCTGGGCCTTTACTCCTGCAATGAACCGGCCGGTAAAAACGAGCAACGGAATACTACTGTTGAAATTTCCGGAGAAAAGATTCTGATCAACGGGGAGCCTACCTTAAGGGGGGTTGTTTGGGAAGGTATAGAAATGGAGGGATTGCTTCCGAACAGCCGAATGGTTCAGGGGATCTTTGACGATCTGAATCCTGAAACGGTAGATCGTTGGAAATATCCGGACACGGGCGAATGGGATCCGGACAGAAATACCCATGAGTTTGTTGAGGCTATGTCTTCCTGGAGGGAGCATGGTCTGCCGGGATTCACCATCAACCTCCAGGGTGGGAGCCCCCAGGGCTACTCTGCCCAACAGCCCTGGCATAATTCGGCCATCGATTCGGCCGGCAATCTCAGACCGGAATACATGGCAAGACTGGAAAAGATCATGGACAAATCGGATGAGCTGGGTATGGTGACCATACTGGGTATTTTCTATTTCGGACAGGATGAGCGGCTGGAAGACGATCAGGCAGCCCGGAGGGCAGTCATGAATGTAACCGACTGGCTCATAGACAAGGCTTATCTCAATGTCCTGATTGAGATTGCCAATGAATGTGACAACCGGAAATACGAGCGTGAGATCATAAAAAGGGACCATATACATGAGCTGATCAGTCTTATGCAGGAATACAGCGAAGAAAAGGGTTACCGCTACCCGGTGAGCACCTCCTTCAACGGCAATACGGTCCCTTCAGCCAATGTGGTAGAAGTATCCGATTTCATTCTGATCCATGGCAACGGAGTTCATGATCCTGCCAGGATCACCGAAATGGTTGAGCTGACCAGAGCCATGGATGCATACCGTCTTATGCCCATTATTTTCAATGAAGACGATCATTACGATTTTGAACAGGATGAAAACAACATGAAAGCGGCTTTTGCTGCCGGTGCTTCCTGGGGTTATTTTGATTTCCGGAGAGAAGGAGAGCCGTTTGAGGCCGGATACCAGAGTGTCCCGGTCGACTGGAGGATCAATCACGAAAGGAAAGAGGCATTTTTTAACAAGGTCGCGGAAATCAGCAGACTTAAGTAATCAGGCTCCGTGCTGCCAGATTATATGGCAGTCGAGCCGGTTGAAAAGATCGGCAAGGTTATCGTAATCCGTGTTTGACTTCAGGGTCTGACTGCTGATTGCAACCATATCGATCTTTTTTTTCTTGGTGAGGAAAACCATACCTTCGAAAATGTCGGTATTGATAAAACTGTTGATGGAATAGGATTCGGGTTGGTATTTCTCGGCGACTTCAATCACCTGATTCAGACTGTCGGTATTGTTGATCTTCTCCGGATCAGAGATTACCAGGAGGTGAAGCCGGGCCCGCATGGAATTGGAAAAATCCACCAGATACTGTATCCCTTTTTCATAATTCAAATCAATATCATCCATAAGGAACCCAATGTCGCGAATATCGGTGTCATGAAAAGGTTCCTTTAGAAGTACAACCGGGCAATCAAGCGTCCTCATCACTTGTTCGAGTTTTCTTTCACCTGCAGAAAAATGATTTCTCCTGAACCTTTTAAGTCCCACTACAAACAAATCTATCTTTTCCTGGATATCAATATTATTCAGGGATTCGAACAAATCACCCATAACAACGGCAGATCTTTTAAACGTTCCGTTGGTTTCATAGGCGGAGATTAGTTCACGAAAACGCAAATACCGTATTTTCTGTTTTTCTTCCTTTTCGGAGGGATTCAGGTCCTGACCCTGCACAGTGCTCAAAAGGATCACGGATGATTCTGTTGTTTCGGCCAGTCGTTTGGTAAATTTCAATTTATCCTCCACATCCTCTTCCGGATCAATCCACAGTAAAATGTTCTTTTCATTTTCGGCCATAGTTATCTTCTTGCGAAAATTATTCCATTTTGAAACTTTTTTGCCGGAAAGTATAAAGAAAGACTCTAATGTTTGATTTCGGATGTTTTTATCCTTATCTTAAGTGAGTCAAAACTGTTTCCTTCATGCACAGAATGTGGAACCAATCCCAAACCGGGAAAGTTATAAGTCAGCTTCTCCGGAATACACCCGGCACCTGCTTTATCGCTTATGATGAAAGGCTAAGGATACAGGTAGCTGAAGGGTCGGACCGGACATTCCGGGACATCTCTCCCATTGAATTCCGGGGGAAAACTTTGGCAGAAGTACTTGGATACGAAACCATTGAGCATATAAAAGCCTCACTTGAAATGGGATTGAGAGGAAAGGAAGTGTCTGTCCAGTTCAAAAGGAAAGAAGAAGAGTTTTTATTATGGATTTCTCCTCTTACGCTGGAAAATTCGGAATACACAGGTAGTGCTGCCATCATACAGAATGTCACTTCAGACAAAAAAACGGAACGTGAACTCAGGAGGTCCCGGAAAACTGAAATGGAGGCTAACCGGACAAAAAGTATTTTCCTTGCCAATATTACCCATGAACTGAAGACTCCTCTGAATGCAATTCTGGGCTTTTCAGAGCACTTATTGGAATCCGGTTTAAGCTCCGAGCAGGAAAAATACGTTGAAATTATCCGCAAATCATCGGAACATCTCCACACTTTGGTCAATGAAATCCTAACTCTTTCCAGACTTAATGAAGAGTCTGACCCAAAAAGAGAAGCCTTCAGCCTTCGGGAGCAAACGGAGTTTGTTTTTTCAATTCTGTCGCCACGTGCAAGAAACAAGGAACTGGATTTCACCCTGGAGATTAATGAGGATGTGCCCGATTATCTCCTAGGGGATCCGCTCTCAATTCGTGAAATTCTTATGAACATTGCGGGGAATGCGATAAAATTTACGAGAAAGGGATACGTGAAAATCCTGATTGAAATGATTAGTGATAATAACAAGGAAGTAACCTTAAATTTCACGGTTGCCGATTCGGGTATCGGAATTGAAAAAACTCATCAGGACTCGATTTTCGATCAGTTTTCCCAGGTCGATTCAACCATTACCCGGAAATACGGCGGAACCGGCCTGGGTCTTTCCATCACGAAAAAACTGGTGGAAATGCTGAACGGAAAAATAAAAGTGGAAAGTGCCCCTGGGGAAGGGACCCGGTTTTACATTACCCTTCAAATGGAAACCGGAGATCCCGGCGAGCCAAAAAAGAAAAGGGATAGGAAAATTCCGCATCGACATCTGACAAATAAGAAGATCCTGATAGTTGATGATGATGAGGTTAACCGTCTGCTGGCCGCACTGACCCTGGAAAAAGAAAACGCAAAAGTTGATCTGGCAGCAGAGGCGTATACGGCCATGAACCTGATAAAGAAATATTCCTATGACCTCATCCTGCTTGACCTTCATATGCCCGGGATAAGTGGATATTCACTTGCAGGAAAACTGAGATCGAAGGGGATCCGGGTACCCTTGCTGGCCATTACCGCAGCTATGCCTGATAAAAAGGACTGGGTAAATCGATTTGACCGCCTGATTCTTAAGCCTTACCGAAAAAATCAGCTTTTGGATACGGTTTATGAACTTCTTCAAGGTGAATCCGGGGCAGTCGGACCGGATACGGAAACGTTCGAGCCGGGAGGTGAATTCAATCTGGAATCATTAAAGGAGTTTTCTGACAATGATCCGGAAATGCTGAAAAAAATGATCCATACCTTTATCAAAAATACGGAGAACGGACTGCATCAATTGTCGAGAAGTCTTTCATCGAATTCCGAAGATACAATGGCAGAAACTGCCCACAAGCTCCTTCCTTCCTTCAGACACTTAAAGGCAAAAAACATTGTAAAAGACCTTGATTATCTCAAGAATTCCGAAAATGAAATGACTCCTGAGGAAAAAAAGGAAGTGGTTCAAAACCTGATCGAAAAATCCAGGACCCTTATTTATGAACTGAAGAAACAGGTTTAAACCGACATTTTCATGGGTATATTCATCCCGCTGTGGGGTAATTTTCTACAGATTTTTTCAGATTCACCGGAAAGCCGGAGCGGTATTTGCAGGACTTAAACAAATGTTGACTATGAGTAAAATACTAATTATCGATGATGATCTTTATATACTGGAACTTCTGAAAGGTTTCCTGGAAAAGAAAGGATATAAAACAGAAGGGTATACTTCGGGAAGGAATGCCCTAAAAAGTCTTACTCCCGAAAGCTTTTCCCTCGTACTTTGCGATTATCGCCTTCCGGATACCGATGGTGAAAAAATGCTGAGATCCATTCGCAAAATAGACGAAAGGGTTCCGGTAATTATCATGACTGCCTATTCGGAGATTAAAACTGCGGTGAAGCTGATCAAGGAAGGTGCGATGGATTATATAACCAAGCCCGTTCAGCCGGAGGAAATCCTGAGACTGGTAAAAAGAGCCGAACAGCACAGCTCCGGAAATTCCAATCAGGAATCCGATAAATATTTCATCCGGGGGGAAAGTGCCGCAATGAAGGAGGTGCTCAAACACACGGATATTGTTGCCCCTACCGAATTAACCGTTCTTATCCAGGGTGAAACCGGAACCGGTAAGGAATTTATTGCCAGGGAGATCCATAAGAAAAGCCAACGTAGTGATCAGCCTTTTATGGCGGTCGATTGTGGGGCACTGCCCAAAGAACTTGCCAACAGTGAACTCTTCGGACATGTGAAAGGATCTTTTACAGGGGCTGTGAGGGATAAGATGGGTTATTTCGAGAAAGCCAACGGAGGCACCCTTTTTCTGGATGAAGTCGGGAACCTGCCATACGAGAACCAGGTTAAGCTCCTCCGGGCCATCCAGCAAAGACTGATCAACAGGGTTGGGGATACCCGTTCCATAGAAATTGATGTCCGCATCATCTCGGCCAGCAATGAGGATCTGGCGGCCAGCATCCACGGGAATACCTTCCGTGAGGATCTGTATCACAGGTTGAACGGGTTTAAAATTGACCTCCCTCCCCTACGCGAGAGGGATCAGGATATTTTCATATTTGCCTATCATTTTATCGACCTGGCCAATGAGGAATTTGGAAAGAAGGTAGTAAAGCTGAATAATGAGGTTGAGGAACTATTACTCAAATATCCCTGGCACGGGAACATCAGGGAATTGCAGAATGTGATTACCAGATGTGTTCTGTTGTGCGAAGGTCAGGAAATTACCGTCGACCTGTTGCCGGATGAGATAAAACATCACAAAATGGGGATAAATTCCTCAGTCGGACAACCAAACTCAAGGCTTGAATTATCCGAACTAAAAGAAGTTACCTCGCATGCTGAAAGAGAAATGATTATAAGTGCTTTGAAAAAAACAAAGTACAATAAATCCAAAGCGGCGAGATTTTTAAATATAGACCGGAAAACCCTGTATAATAAGATCAAGGAATACAAAATTGACCTCCTGGAAACCTGATTTTCATTAGGGATGGATGAATAAACCCTATTTTCTGGCGTATTTACCAGAGTCCTCTCATGCAAATTTACCCCATGCTGTTTTTGGCATAGTTTTGTCAGAATAGAGCAAAAAAGGATGAGCTATGACATATAAGGAGTTTAAAACAGAATTACTGAACAATCAGGAATCTTTACAGGCATTCTCCATTCATCTTTCGGGGAACACTTACGATGCCGGCGATCTGATACAGGAGACCTATTTCAAAGCTTTAAAAAACAAAAATCAGTTTCTGGAGAACGATCGTAAAAATCTCAGAGCCTGGCTGTTTACCATAATGAAAAATACCTTTATCAATAATTACCGGAAAAATAAAAGACGGCAGGAACATAACAACAGGACCGAGGAAAAAAAAAAGGAGGAATACCTTCGGATCAATCAATCCGAAAATCCTGAATCCAGGTACAAAGTAAATGAGATCAGCGGAATGGTTGAAGGGCTGAGTGAAACTTACCGCAGACCCTTCATCCTTTACCTGAACGGATACAAATACAAGGAGATTGCAGAGATTTTAAACCTGAACCTGGGAACGGTAAAAAGTCGTATCTTTCTTTCACGGAAAAAACTACGAAACAAGTTGAACCGATAGGCTATGAAAATCTTCGTAACAGGCACCAGCAGTGGAATCGGAGAAGCCCTTGTAAGGACCTATCTTTCGGAAGGACATGAGGTGTGGGGAATAAGCCGGAGAAACAGTAAGGACCTGGACAACTACGGATCCTTTCATTTTCTCTCTTTCGATTTGGGAGATCTGGAAAAGTTGGAGGACCATATCCTTCCCTTTCTTGAGGGTCTGAAAAGTCTGGACCTGGTGATCCTGAATGCCGGAATGTTGGGAGAAATCAGAGAAATGAGGGAAACTCCCCTCGCCGAAATCCAAAAAGTAATGGATGTAAACCTCTGGGCAAATAAACTGATCCTGGACAGTCTGTTCAAAAAGATCCCAACCATTCATCAGCTTGTCGCCATTTCGTCGGGAGCTTCCGTAAATGTCAACCGGGGATGGAATGCCTATGCCCTATCAAAGGCTGCATTGAATATGTTAATTCGGCTCTATGCTGCCGAGCTTCCGGAAACCCATTTTTCCGCGTTAGCCCCGGGTATTATTGACACTGCCATGCAGGATCATATTTATGAGCTCCCGGAGGATGAGCGCTTCCCTTCCCTGCAAAAATTAAAAAACGCGAAAGGAACCAGCAAGATGCCGGGACCTGAAGAATCTGCAGGATTGCTCAGGAAGGCGTTCGACCGGGTAATGGAATATGAAAGCGGGGCATTTGTGGATGTCAGAGATCTGTATTTTAAATAATAGCTTCCATGTTTACACAATTCGACCCTCAGCCGGCCATGTTGCTCAAAATCATCATTGCTTCCTTTCTGGGAGGGATCATTGGTTTTGAGAGGGAAAGGTCCAACAAACCCGCCGGGATCAGGACCAATATGATCGTAGCCGCCTCGGCGGCCTTATTGGTGGTTTTGGGAGAAATAATCATCCTTACCTTTTCGCAGAAGGGTTTTGGGGATATCCTTCGATCCGATCCCATCAGGATAATCCAGGCCATCGTGGTTGGAATAAGCTTCATTGGGGCAGGAACGGTCTTACAGGTAGAAAGAGATTTCAAAATCAAATTCCTGACCACGGCCGCAACCATTTTACTATCGGCAGGGATAGGAATATCGGTTGCACTGGATCAATACTTTCTGGCAGTCGGACTTACGCTCTTTATTATTTTCGTTAATTACGTTATAGGGCTGCTTGAGAAATATTTTAAGAAGAAGCATGAAAACTAATTTTGAAGCGGAAAGGATCCTTCTAAATGTCCATAGCCACTAAACCAGAGCGGGGGTTCAACTGTTAACCAGGAAAAGAGGAGAACTTATGGAATTAAAAGAAGCACATTGCATTCATGAGAATTTACAAAAGATTGATCATGAAACCCGGAAAGGTTATCTGGCACAGATAGATCCGGCCTGGAAGATTAATGATTCCGGGAAACTTGCCAGGACCTTTTCTTTCGAAAACTTTAAAAAAGCTATTGCTTACGTAAACGAAATCGCGGTTATCGCGGAGAGGGAACAACACCATCCGGATATCTGTATCCAGTATAATGAGGTAAACATCGAACTCAGCACACACGATGTGGGCGGATTATCGGTTAACGATTTTATTCTGGCAGCAAAAATGGATGAAGTTTAAAAATCCACGCACTAATAAAAATACATTAACATGGCTATTACCAAAGTATGGATAGAAGAGGGCTGCACTGCATGCGGACTATGCGAAGAAATATGCCCGGAAGTATTTGAACTTGACGATGAAGCATTTGTAAAATCAGGAGTCGATTTCAGTCAGTATGAGGACGGTATTATCGAATCGGCCGAGAGTTGTCCGGTGGAAGTGATCAAATACGAGTAACTTACTCGTGAAATACAAGCAATGCTTTATCGGTGAGCTGCATTAACTTACGGGTCGAACTTGGTTTAAAGATTCTTTCGAAAAAGTTCCGGTTTTCTTTCAGTAAAACAATGAGGTCTGCACCGGCCTTTCCCGCAAAATCATTCAGGGTTTCCTGCTTATCCTTTCCTTCCTCCTCCTGGATGGCAAGAATATCCAGGTTGGAATACTCGGCCTTTTCCCTTATGATTGCAGCAAAACCTTCACTGTTTAATTTTTCCTGAAAACCGGTACTATCGGATACATGGACCGCAGTTATTATTGCATTGAACTTTCCGGCGATATCCACCAGCTTGTTTAGGGTTTTAATGTCCTCCTCATGATAATCGGTACCATATACGATATGACGGAAAGGTTTATAATCCGAATCGGAAGGTTTGACAAAAACCGGTTTTTCATAATTTCTGATAATTTCCATGCTGGTTTCCGGAAGAAGCAATCCGTAGCCGTTAGAATCCCGGTCGATCAACAACATGGCAATGTCCTTATCGCCGGAAAGATCATCAATTATGTCCAGACTTTGCCCAACCTCAACTTTATAGTCCATTTTGGGTGCATTCTCTATGCTTTCCTTGATTTTCTTCAATAAATCTTTAAATGTTTCCCGGGTGGTTTCCAGATCTGCTTTTATCTGCTCATGGGCATAGCCTACCGTTGTGGCCATGGTATCATGCGTTCCCACGTCGTAAACCTCGGGCCGTATGGCCCGTAGGAATAAAATCCCATAACCCAGATCTTTTGCCAGGGAGGCTGAATACTTTACTGTATCCTCCAGCCTGGTCATATCTATCACTACAGAAATCATATACTGCATAATTTTTCCTTTATTGGTTCTGATAAAATACCTGCAAGGATAATGCAATCCTTGAATTGGAAAACCGATAATGTTACCTGCCTGTAGATCTGGCAATTGCCATCCCTTGCAGGATTGTAAGGAAACCTGGAATAGAGAGCTCCGCGAATATTTTCCGCATATTGTGTAAATGATTCACGGAATTAGTCCCATTTCAACTGTCAAAATATAATTCCAATCCCCCTTCATCCCCCTCAATCCCCCATTAATCCCCCTCCATCCACTTCCATCTCCCTCCATCCCCTTTCCTCTCCCTTCTTCTCCCTCCCCCTGGCACAATCTTTTCAGTAAGACAGGTCAGTTAAATCAATTTGTAAAAGGATAATTGTAATATATCAGCAGCTCGTTTACATGATTTTAATTAAGTAAAATATCA
>CAZNFR010000069.1:0-1222 GCA_964572225.1 uncultured Bacteroidaceae bacterium
TTAATGATTGTACAATAATATTTAATATTTAAATACCAGGCCATAGGCGCGAACTGTAAATCTTACAGCATGTTATTGATTTTTAGCTCAATCAATTCCTAAAAAATTCTTAAAAAAATAAAAAACCTGTCTTTTTGTGCTTTTTAACATATTTTTTTGGATCGTCTGCTTGTCATTTTGAAAAATCTTCTCTTATTTTGCTCCTGTAAATCTCACCGAAACGGTAACCGATTTATAAAGAAGAGGCGAGAGACAGGCTCAATGACCCTCTGGCAACCCCCGACCCCGGAAAGGTGCCAAATCCTGTTCGGGTAATATTGCCCGGAGAATATAAATCTAACAAAATGAAAAACACAAAATCGCGTTTTCAGAAGATCCGATCAGGAGGCTTTGTTATTCAGTTCAGTCATTCTATGATAATGCTCAGCGCGTAATCGGAATTCTTTCGGTTCTGGTTGCGCATACATCCTGTTTTCGATCACCTCGGATAAAATGAGGGATCCCTATTTTTCTATTGATAACTTTTAAACAGATAATCATGAGCACTTCATATCATTTTGACACTTTACAATTGCATGCCGGGTACGAACCTGAAGAAACCACCAAGTCAAGAGCGGTACCCATTTACCAGACCACCTCGTATACCTTCAACAATACGGAGCATGCGGCAAATCTCTTCGGCTTAAAGGAGTTCGGGAATATCTATACCCGGATCATGAATCCCACTACGGATGTTTTTGAAAAAAGGATTGCGGCCCTCGAAGGGGGAGTAACTGCTCTTGCCACTTCCAGCGGACAATCGGCGCAGTTCCTTGCCCTCACTAATATCCTGGAACATGGGGACAATTTTGTTACCACCTCCTACCTATATGGAGGAACCTACAACCAGTTCAAGGTCCAGTTTAAAAGGCTGGGTATTGAAGCCCGGTTTGTGGATGGAGACAAGCCTTCAGAGTTTGAAAAGCTGATTGATGAAGGAACCAGGGCCATTTACCTGGAGACGATCGGGAATCCCAGATTCAATATTCCGGATTTTGAAGGAATTAGTGCCATTGCCAAAAAATATGATCTCCCTCTCATTGTCGATAATACCTTTGGAGCTGCAGGATACTTTTTTCGTCCCCTTGAGAACGGAGCACACATCGTTGTGGAGTCGGCTACGAAATGGATTGGCGGACACGGCAACAGCGGCTAGATAAACAAACCGCCCAATTTGTCAAAG
>CAZNFR010000069.1:1232-19110 GCA_964572225.1 uncultured Bacteroidaceae bacterium
GGCAACAGCATAGGCGGGGTTATTGTTGATGGCGGTAACTATAACTGGGGCAACGGGAAATTCCCCCAATTCACAGAGCCCTCAGAGGGTTATCATGGTCTGGTTTTCTGGGATGTGTTTGGGGAAAACGGACCTTTTGGAAACATTGCCTTTAACATCCGCGCCAGGGTTGAAGGATTGCGCGATTACGGCAATGCCCTAAGTCCCTTTAACGCCTTTCTGCTTATCCAGGGTCTGGAAACCCTGTCGTTGCGTGCTCAGCGGCATGCCGACAATGCGCTGGAAATGGCAAAATGGTTAAAAGGACAAACCTGGGTTAAGGAGGTGCATTACCCCGGGTTGGAAGACAGTCCCTACTACGATCTTGCAAGAAAATACCTTAAAAACGGCTTTGGAGGTGTCCTCAATTTTGTAGTGGACGGCGGAAAAGAAAAGGCGGAAAAGCTGGTGAATAACGTTAAACTGATTTCTCATCTGGCCAATGTAGGAGACGCAAGGTCTTTGATCATTCACCCGGCTTCGACCACTCATGAACAACTATCTCCGGAGGACCAGTTAAAATCAGGGGTCCAGCCGGATTCCCTGAGGTTATCGGTCGGACTTGAGCATATTGAGGATATCAAGGCAGATCTCTTAAGCGCTTTTAAATCCATTTAATTCACCATTGAAGGGTCCCTAACGGATGAAAGCACCCCGGAAGGAAAAGGCTTTTTCCTTCCGGGGTTTCCTTCAATTCAGTTTCAATGCATTAATCACTGACACTATGGAATCCAGGATATTTAACTACAAAGATGAATTTCACTTAGAGCGGGGCGGAACTCTTCCGGAACTTACCCTCCAATACCACACTGCAGGAAAATTTGATCCTGAAAAGAACAATGTAATCTGGGCTTTCCATGCACTTACGGCCAATTCGGATGTTTTTGACTGGTGGCATGGGCTTTTCGGTAATCACTTCCTTTTTAACCCTGATGATTATTTTATAATCTGTGTCAATGTTCCCGGTTCCTGCTACGGGTCAACCGGGCCCCTGTCCATTCATCCCGGAAACCGGCAACCCTGGTATCACGGTTTCCCCTCGTTAACGGTACGGGATTTTGTCAAGGCATTTGATCTTTTAAGAGAGCATTTGGAAATCCAACAGATCCATACTGCAATCGGGGGCTCACTCGGAGGACAACAGGCGTTGGAATGGAGTATTATGAGACCCGACCTTATCGAGAATCTGATTCTCATATCCACCAGTGCAAAAATGGCGCCCTGGGCCATTGCTTTCAGCGAGACACAAAGAATGGCCATTCAGTCGGATCCGAGTTGGAAAGATTCTACCCCTGAGGCCGGACTATCCGGTTTGAAGACCGCAAGGTCCATTGCCCTGCTTAGTTACCGGAATGCGGTTACGTATAATACCACTCAGGCTGAGACCTCGGATACCCTTCCCGAGCACCACAAATCCGAGACCTATCAGCGATACCAGGGGGAAAAACTGGCGACAAGGTTCAACAGTTTCAGTTACATGGTCCTTTCAAAGGCTCTGGACAGTCATAATATCGGCAGGGGCCGGGCAGGTGTTCGACAGGCATTGAGGAAGGTGAAGGCCAATACCCTGGTAATCGGGATCGATACGGATATACTTTTCCCTGCCTCTGAACAGAAATACCTGGCCACCTACATTCCCAGGGCGAAATACAAGGAAATTGGCAGCCTTTACGGGCACGATGGTTTTTTAATAGAAACCGAGAAAATCAGCAGCATAGCCGGTGAATTTCTTTCGGAAGCCCGACCTGTCTTGAGACTCAATGAAGCTGTGGCCTAGAGTAAACTAAAACTCATAGCTCAGCCGGGCATAGAAATTTCTTCCGGGCTCCAGCCTGATAAGTCCGCGGTTGGTAGCAAGATGATTCCGATAGGCTCTGTTCGTGAAGTTTTCCACTCCGGCAAAAATCCTGATCCTGCCTGCAGGAGTATCAATATCTGGAGAATGAATCCTGAAATCCCAGCTTGAGTAACCCGGGGTGGTGTTCTCCCCTTCGGCCACCTTATTCTGATTTGCAATAAGGTTTACCCTAATTTCAGCCCCTATCCATCCGGGGATGCTATAGGCTAACCCGAGGTTTGCCTTCAAAGGCGGGATCATGGGAAGATCGGTATTAGTTCGCGTATCCATTCCTCTCACATAGGAAGATGTAGCGGAGAAAACAAACTCCCTGTAAAATTGGTAATGAAAAGAAAGATCGAAACCATAGAGCAATGCCTTGTCAACATTACTGTTTATAAGGGCAGGGATGGTATCCTGCATGGATTCATCTGCCGTAAGATTATATATGGCTTCCCCCGGAACTTCAACAATGAGGTTAGTCATGGAATTGATAAATCCGTTAAGCTTTAAATGCAGGCGGTCTTTCCAGATCCGGAAGCCAAGATCACCAAAGTAACCGTCCTCCGGTTTTAATTCAGGATCACCAATCCTTACCAGTCCTGAAGTGGCTGTAAGATCAATATACTTGTATCTTTCCTCGATATTAGGGGACCTGAATGCCCTGCTTAAGGATAGGGTAAGGTCGGAATGGGCACCTGTTTTGTAAATCAACCCAAAATTTGCGCTCCAACTGTAATTGTTCACATCATTGGCCTCAAAGGTAATTTTCTGTCCCGGTGGATTGTCGTTTTTGTTTCCGCCTACAATAAGGTAAAGCGGGTCAACTGCCCTTTCATTGGTAACATTAATAAAGTCAAACCTGCCTCCCAGGGTAAACTTCAATTTTTCGTTTTCATTGCTGAATTCATCCTGCAAATACAAGCCTGCACTGGAATATCGGGCTGCAGGTATGGGAACCTCTCCGCGAATGATATTTGAATAACCAATAAGGTTTCCTTCCTCATCGGTGAGGGGCTGATTTATGTTCTTTTCCCTTTCAGTTTCCAAATGCCTCTGCCATAAATCCAGTCCTGCCACCAATGAATGTCTTTCGGAAGGGATCAGGTAACTTTTTAGCTGAACTCCGTTAGTGGTATGGTACCCCGTTGGAGTTATTACGGTATTAGGATTGGGTATCAGCTCCACATCCCTGAGAATGTACTGATGGAAATATTTGATGCTGAGCTCACGAAAGAATTCAGATCCGGGCTTTAAGGTCCATTGAGCACTCAGCATATTCCTGAGTTCCTCCGGGTAAGTGGCTTTGGCCGGGCCCGGAAATGCGCTTCCACCCGGCAAACCCACATCCCTGGCATAAAATCGCTGGAAATTAAGACTAATCTCCTGATTCAATGTCGGCTTAACCCCTGCCTTAAGGCTAATGTTGTTATCGAGAAACTGACTGTTATCCAGCTCTCCTTCCGGAGTCATGGTATTTTGTGCATCCCGGAAGCTGCCCGACAGGCGTATATACCAGCGCTGGTCACCCATTCCCAGAGCCAGATGTTCCCCGTGCATGGAATTTACCGACTGGTATTGTGCAGTGGCATTCCCTTCAACATAAAACTCTTCATTGTACCGGCCGGAACGGGTAATGATATTGACTACCCCTCCCATCGCCCCGGTTCCGTATAAGGAGGAAGCAGCCCCTTTTATCACTTCAATCCTTTCAATATCGTTAATGTCGACCATCGACATTCCTGCGGCAATATCATTGGCTGTCTCAATCCGGTTTCCATCTACCAGATTTATGATCCTTTGCTCGGAAAAACCCCGGATGTTCATACTGGTTGCCCATATCCCATCTCTTGCTGTATGAATGCCGGGCTCATAGGTAAGCATCTCGGTCGGACTAAATCCCCCAATGCGTTCAATGGTCTGCCGGCCTGCGATTGCCAATGGAATTGGAACATCGCGTATGCTTTTCTCCTGCCGGAGAGCCGTTACCGAAACTTC
The DNA here is from genome assembly GCA_964572225.1 of uncultured Bacteroidaceae bacterium. Classification (GTDB taxonomy): domain Bacteria; phylum Bacteroidota; class Bacteroidia; order Bacteroidales; genus CAZNFR01. Next base: position 5,107 of record CAZNFR010000069.1, read on the forward strand.
ACCCACCGGCAAAAAAGAGGGATCGAGTTCAATGCTAATATCCTTAGTTTCAAAACCGGATTGAATGCTGATGTTTTCAGGCCGATAACCCAGGAAGGATGCGGTAAGGTTAAGACGATCGGGGTAATTTCCGGTAAAGACAAACTCCCCGTTTTTTCCCGAAATGGTCTGATCCAATGGAGTTTTTCCATTGATGTGATAAAGGATGATGTGGGCTCCCAGTAAAGGTTCTCCGGTTTGGGAATCCTTAACTACCCCCTGGATCTGGGCATAATTCACCCATGAGTAAAGCAAAAAAATGATAAGCAAGTTAAGTCGTTTCATGGTCCTGGTTCCTGTATTTAGTGAGTACCGATTTAATCTGAACGTCTTTTAACCGGCCTACCTGCCCGGTTAACGCGCCAATCTCATCGGTTGTTCCTTCAAGAACCAATGAAATCACAGAAATCTGCTTGTCTCTCAGTGGGATTCCCTGTCTGGCAATAATGACAGAGCTGTGCCTGGATAGGATCCGGTTTAATTCCTCCGCCATCCGGAGATCTTCAACCATGATTATTGCACTTCCAATTCTCTTTTCCATAGGTTTATATTCTTCAGGATCAGACCGATAAGAAATTCCTCGAAGGAGATAAATCTCCTCCTCAGATTTATTGTTATTTGAATAACAAAACTAGGTTAATTAACCGGAAAATCAAAATGTGCGGATAAAATCTTTCCTTCCCTTTAAAATTAAATGGAATTCCGAGAGTAAAATGGCAATTCAAACCAGGAATATGAATGTGTCTTTATAAAAGAATGCCGTTATTAATAACAGCATTAATAACGGCATTAATAACGTTATTATTTTATTCTATATCATTTATTTTTAGACAATTATCAAATTTCATTTCTTTATTCTTTTTCTTTTAGCTCTTTTAGATATTCCCTCCAACCGTTATCAATGTATTTAAATGATGGGGAAAATTCATTCAATCCGATATCCAACTCACCCGCAAAAGGAATCCGGTGGTCTCCCCAGTTACAGGTATGACTTTTTTGCCCTTGATAATCCTCCCAAACCCCAAAAAATTCATTATTGGTAAAATCGGATTTTTCATCATCAAGATTGTCATAATAAATGGTACCATCACCATCAATATAGAACGAACTTATAAATTCACCCCGGAATACACCGGAATGAAGGCATGACTGGTCTTCAAAGAATACATAATTACCGCTTATGTAGGCCCGGATAAAACCGGGATAGTTCTGATCCGGAATATAGCCGGCTTCGAGGATGAGAATGGATCCAAGAAAACTGCAGGTATTTTCTGATACGGTGGAATTTCCGTAGACAAAATATTCAAAGGGGTTATCAAAATTCTGGATTACCGAGGTGAAGTCCATTTTGATCCGTTGGTATTGGGGTCCGATAAATCCAAGTCGGTTATCCTCAGAAAGTTTACCGGACCATATAAAGCCGATGTCATTCAGCTCCAGTTGTTCAACAATATAATTATTCATACTGTCAGAATACACGGAATCCAACATCATATCCTGATGTTGGGCTTTTAAATGAAGGCTTGAAATGACAGTTACCAGGATGAAAAAATATTTGGTAATCATACTTGGGATATTAGGATTATGACTAATAAATACAGGATACGACTAAAACAAATTTCATGCAATTTTGGCCCTTTAACGCATGAAATTATCTTTATAATCCCTGGCAATTTGACTGTAGAGGGTAAAAAACTCTGGTTCAGGTTCCCTGCAAATAAAAACCGATAGCCCGTTCTCACGGAAATATTCGTCCTCAACACTTCCATATTTCGCGATATGACCAAAATAGGGGTCAATGTCATCCGTATTGTAATCCACATACAACAGCACATCAAAGGAAACTGAATCAGGAGCCCACAGAATGAAGCTGTCGTTAAAGGATAAGGGATCGGGCATTTCTTCGCCGGTATAAAACATAATTGCACCTGCCATACCATAATTTCCTGCAAAGATGATGGTCTGCTGTCTTTCATGTTCAGGCAGACTTTCCCAGGCTGACCGGGTAATACCGGCAAGTGCTTTCCATCCGGTCATATCGGCAAAATCCTGAGGAATAGAGTGTACCTCTCCATCTTCCCAGGTAAGAAAACCCGTACCGATAACATTGGAAACTTTCTGACTGTATACAGCCAATTCCTTATGCTTCAAAACGGGAATACTCAAGGGAGTCAGGGGTAATGCGATTGCCAGGATCAACCCGGCCAAAAGATATCTCAGATACCTGTATGGGGTTTCAGTCCATTTTTCCAGGGCCAGGGCTCCAAGTTCAAACAATATGCTGTACAATCCAAGTGTATAGTAGCCTTTACCTCTTAGGACGATGAGCAATAACATACAAACTCCCCAGGTTATCGATATGAATCGATATTTTTTTAGGCCAGGGAACAGATAGACGGCCACAAGGCCCGCCATCCAAACGAATAACGCATGCAGGTTCATCAGTACCTGTGCAAGAATAAAGCCTCCCAGGGTGGTGTTAATCAGTTGAGTTTCCTGCAATTCCTGCATATGAAATAGCACTGGCCAGTTATGCTGGTATTGCCAAATCAGATTGGGTAAAAATATCGACAGGGAAATACCCATGCCGATAAAAAACTCTTTTTTGAAAAGCATCCTTCTGTGTTCTGTTAGGAGTAGTGAAAACAAAACAGATATAATCAGGAAGGCAATGGAATACTTATTCAAAAGTGCCAGTAGATGGGTTTATTTTTCCGAATCATGGATATGAACAGGTAGAAACTCAGGAGCCAGTAGAACTGGTTAAAGCTTACCGGCTGAAACAAAGCATTGGATCTGAGGTAGGCAATGGAAAGAAGAAAGGACAATCCTCCCAAAAACACAGCAAACAACCCACCTCCCAGATCCCTAATCGTTAAACCAATGATCAGGATACTCAGGGCTCCGATCAGGGCTGGAAAAAACCGGATCGCAAAACTTGTATCTCCCGGCAAAAATCTGCTGATATTGGCCAAAATCCCAATAGAAGGAGGCACCGATGCATAACCCCAGGCCGGATTTTCACCAAGGGAAATGTAGAGCAATGCATCTCTGTGCAATTCATAATTTGAGGCTGTAAGAAAATGAATAAGTAACTTCAGGATCATCAGACCTGCGATCAGGTATAAGATTTTTCGATTCCTAAAGTTGGAATTAACATTCGAACAGGGATGCAAATTAAGGAATTCTCAGGGATTGTCCTTCGTTATTCTTTCACACTTTCCAAGGCTGGTTTGAGAGAAATCCCTACCCTGAAATAAACGGTAGTCAGAAATGAAAACCGGGTAAGTATGCCTCAACAATTCAAACCTATGGATGTTAAAGGAGTAAACATCCACCCATGACCATATTCGAAACTGTAAAAGCCGAACTTGGAAAACCTTATCAGGATTTCGATTTTTTAATTCACTGTCTTAAAGAGGTTCTTCAGGAGGCAGGAGATGAAGACCTGGTTCCCTATATCCCCTGGATAAGTGACCATTCTGCAGAGCCCGACAGGGTGCCGGGAAAAAAAATGCTTCACCTTTATGCTCTTGTTTTTCAACTTCTTAATCTTGTTGAGGTAAATGGAGCGGTCCAAAACCGAAGACAAAAAGAAGATAAAGGCGGATTAGAGTCCATAACCGGAATGTGGGGAGATAATCTGAACATGCTGAAAAAAGCAGGGATTAACGAAAAACAAATCCGCGAAGGATTAACAGGAATCTCGGTGAAACCTGTCCTGACCGCACACCCTACCGAGGCTAAAAGGCCTGTTGTGTTGGCAGAATACCGTAATCTATACCTTCTTTTGGTACAAAGGGAAAACTCGATGTACACCCGGCGTGAACAGGAAAATCTGAGAAGGGACATAAAGCTCTCCCTTCATCGGCTCTGGCTTATCGATGATATCTTCCTTGAGAAGCCCGATGTAAAATCAGAATTGGAAAATGCCATTCACTATCTTATCAATGTTTTCCCCATCACTCTTCCCTTTTTGGATAAAAAATTAATTCAGGCCTGGGCGGAAGCAGGCTTTGACCCTTCTGTTTTCAGGGATCCCGATCAGTTTCCTTCTCTGAGTTTTGGCAATTGGGTTGGGGGCGACCGCGACGGGCATCCTCTTGTAACGCCAAAAATAACTCGTTATACCCTTAAAAGACTTCGTCTTAACGCCTTCATTCTTATTCACCGGAAATTGGAGGAACTTTCCAGTAAACTGAGCTTTTATTTTGAATATGAAAAAGCACCGGTCTACATTAAAGACAGGCTAGGCGGCATTAGTTCGGAACTGGGGAATTGCAGTACCGATATCATAGAAAAATACAATAAGGAGTTGTTCAGGCAATATGTACATTTACTAATCGCAAAACTACCCCTGGACAGTGAGATGGAAAAGGGCCCGGAACTCTCTGAAAATAAAGGCAGCTATGTAAATTCCACCGACTTGATCAGCGATCTTAAATTGTTGAAACAAGCGGTGGAAGAGATCGGTGCCTCAGGAATTGCGGGTAGTGATATCCGGGAAACGATCCGGTTGGTTCAATGTTTTGGGTTTCATCTTGCATCCCTTGATATCCGGCAAAACAGTTCATTTTATGAAATGTCCCTCTCCCAGCTGATGAGGGCAGCTTCGGTAGGAGGCAGGTCATATCATAAGATGAAGGAAGAGGAGAGATTGAACTTTCTTGAGAATGAATTAAAGACAAACAGACCCTTCACCCGTGAAACCGAAAAATTGGATGATGAGGCTAAAGCTACCGTGGAAACATTTAACGTAGTTGAGAAACATATCCGAAAATACGGGCCTCAGGCCATTGGCTCACTGATTGTAAGCATGACCCGATCGGTCTCGGATCTGTTAATGGTTTACCTGCTTACCCGTGAGGCGGGTTTAAGTAAATTATCCGGTGAGGGAATTTTCTGTGTACTCCCGGTTGTTCCCTTATTTGAGACCATTGAAGACCTGGAAAAATCGGCCGAAATTATGGATGATTACCTTTCCAGGCCCATGGTCAGGAATTCTCTGGAGTACCAGAGAAAAATCAATAATTATTCCGAATCGGTTCAGGAGATCATGATCGGTTACTCCGACAGCAATAAGGATGGTGGCATCATTGCCAGTGCCTGGCATTTATATAATGCCCAGCAAAAACTTACCGAAGTAGGAGATAAACATAAAGTAAAAATCCGGTTCTTTCACGGAAAGGGAGGAACCATCAGCCGAGGAGCAGGTCCTACGCATTGGTTCCTGAGAAGTCTTCCCCAGGGGGCGATTCAGGGAGATATCAAAATCACGGAGCAGGGAGAATCCATTGAAAGGAAATTTGCAAACCGGACCAATGCTGCCTATAACCTTGAACTCCTGGTAAGTGGTGCAGCCAGTCTGACGATTCTTCAGAATTTCAGAAAAGAGGAAAACACCGAACGGGACAGCATCCTTTCCCTTATGGCCGAAGAGAGCCTGAGGTATTATAAGGATCTTACCACCCAACCGGTGTTTATCGAGTTTTTCAGACAGGCAACCCCGATAGATGCCATCGAATCGAGTAAGATTGGTTCACGACCTTCGCGCAGAACCGGAAAAAAAACCCTGTCGGACCTGAGGGCGATTCCCTGGGTGTTCAGCTGGAGCCAGTCACGGTTTCACATCACGAGCTGGTATGGGGTAGGATCTACCCTCAACCATTTAAGAGAGGATCACCGTGAACAGTTTGATCAGCTAAAAAAACTGATCAAAAGTGACAACCTGGTAAGGTACATATTTACCAATGTAGATACCAGCCTGGCTGCCACAGATGAAAAGATTATGCAGCTCTATGCATCGCTGGTGGAAGACCCTGAAGTCAAGGATAAAATCTTGGGGATGATCTTTACTGAGCTTAAACTTACCCGTGAAATGATGGCTGAGATCATTGAAAAACCCATTAAAGAAAGAAGAAGAAATCATTATTACTCCACTTTACTTAGAGCTGAAGGCCTGGGTGAAATGCATACCAACCAGATCAGCCTTCTGAAAACCTGGAGAAATAAAAACTATGCCCGGGGTGAAGAAGAGGAGGTATTGATCAAGTTGTTGAAAAATATCAATGCCATTGCAAACGCAATGGGAAATACGGGATAGCATCAGAAAAGAAGGAGATTTTAGGATCAATCAAAAAAAAGTCTGCCCTTATTTCAAAAAAAATCGGATATTGTCATTCCTAAATTAGCACCCATGAAATCCATTACACTGGCTCTGATTATTTCCCATCTTATCATTGCTGATATACTGGCGCAATCCAAACTTGTTATGTTTGATAAAGACGAGATCCTGAATGAAAATATTCATGAGTCACTGAAGCAGGATCTGGCTGAGAATAACCTTGAACTCAGTTACACCATGGATTTCCGGTATCGGTGTGACTATTACCAGGCCCTGGTTTATCTTCAATCCGGAAAATCCTATCTTAAGATTACAAATTGTTATGATGAAGTTTTGGGAATAAAGGATTTAGGTAGTCTGTTTTTATCGACCGGTGATAATGAAAAATCGGTTATCCTTTCGTTTTCCATTCGTGAAATAATTTATACTTCCAAAACTGACCCTTCGCTTCCGGTTACACGAGAGGTAAAGCCTGAGACGGACATAGAGCTTGCTGAAAAGGATTCGGTATACCAAAATGAACACTACACCCGACATTTTTTCTCTCCGACAGCCTGGAATCTGAATGAGGGGGAATTATACTATAACACCGTGTATTTTTTTCTTCACGATGTACAATATGGTATATCGGATCAATTTTCTCTGGGAATGGGAACTACGCTGATAGGAATTCCTTTTTATCTCACGCCTAAGGTAAGTTTTAGGTTAAATGAAAGATCTGCTCTGAGCATAGGAGACATCCTTATCTTCGGCACCTGGGGATCCAGTTTTTTTGGTAATCTCCTTTACGGAATTTACACCTATGGCAGTCGTGACCATAATGTTTCTCTGGGCGGAGGATGGTTTTATACCAATGAAAATGATATGACCTATGGATCCAACTCAGCTGTCCTGAACTTTTCTGCCATGACCAGGATCTCAGACTTTGTTTACCTGGTTACGGAGAATTACGGACTTCGTGTTAATTCCGTACAGACCGCCTATTATGATGAATATGACATGGCCACAGAAACCTGGACCTATTTTGAAGAGCCTTTCTCCCAGAAGCAAACCATAATTTACGGTCTCTCCGGTTTCCGATTTATCCGCAGAAATAATCACGTAAACAGCTGGCAGTTTGGATTAAGTTATATTGTTAATTTCAGGGAGGAGGTCCCTTCAAAATACAATCAAACCCATTGGTATACCAGTGCATCTTCGGGTGGAGCGCGTTTTATTGCGATCCCCACGGTTAGTTTTACCAGGAAATTTGGAGAGAAGTATTAGAATTTGAATGAATTAATCTCCTTGAGGTTCCTTTACAAATTCAATTTCGAATACCTTGGCAGAATCTTGGTTTTGAATAATGACCGGAACTCCTGTATTGATAAGATCTTCACTGGAAAACACTCCCAGAGATCCTCCCTTTTCATCCTTGATCCAATAATCACCCGGTTGTAGTCCAACCAGGGGGATATTTCTTTCAGCATCCGGGGATTCATTACGGAATACACAGAATATTCCACCTCCAGTAGCAGGATTATACCGGAGAAATCCATCCCAGTTATAGGTTTCCGGTTTATCGAATCCGCGTGTCGAATAATAAGGCATGAAATCATATTTTTTCTGCATGGTAGTGAACCACCCGGCCATTTGTTTGTACCATTCTTTCTCTTCCGTGGTCAACAACCTGGGGTCCCCAAGCATCATTGGAATACCTGCAAACCCGGATACAAACGAGAACCTGTGTCCTGGAACGTGCATTTGCTGGTTTCCGATCATCATATTGGCTGTGGGTAGAATATGCCCCTGTCTCCAGGCCAGATTTCTGATATCCCTGGAGCCCTCCGGTGGATAGTCGGCCAGATTGGCGATCCAGTCCACATGAGCATGCTGGATCAGGGCGTAATCAATGGAGTGATGATCTCCCCATAATTCGTAGGTGCAATCAATGATTACCCGGGGATGTCTGATTCTCAGCTCATCGAAATACTCCAGCAATCTGAGGTAGGCAGGATAAAAAAACTCGTGATTGGATTCAGGCTCCCCGGTTCTATAGGTACCGGCCAACAGAGGGTCTGTGATATAGGCCGATTTTATGAAAGAAAGATCGATCTTCAGGTATTCAAATCCGTACTCTTCAATCAGGATATTCGTTTTACGGAGGATTTCATCGTACCACGGACTCAATATGTCCATGGAGTAGAATTTCAGGTCATTTGCCCATCCGTGAAGGTTCCGGGGCTCACCGGCAGTGTTCTTTATACTGAATTCTGAGAACTGCCTGAAAGCCTCGCTGCCAGCCTCGACACTGCATAGAGAAAACCAGATCCCGGGCTTCATTCCTCTATCCCTAATATAATCTGCAATGGATTTCATTCCGGACGGGAATTTTTCAGGATGTGGATTCCAGTCTCCGTAATAATCCTGCCAACCGTCATCGATAATCAGAAAACCTGCCCCGCTTCCCTGGAGAGAATCCGCAATTTCCCGGATCATTTCTTCGTTTATCTTCGTGCCAAAGGGAACCCATGTATTGTAAAAATAGGCCGGATAATCCTCGCGCTTAAACCATGGAAGGTCCATGCTTCCCAGCACAAACTCACGGAGTAGCAGGGCGGGATCCTGATCGTTTGTGCAAAAAAGGAGAAATGATCCGGGTGCCTCAAATACCTCACCCGGTTTTATGCGTATGTTTACTTCATAAGGATCCCCTGCAGGTCTCATCCCTATCCTTAACCGGTTTGGTCCGCCTGCAAAAATTTCCGTATACCTTGTAGATCCCGGCGCTTCATTCCCTGCGATCAATGTACCTTTGCTTCCCTCGATAAAAACTGCCGGATCCTCATGATATCCCTTATACGGAGGCTTATACAGATCCCTGGCAAAATTGGCATAGATTATCGAGTTGGCGTCCCCCCAGGGATCCACATTCAGGTCCTCCGTGGCAATACTTTGCAGAAGAACATCATGGGTACCTGTGTTCCGTATCATCAGGTCTTTCTTCATTCCGGGGTCCGATCCGGTCAGGGAATAGTTTAGGTATACCTCCAGATTTTCTGCATTCCCACCCGCAATGCCGGAAAGTATTATCCGGGTCGTCCCACCCTGGTCAGATACTCTATCGATTTCAAAGTCGCCACTTACACCGGTAACTTCTTTTCCATTGCACAGAAAAGAAAACTCATACGAGGGCTTTCGATGAAAATCATACCCGGAGGGACGATGTACGAAGCTTACTGTGGAAACCACCCCCTTATCTCTGTCAATCCGAATTTTTCTTTGTAAAGTGGAGTTCTCAAGGGTCAAGGTATCTGCCGGGCTAACCTCCGGAAAAAGACTGAATAGAAAAATAAGAAACACGATACTTTTCATAAAAGGTAAAAATTTAATTCCCGTGTCGGTTTAAAAAACAGAAAGGTACTACTTATCCTTCAGGATATAAATGTTTCCTTTAAAAAATACCTTTTGTTTCTGATCCGAACTGAGGACCTTTCAGAAGGAGAAAAAATCTACCGGTTTTCCTTAAATCCCTGCAATAAAATGAATTCGCTTCTAGTCCCTGAATTCACAATACCAGCCCCAATCTTCATAATCCCAGATAAAATCGTCAACCAGTCGGGCATCATCACTGCAAAAGGAGACATCTCCCGGTCCCAGGGTGAAGATCGGTCTGTATTCCCAGCAAACTGCACAGTATTCATGCCTCTCGCAGGATGTAAGAAAGAACATGAGCACAAATATTAACGGGATGATATTTCTTCTAATAAATCTATATAGTTTCATGATTTTGTGATTTTGGGTTCCTGAGATACATTTCAAATTCCGGGCCGAAAACTGAAGAACCTCCAAAACCCTGTCCTGATTATCAGGAAACCCTTTCAAATTCTTATCTTTGGAAAAAATCAGTTTTTTGCATGCTTATTAAATATCAGCGACTTTTTGGAGTTATCAGAATAATAGCGGGCCTTATCTTCTTTATTTATCCTATACGATATTCCCTGACTGCAGAACACACCCTGCAGGAAGACCGGGTAAGATGGCTGTTTGTTTTATTCTTTTTCACGGTATACGCCATTTCGGCTGTCCGTAACGGTATCCGGGAAATCAACCGGGAAATGCCTCACTTTAATCTTTTGCGATTTTTCGAAGCATCCATGAACGGATTTGTTTCGGCCTACCTGCTTATCGTTCTGTTTACGGCAAAGTTAAACGGGTATGCCCAGTTTTTCCTTTTTATTCTTACAGCTATACTGATCCTTTCTATGGTGAGGGATGTGAGAATGATCAGTCTGCAATATTATGACAAAAGAAAAAAGGCCCATGAAAAACAAAACCATGAAAAATAAGCCATGAAACCTCCCCTTGATCAGAAACCTGAATATCCAAATACAAAGAAAATGAAAGCTAAATTGACGCTTACCGGATTGCTGGCACTGACTTTATTGTCGTGCGTCCCAGACCCTCCCGCCGACCAGAATGTTTTTGTGCACACCGTCTTTTTCTGGTTAAAACCCGGGCTAACTCCTGAGGACAAAGCGGCATTCGAAAAGGGACTTGAAAATCTTGGAAAAGCTTCTACCATAAAGAGTTATGAGTACGGAGTACCGGCAGGCACTTCGCGGGATGTAGTGGATAATTCATACGATTATGCCTGGATTGTCAGATTCGATAACGCTGAAGATCAGGAACTTTACCAGACCGACCCCATACATCTTGAGTTTATTGATAAATTTAGTCATCTTTGGTCCAGGGTCCTCGTATACGACACCCTGATAAAGTAAGGTATCCTTTACCCCCTCATAGGGAAAACATTCAGGGTGTTTTTGTAACTTGATTGCCATTAAATCGTAATCCCCTGATAAACAGGATTCATCTAAACCTGACCCATTATGAAAGACGCATTTTACAAACTCAAATGGATAAGAACCGGCTCTGTTTCAGGGATCATTGCGGCCGGCCTCTATCCTCTGATCCTTTATGTAAAATTGCCAGAGATCATCGCTCTGGGTTTCAACTTTGCATTCGGTCTAAGTCTGGCTTTGTGCACCTATTCAATCTATCTTTTCTCCGACATGAACCGCAAAAGTGTGATCAATGATGTGGCGGCTGCTACAGGAATCTTTGCTGCTTTTATATTCATCCTCAGCTCAGCGGTCAATCTGTCTCTGTTATCCCCCCTGGAAGGGGTGCTTGTACAGGGAAACCAGGAATTTACCTATACACTTACCAGCAGGATTCACCGAGGAATGGATTTTCTTTGGAATATCCTTTTTGCATCCTCTCTTTTCCTGTATAGTCTTAACGTATACTCCCATCCAAAATTGGGAAAAGCGATCACATTTCTGGGAATTCTGATCGCGTTAATTATCTCCGGTCTATACCTCTACTTTTTCCCCTACAGTCCGCAAAGTCAGGGATTACCTGCTACCAGTTCCTTAACACCCGTCTGGCATTTTGTGGTTTCCCTACTGATGATCTTCTCCGGAAAATGGATCTCAGAAAATATTAAAAATTAATTTTTTCCTGAAAAGCTGTTTTTATTAGTGCTATATTGTTAGTTTTAAACCCGGATCCAAAAAGACTTCTTGGCTTATTTCCGGCCGACAAACTCCATATTGTCATCTTGTTTAACCTAAATCCGGACTTATCCTTATGGGAAATGATCCAAAATATACCGCTAATCTTACATCCCTGACCGATTTTCGCAGAGAAATGCACCGGTACCCCGAACTTTCCGGTTCGGAAAATGAGACGGTAGGGCGAATACAAAGGTATATTGACAAATATAAACCAGAGAAGATCTATTCCGAATTAGGAGGAAAAAGCATTGCCTTCGCCTTTAACACGGTCGATTTCGATCAAACCTTGATGTTTAGGGCAGATATGGATGCACTTCCCATTGAAGAAGAGTTAACCGTTCCTTATCGGTCGGTACACAAAGGGATTTCCCATAAATGCGGACACGATGGCCACACTGCCATCCTTCTGGGAATGGCCGACTATCTCCACCGGCACCCCCCGAAAAGACTAAGGGTTATCCTTTTATTCCAGGCAGAAGAAGAAACCGGTACCGGAGCCGAAAAGGTAGTTTCCCACGATAAATACCGGGAAATAAAACCCGATTACGTTTTTGGTCTGCATAACCTTCCTGGATTTCCCGGGCATAGTATCATTCTCAGAGACCAAACATTTGCTGCTGCTTCGGTAGGAATGATCATAAATCTGAAAGGCAGATCCACCCACGCGGGCCAGCCCGAAAAAGGCATCAATCCTTCGCAGTGTATTGCCGACCTGGTTTCATTTATTAATTCTGAAGTGAGCCGCTTTCGTCTTAACGACTTTCACCTGGTTACCCTGATTCATATCCGTATGGGTGAGGTCGCATTTGGAACCTCACCCGGTGAAGGCAGTCTGATGCTAACCCTAAGGGCTTTCAGGGACGAAGACATGGATACTCTGAAGGAAAGAATCTCAAAAAAGACGGAAGAAACTTCAAAAAAGCATCGGCTTTCCTTCGATATTCGGTTTACAGAGGAATTTCCTGCCACGGTAAATCACAGCAGTGAGGCAGAATTACTGGAAGATTGTGCCCATGAACTGAATCTGAAGGTAAAGTACCCTGAAACAGCTTTCCGGTGGTCGGAAGATTTCGGGCATTACCTGAGAATCTCAAAGGGAGCATTCTTCGGACTGGGCGCAGGTGTTAACCTGCCCGATCTTCATAACCCGGACTATGACTTTCCGGATGATATTATTCAAACCGGAATAGGAATGTTTACCTGCATTCTGCGAAAAATAGAAAAAAAATTATCTTCAAACCACAACTGATCAATGCAAATGGGAACATCCCGACTTGAAATTTCGAAGAGTGCCATTCTTAACAACATTCAGTTTCTCAGGAACTACTTTGGTGAAAGTGTGAGTATTTCACCGGTAATAAAAGGTAATGCCTATGGTCATGGCATTGAAATCATGGTTCCCTTATTTGAAGAGGCAGGAATGGATTTTTTCTCGGTTTTTTCCTCCGATGAGGCCCGGCGCGCCGCTGGGGTGAAATCGGAAAAAAGCCGGATCATGATCATGGGGTATACCAATCCCGATGATCTTGAATGGGTAATGGATCAAGAAATTGAATTCTACGTGTCCAGTCTGCATTTTTTCAGGATTGTTTACCGTGAGGCCTGCCGTTTGAAAAGAACAGCAATCATTCACCTTGATCTCGAAACGGGAATGTACCGGACCGGACTCACAAAATCCGAACTGGATGAAATTATCCGGATCCTAAAAACAGATCCCGGACACATCCAGATCCGGGGAATTACCACACATCTCGCCGGAGCTGAAAGTATTGCCAACTACCTCAGGATCAACCAACAAATCAAGCTCTTCCATAAACGTGTAAAATATATCGAGAAAAAAGGGATCCCCTATGAAATAAAACATACGGCCAGTTCTGCCGCAGCCATGAGCTATCCAAGAAGCAGAATGGACCTTGTCAGAACTGGTATAATCTGCTATGGATACTGGCCCACCCGGGAAACGTTTATGCAGTATGTAAATGGAAAAACAGACAAATCCGATCCTCTTAAACGGGCGATTAGCTGGAGATCCTTTATTATGACCCTGAAAAGAGTACCTCAGGGTGAATTTGTAGGATATGGCTATAATTATCAGGCCCAGAGTGATATGCAAATTGCCCTTGTTCCGGTTGGTTATTCCAATGGTTACAGCCGGCAACTAAGTAACAACGGCCACGTGCTGGTCAGAAACCATCGGGCAGATGTGATTGGATCGGTAAACATGAATATGATCCTCATCAACACCACCGAAATCGATCCTTTAGAAATCGATGAAGAAGT
>CAZNFR010000070.1:0-18952 GCA_964572225.1 uncultured Bacteroidaceae bacterium
AACCCCTAAACCCCTAAACCCCTAAACCCCTAAACTTCCCCCTCAATCCCCCTCTCTTTTTAACACCCCCTAAACACCCCATTTCTCCATTTTCCCTTATATTTACCCAAAACCAATTACCATGAAAAGACGTCATTTCATAAAAAATTCGGTTGCGGGATCCGCACTTTTGTCCGCTTTCCCCTATAAAACTTATGCCTCCACAAAAAAACTTCATCCACACGACCGGGTGATCCTGGATAATACCGGGATTGAAACCTCCAGAATGGCCATTGGTACCGGTAGTAACGGATGGAGAGGTTCCTCCAATCAAACCCGGCAGATGGGTATCAAGGGATTGGCCGACCTTCTGGTTGCCGGAGTGGATGAGGGAATAACTTTCTGGGATTCGGCCGACATGTATGGTTCCCATCCCCACCTGAAAATGGCTCTTCAAAAGGTGGAAAGGGAGAAGGTCACTATTCTCACCAAATCTGTAACCAAAACAGCCAAGGGGATAAAAGAAGATCTCGACCGCTTCAGAAGTGAAATCGGAACCGATTACCTCGACCTTGTGCTCCTCCATGCAGTTACCGATCCTCAATGGAACGTCAATCTTAAAGGCGCCATGGAAGTCCTTTCCCAGGCGAAGGAAGACGGCATAATCCGGGCCCATGGCATCTCCTGCCACTCCATCGGCGCCCTGGAAACCACGGCCGACGAGCCCTGGGTCGATGTCGACCTCGCTCGCTACAATCCCGGTGAGGTGATGATGGATGCTGATATCCCAACCGTCGAAAAAATTCTCACCCGCATGAGCAACAACGGAAAAGCCATCATCGGCATGAAGGTATACGGTGCCGGCCGGCTTTTGAACAAAAAAGACGAGTGCCTGGAGTTCCATAACGGAAACAACTTTATTACCGGCTTCACCCTTGGGATTGAAAGTTACGAGCAACTCAAGGATATTCAGAAGCGGCTGCCCGAGGCTTCCATCCGCGCATAATCTTTTTGTGCCTTTTATTTCCCTGTATAATTCCCTAATGGCTGAAGTGCCTTGGGAGATTTCTTTATCCCTTAACGAAAAAAAGCTATATTTCGGCAAATTAACACCCTTTCTGCTGTGAATCGAAAATCCAATCTGCCTGAAAACTTCCTTATAAGGGAAGGCAGACCCGAAGATGTTAAACTTATTTTCTCTTTTATCCGGGAACTTGCCGAATACGAAAAGCTAAGTCATGAAGTCTCCGCAACAATCGAAGACCTGGAAAAATATCTGTTTTCATCGGAAAAAAAAGCCGAAGTAATCCTTGGTTTTCACGATAACAAACCAGTTGGTTTCGCCCTATTTTTTCATAATTTCTCCACCTTTCTGGGTAAACCCGGGATCTACCTGGAAGACCTATATGTAAAGGAGGAATACCGCGGTATGGGCTTCGGGAAAGCCCTTCTCGTTTACCTCGCCAACCTGGCCCTCGAAAGGGATTGCGGCAGACTCGAATGGGCAGTGCTCGACTGGAACGAACCTTCCATCAATTTCTATAAGTCCATTGGAGCCAGGATCATGGATGAATGGCTCATAAACAGGGTTACCGGCGAGGCCCTTCAAAATCTGGCTGCTATGTAAACCGGGCACCCGAAATCTTAAAAAACACTTAAAATCGGTTTTTTATATTTAACAAAGGTTTATTTCATATTTATTCTCTAATTTTGCAAAGAATAAAGTTTACGCCCGATGAAAATGATAATTGTCCCCTTGTATTTTTCCGGCACCACGCCGGCAGGACTTACCCGCTAAGTCCTTCCGGGTGATCCCTTCACCCAAACAATTATCATTTATTCATTTTTTTCTTTCTTCTCATGGCACTTAAAAGATTAAATAACTCGGGTTTACTGTCTTTATACAAATTCAAATCCTTAAAAATTCTCCTGGCCGATCTGCGCGATGCCATAAGCGGGAACGACGCCGATTATACCTCTGCAAAACTGGGCAGGGCCATATTATTGCTCTCCATCCCGATGATCCTTGAAATGATCATGGAATCCACTTTCGCAGTGATTGATATCCTATTCATTTCCCGGTTGGGGGCCGAAGCCTTGGCTACCGTGGGAATCACCGAATCTCTCATGACCATCGTATACGCCATTGGTTTCGGACTGAGCATTTCAACCACGGCTTTGGTCTCCCGAAGAATCGGCGAGAAGAAGCAGAACCTGGCGGCACTCACCGCCTTCCAGGCTATCATAACCGGACTCTCGCTCTCCCTGGTCATTTCTCTTGCAGGGGTTATCTTTCCCAAAGACCTGCTCAGGCTGATGGGTGCCGATGAGGTGATGGTGGAAACCGGATACACCTATCCCATGATTATGATGGGCGGAAACGTGATCATTATGTTATTGTTTATAATTAACGCAGTGTTCCGTTCTGCCGGCGATGCAGCCCTATCCATGAGGGTACTCCTTATTGCCAATGTTTTGAACATTATTCTGGACCCCCTGCTTATTTTCGGATGGGGGCCCATCCCTGCAATGGGAATCACCGGGGCAGCCATTGCCACCAATATTGGCAGGGGAGTGGCGGTAATATATCAGTTCTACCTACTTTTCCGCGGAAACGGAAGGATTAAGCTGACCGTACATCATTTGAAAATCAATTTTATCCTGATCGGTAAGCTGCTAAAGCTTTCCCTGGGAGGTATAGGCCAGAATCTCATCGCAACCTCAAGCTGGATATTCATGGTCCGTATTATTGCTGAATTCGGAAGTAGTATCCTCGCCGGATACACCATTGCCATCCGGATCATCATATTTTCCCTGCTGCCCTCCTGGGGACTTGCCAATGCGGCTGCCACCCTGGTAGGACAAAACCTGGGAGCCAAAAAACCGGACAGAGCAGAGAAATCTGTGTGGACCGCAGGATTCGTGAACATGGGTCTGCTGGGTGCCTTCGCCATCCTTTTTCTGACCCGTTCAGAATACCTCCTAAGCCTGTTCACTTCCGAAAGGGAGGTGATTGAAGCAGGAATGGTCTGCCTTCAAATGATTAGTTACGGATTTCTGTTCTACGGAATGGGAATGGTGATGATACAGGCTTTTAACGGAGCCGGTGATACCACTACTCCTACCTGGATCAATGCCTTATGCTTCTGGATGATCGAGATCCCGCTGGCTTACGTACTGGCAATGAAAATCGGATTCGAAGAGGAAGGGGTGTATATGGCCATCATCATTGCCGAAAGCCTGCTTGCCATCATTGCCATGATGATGATTCGCAGAGGGAAATGGAAACTCAGGGAAGTGTAGCAGGGAAGGTGAAAAGCCCCGTCTATTTTTTTACCATTTTCCGGTACAGATCTCCTTCCCGGGTTTTGATCTTTATGATATATGTGCCGGGAAGAAAGTCCCCAATGTTGATATGAAGCAAAGGTGAACGGGTTCCCTGGGTCTTGTTTTCGAAGATCTTTTTTCCGCTCATATCAAAAAATTCAATGAGTTGCGGACTATAAGTCTCTTCTTTGATGGAAAAATTGAGGATTTTCCGGACCGGATTGGGATAGATATCAATAACGGGAATGTTTTTATCTGTCGTATTATTGGGGTTTATCATAGGATTTTCGGTTTTTCTCTCTGCTCGTTAGATCAATTCCCTTCTCTTGGGTTTAATGGTTTTGGACTTTTTTTCTGCTTTCTACGAAATACCGGAAAATAGGTTTATCCTTATATGGAAAAGAGCGAAAAAAAAGGACCTGCAGGATCTTGCTGCAGGTCCGCAATTTTATTTTGATCTCGAGTTATTGTTGTTTAATAAATATTTCGCGATTCTCATTTTGACTCAGTATGTAAATTCCTTCAGGCAATGTACTGATATCGATTTCTACCCAGGTATCCTCCGTAATGATCTGCTTTATCAATTTTCCTGATAAATCAAAAATTTCAATGGGTTGTCCGCTATCAGCTGTCCCAACAACTATAATACTAACGGCCGGATTCGGGTAAAGTTGCATTCCCCGGTTTAAATTAATGTTAAGATTGGTAAACCAGGGAAGGAATTCAATTCGATAGGTTTTCACACTTACCCCGTTGGGAGCAGTAACCCTGACCTCGGCCGTTCTTTCCTCTGTGTTTCCGGAGAGGTTGACGGCCGGGAGGATTTCGACCGTGGCCCCGGTGTCTTCCGGCTCGGCAGTTATTTCAGGGTGCTCATCCATGCCCTGTTCAAGCTGGTATTGATAACTATAGACTTCTCGATGAAAGTTGTCTATCACTTCATCCTCCACACTCAGCCGGCGCAGGAAGGCATTTCCCGAAAGCTCCTCACCCGCCGTAAAGCTGAAAAAGGGCACCGGCTCATCCGCTTCCTGGTTGCTATCAAATCCACCCAAGGCTTTTTTCCTGAATTCCCATTGAAGCGGATCGAAAACCGGTGAGGGCTGGGAACCGTTTTTTCGAAAGGCATAGCCATCGGTATATTCCCATTCGGTGCCGGACCCGTCGGTACCGAATTCCCCGTAGCAATCCGTAACCACTCCCTTTTTCAGCAACAGATACACATCATCTCCGTTCCCATTGGGCACACCTGTGTAATAATGGGCATCAAAGCCCGTAAAAGTCAGGAATTCTTCCTCGCCCCTGCAAAGGATAAGAAATGTCCCCTTCTGAAGGGAAGTGTCCGGAAAATTAAACTCGGAGGTAATCTCTTTCTTCCCGTTTATGGCAATGCCAAGAGAATAGTGCTCAAGACTATCGATAGTCTCCAGCGCAAATACCTCCACCCCCTTGGGGAGTCCACCGGAAAGATCGGCGTCAAAAACAACCGTGATCAGCATATTTTGTGAATACAGATCCGGCCCGGAGTACCATGTTGAAAAACATAAGGCAATCCAAAAAAAGTGAAAACTCTTCATAATGATAATTTTAAGTAGGTTATGGTAAAAATCGGGGAGTGTCGGATCAGGATTATCCTTGTACCTTCACTTCTTAATGAATAAATAGCCTGAATCTCGTTCAGCCTTTGCCTGTTTTTTTATAAAATTAAAGGAATGTTTATCAGTAGACCGGGATGCAGCCATAAGGTGACATTTCCCTTTCTTGAATTAAGACGCACATTATCAATTCATTAGTATAAATATGAATTCTGGTTCCTGATGTTGATGCATTTTT
The DNA here is from genome assembly GCA_964572225.1 of uncultured Bacteroidaceae bacterium. GTDB lineage: Bacteria > Bacteroidota > Bacteroidia > Bacteroidales > CAZNFR01. Next base: position 5,140 of record CAZNFR010000070.1, read on the forward strand.
TAGTATATTTTACCCTCTTTTAATCAAGAACCTCACCTAAGTTATGAGAAGAATTGTTATCGGTGATATACATGGTTGTTTTCTGACCCTCAAAACCCTGCTCAGGGATAAAATAGGAATTACCACGGAAGACCAGTTATACTTATTGGGAGATTATATTGATCGGGGGCCCCGGTCACGGCAGGTCCTGGAGTTTATTATTGAAATGAAATGGCAGGGTTATCAGGTTTTCCCTATAAGAGGAAACCATGAACAATTGCTGCTGAATGCCCTGGAGGATGAAAATTTTATGCATGCCTGGTACAACAACGGGGCGGAAGACACCCTCCGGAGCTTTGAGATCCCCGAAGAACTCCTGTTCGATTACGATGCCTTCAACCTGATTCCCGAACGCTATCTCAGTTTTTTTAAAAGCCTTCCTCTTTATTACGAAACACCCGATTTTATTGTGGTTCATGCCGGATTAAATTTCCATAGGGATAATGTTTTCGAGGATGAGGACGCCATGATCTGGATCCGTGATTTTGATTACGAGGGCCAAAAGATTGAGAACAGGTTACTTATCCATGGCCACACACCTGTGGATGCGGAAGAGATAAAAAAAGACCTTAAGGAAGGAAATACCCGGGTCCTTAATCTGGATGCCGGTTGTGTTTACAAGGACCTGCAGGGATATGGAAATCTGGTAGCCTACGATTTCGACCACAATATCCTGTTTCAGCAGAAAAATATCGATTAGTCCAGGTGCACCCTTTTTTCCCCTGCAGTGATCTCCAGATCAAGCCTGTTTTCGGGAGGAGGCAAAGGGCAGGTCGACCAGGGACTGAAAGCGCAGGGCGGATTATAAGCCCGGTTTAAATCAATGATCACCCGATTGTTTTTGTCAGGTCCGGAGGTATACAAAAAGCGACCTCCCGGATAGGTGCTGATCCCACTGGTCAGATCCCCGATAATCAGAAAGAAATTTTCCCCGGAAAGAAAAGGGTAGAGGGTAAAATCCCTGGCTTTGTGCCGGAAGGTCAGGATTCCCGGACTGCTGTATATCTCATCCACACCGGCCACCGTAGGGACATAAAAGATCCTGGCTGTATCAAAGGGGGTGAAAACCGCCTCTTTTCTCCATTGAAGATCCGTTGGATAGCAAGGAATGCTGTCCAGCTTTGAGATCCTGGGATGAGCGAGGTTGCGCAGCCGGATCCCGAATTTATCCCCCCGTTTCAAAATATACCATCGAAAACTTCCCTCGCTAACACGGTCAGAATCCGGGTAAGAATCATCCCAGATAATCTCAGGATCCTTGCCACCAGAATACCAGAGGAAAAAACTGTCTTTCTTTACCAGACTTCCCCAGTAGGAGGGCGTCCCTTCAGGAAAAACCAGATCGTTCGATTTCCCGGATCCAACCGAAACACTGTCCTGATAAAGCCAGAACAGTCCGGCCAGATTAAGCCAGCCTGTTTTGGATTTTAAACGTTCGAGACGGCTCTCTCTCCATTCCCGTGTTTCCTTGAGATAATCCTCTGTGGGCGATGTACTGCAGGATGCCGTTATCAGGATAGGGATTAGCCAGATTTTACTCCGGATTGGCTGAAGTAAGCGGATTTTCTCAGTCGATTTTAACCCAGTCGAGTGTTTTTTAAATAACATTGATTATCAATTTATTGCGTGATAAATTAGTGGGATTCCCGGTGTGCCGGACATCACAGGTCGAAAAAAGTTTTGTCAATTTACTGAATCCGTCTATATTCGCAATGCTAATCAAAACTAAATAATCCCCATGAAAAAACTATTGACTTTTTCAACTGCAGTATTGCTTTTCGGCAATTTACTGGCAGGAGGCCTGGTTACAAACACTAATCAGAGTGCAGCCTGGGTACGGTTACCGGCCCGGGATGCAAGCACGGCAGCCGATGCGGTTTTCTTCAATCCGGCGGGTCTGATGCAGCTCAATAACGGTTTCCATTTTTCCATTTCCAATCAGACAATCTTACAGAATAAAACCGTTACCAACCTGTACACCGGTCCCGGAGGTGCATTCGGACTCAATGATCCGGAGTACCTCGGCAAGGTAACAGCCCCTTTGTTCCCCTCGGTTTATGCAACCTACAAAATGGATAAGCTTGCCTTTTCCTTCGGGTTCAATCCCGTGGGTGGCGGCGGCGGAGCAGAGTTTGAAAGGGGACTTCCTTCCTTCGAGCTTTCAACTTCCGATCTGGTTCCGGCCCTGGCTCCCGATGCTACAGCCTACCGTTTGGATGCCTATTTTGAAGGAACATCCGTATATTTCGGATATCAGGGTGGGGTTTCCTATAAGATTAACGATCTGATCTCGGTCTTCGCAGGCGTAAGATACGTAACCGGTAAAAATACCTACAACGGTTACCTCAACGATATTGAGCTGAACTACATGGGTGCCTGGACCCCGGCGCCGGATATTTTCCAGGGATTTGCCACTCAGGCCACCGGTGCTGCCACCGGCATGCAGCCTCTGATTGACGGAGGTGCGGGACCCCTTACCTTCGCACAGGCTCAGGGTGCCAGTATCATCGACGAACAGACCCGCGCTACCCTGGAAGGCGGACTCCTGGCTTTTGGGGTTCCCCAGGATCAGATCGATGCCATGAGCCTGGCTCAGGCACAGGGTGCATATCAGCAGGCTGCCACAACCAACAGTGCCACTGCTCAGCTTTTGGCTGATAAATCGGCCGATGTGGAACAAACTGCAACCGGGTATACCCCCATTCTGGGTGTAAACCTCTCCTTCTCCGAAAGACTGAATATCGGAATAAAGTATGAATTTGCCACCGAGCTTGAGTTTACCAACGATACCAAAGAGGATATACTTACCGGATTTACCGACGAAGGAAATCCTATTACCATGTTCCCCGACGGACAAAAGTTCAATAACGACATCCCGGCCATGCTATCCCTGGGTGTGGATTACGGGATCACCGACAAGCTGAGGCTTTCCCTGGGTACCCATTACTATTTCGATAAGGCCGTGGATTACGGTAAGAAAATAGATGGCGAATATGTGGGAAATGACCAGGTTATCGATGATAATTTTATGGAATTTGCCGGCGGACTCGAATACCGGTTAAACGATCTTTTGAGGGTGAGTGCCGGGTATCTTTATACCAAAACCGGCGTGAACGATAATTACCAGACCGACCTGGCCTACAGTCTCACTTCCAGTACCATTGGCGGCGGACTGGGAATTTCCCTTAACGAGAATTTTATGATCAATCTCGGTGTAGGATACACTGCCTATAAGGACGGAGAAGTAACACTTACCCACGAATTTGTGGACGGAACCCTTTTCTATCCGGTTGAGCAGTATGACAAGGACAACCTGTTCATTGCCGTCGGAGTGGATTTCAGCTTCTGATGAATTAAGATCTTTAGTAAATGACCGGGGTTCCCTAAAGGGTTCCCCGGTTTTTTTTCAGAGTCAGAACAGGAAGTCCAATCCGATGTACAAGCCGTTGTCCCCGTCCCTCGAATCGGCCGCGATCCCATAATTTACGGAAACAATAAAGTTCTCATTAAGAGCGAAATAGAGTCCTGCTCCATAGCCCAGATGCATGGCCTCATCATCGCCCAAAAGATTGTATGCTGCCACCTCGTCGGCAAAAGCAGGGTCCGGATCCTGGAGCTCGTATTTTCCCGTAATCCTTCCCGCATCCACAAATCCGGCAAGGGCAATATACAGGTTTTGATTGAGAACCACGGTCCTGAGGAATTTCCATCTCAATTCAACGTTTCCATAAAAGAAGTCTTCCCCAACCACCCGGTTGCGCAGTACACCACGGATGGTTTTCGCTCCCCCCAGTCCATCTCTCGTAACCCGGGGAGGGGTATTGTAGGCAAAAGGCAGCATATAGAAAGGCATTTCGCCTCCCAGTTTGGCCTGGTAGGATAATCGGTAGGCAAAATTCACAATCTCAGGCACAACGGTGAAATACTGCCGGTGATTTAGTACCAGACGGGCATAGCTCAGGTCTCCGTTCCCAAGGAAGGAAGGAGCAAGATGTAACTGTAGATCTGTCCAGATCCCCGACATGGGATTGGGTTCGTTATCGCGGGTATCGTAAACCAGTCCGAGTTTGACCATGGCCGTATTACCCCCGTCAACCTGGCCTTCCGGCAACAAACCCCAACGAACATAATTCCCATACAGTCCACCACCGACCGGTGGAAGAAGGTCCTCCTCATCCTTTCCCTCGTTGAGGCCGGGAAGATCAACCGTATCCAGCTTCACCCCGTAATAGGCAAATCCAGCCATCCACCGGAGTTTCTTATCGATGAGATTTCCAAGAAAATCAGCCCTGATCCTTAACAATTGCCGATCCATCCGATAATACATCCTTGAGAGGTAATCGGGATGGCTGTCGTCTTCGAAGTCGGAATTATAATAGGACTTATACCCGTTAAATCCGTAAAAATCCAGTGACTTCTCGGTTAAATAGCTTACCTCGGCAGAGGTTCTCACCCCGGGGATCAGGTATTCTGAATCGTAGGTAAACTGATTGATCCCGCTACCCTTGGTGGTTCGTGACCATTCCAGGTAGATTGAGTGCCGGTAACGGGGATACAGGGAGCCGTCACCATAATCGTAGAAGTTTACCACGCCCCCATACTTAAAACCGATATCCGAATCATAGGCAATGGCCGGTACGGCCCCAAAGGACCAACCTTCCTTTTGTTTGCTTTTAACCTCATTTTCTTGGGAATAAAGAGTAAGGGCATTGAAAAGGCCCAGGAAAACAAGCAGGCCGATGGTGAGTTTCATTCGAATAAATTTTTTTTAAAAGTTTGTATTTCAATTAGTTGTAATTTTCTTTCTGAGCTTAGTGGTATTTGTTGCCTCACTTATTGTTTACTTTTAAAGGTGTTCAGCGAACCTCCATGCCCTGGCTTTTTGTGATCACATGAATTATTCATGTTCTTTTGTGTATGTTCCTTTAAGTCAATTATGAAGCATGGAGGTTTCATTGTGTTAGTTTTAGGATTACGCGCCAAGATAATAATATTTTTTACGCGGAAATGCTCATTTTTTTTACAGGATAAGAAAAAATGCTAAATTTGGTTGGTGGCTTATTACAGCTAACAACCCTCTATCTATGAAGCAATCTACCTTTGGGTTATACTATCTCTTACTCGGAATCGTTTTCATTGTACTGGAACATCTCAATTTTTTTTATCCCTCGGTTATCAGTAAGATCCTGATCATTCCATCCCTCATCTTGTTTTACCATACCGAGGTTCGAAAAAAATACAATCCCTTTCACCGCCTGGTCCTGACAGGACTGATCTTATCTTTTACCGGCGACCTGGCTTTTTATTTCGGCAGCAACGAAAGGGATATTTTCTTTTCGGAACGTTCCTTCATTTTTATGGGTTTTTTCAGTTTCCTGATTACCCTTATTATTTATTCGATTGCATTCAACCTTGAGAAAGGGAGACATACAATTTTCAGGCAAAGGATATTTATTCTGATCATGCTACTGGGATACGGAGGATTGATCCTGTGGCTGCTTTATAACCAGATCCCCGACGATTTGAGGACCCTGATCATTCTCTACACGGTAATCATCCATATAATGGTTGCCTCGGCCCTTAACCGGTTTGGGAAAGTAAACGGGGTAAGTTATATGCTGGTGGCCATTGGTGCCGTGTTGTTTTTATTGTCCTCCTCACTTTTGGGAATAAACCGGTTTTACGAACGGTTTGATTTTGCCCGGATAACCATAATGGCCACCTTTATTGCTGCCCAGTACCTTATTGCCATTGGTTGTCTGAAACAGGATTTCGACCCTAAGTAAGATAAGCTATAGGGGCCCGGGAAAGGCCCCGGACATAAAACCTGTAACCCTGACTTGGACATGAAAGTAATTTTTAAAATCCTTCTGTTTTTTGTTCTGATCCTGGCACTTCTGTTTGCGGGAATTATCCTCCTGGCTACGGTCAAAAACTACACCCCGGAAGAAAAGACGATTATATATCAGGATACGACCGGAACCCCGGGGGTCCTTACCATGCAAACTTACCATGTTATGATCTGGAATATTGGATATTGCGGACTGGATGCAGGGATGGACTTTTTTTATGACGGGGGGGAAAACGTACGGCCCGAAAAGGAGCAAAGCCTGGAAAACCTTACCAGGGTCAGGGAATTTTTAACCTCCAACGACAGCCTGGATTTCATTCTCCTGCAGGAGGTGGATATCAACAGCCGAAGGTCTTATCATGTTAATCAGAATCAAATTCTGGATCAGGGTCTGAAGGGGCATCTGTCGTTTACCGGGATCAACTATCAGGTACCCTACGTGCCTCTTCCCTTCAAGGAACCCATGGGAAGGGTAACATCGGGCCTCCAAAGCCTTTCGGCCCATCCGGCTGAGATCTCCGTGCGTCGAAGCTTTCCGGGAAACTATGCCTGGCCCAAAAACCTTTTTATGCTGGATCGTTGCTTCCTGGTAAACCGTTACCCTCTGCCCCAGGGGGAACTTTTAATCATTAATACCCATAATTCCGCATACGATGATGGTACTCTCAGACTTGAGCAAATGCACTATCTGAGAGATTTCATCCTGAAGGAATATGAAAAAGGGAATTTTGTGCTTGTGGGTGGCGACTGGAACCAATGTCCTCCTGGAATAAACACCAGCATTCCCGGATATAATTTTGACAAAGAAAGCTTTATTGAGATCCCGCACGATTTTCTTCCCGAAGGATGGACCTGGGCCTGGGATCCCCAGGTTCCCACGAACCGTAGAGTAAAAACCCCGTTTGACAAGGATCAATCGCTAACTACCATCATTGATTATTACCTGCTGTCACCCAATCTGCAGCCGGAAAGGATCAAAACGCTGGATATGCAGTTTCGTTATTCGGATCATCAGCCCGTATTGTTGAGTTTTTCCTTGCGTGAAATGGGGGTTGAAAAAATAATTGCAGAATAAAACCTTGGTAAAATAGTAACATTGTTATGAAGACAGTTAGAATCATTGTTGTAAGTTTCCTGGCATTAATAATTATGGCTGCAGTGGCCGGTGGCGTTTACATTCGCTACACTTCACGGAAAGCCCTGCCCGACTATAATGAAAAAATAGAGATAGACGGACTTGCCTCTTCGGTGCAGGTTTACCGCGACAGTACCGCCATGCCTCATATTTACGGTAAGAATGTAAAGGATGTATACCGGGTAACCGGTTATGTTATGGCTCAGGACCGGATGTGGCAAATGGACCTTCTTCGAAGGCTTACCACCGGTAGGTTGTCTGAGGCGCTGGGAGAAGACCTGGTGAAAATCGATCAGTTGTTCAGATCCCTGCATTTCGATCGCAAATCAAAACTGATTCTCGAACGAATGGATCCGGAAATTTTGGCTGCGCTGGAAGCTTTTGCCGACGGAGTAAACCACTACCTGTACGTGAACCGGGGAAAACTTTCGCCCGAGTTTTCCATCCTCGGCTACCAGCCCGAAGCCTGGGAGCCCGAGCATACGGTAAACCTCATCGGCTATATGTCATGGGGACTCACCATGGCATGGAGTACCGAAATAAGAATGTTCAGGTTTGAAGAAAAACTGGGGAACAATGAGCTGTTCAGAGAACTGATCCCGGACCATGCGGCAAACCCTTCAACCGTGTATCCTGAACTGGAAGGTGAACTTACCAGCCCCATGGCATTTCTTGAAGAGGTGCAGAATACCCTGAGGGATCTGGGTCTTGAGGTTTTTATGGGATCGAATAACTGGGCTGTGGCACCTTCCAAAAGCACAACAGGGGGTGCAATTCTTGCCAACGATATGCATCTGGAGATCAATCTGCCCGGTATTTGGTACCAGTTGCATAACACCGTTCCGGGTGAACTGGATGTGAGCGGAGTGGCGCTGCCGGGAACCCCATTTGTGATCTGCGGACACAATCAGGATGTTGCGTGGGGGATGACCAACGTTATGCTGGACGATATGGATTTCTATCTCGAAAAAATAAACCCCGGAGATTCCGGTTTGTACCGGCTCGATGGGGAATGGAAGAAACTCAGGTTCGAGGAGGAAAGGATTCCGGTGAAGGGGGGCGATACGGTAAGTGTGATTAACCGGTTTACTCATCGCGGACCTGTGATTTCAGTCTTCAGGGGGGTTGAGGACCGGGTGATAAGTATGCGTTGGATCGGTAATGAATACAGTAATGAGGTAAGATCGGTCTACCTTTTCAACCGCATGAAAAACTGGGAGGATTTCCGCGATGCGGCCTCGAGCTTTATTGCCATAAGTCAGAACATCGCCTATGCCGACAGGCAGGGGAATATCGGGATTCAAACCACCGCGGGGATACCCGTGAGGAAAGGAGAGCCCTATCTCGTTTACCCCGGCGATACAAGCCTGTATGATTGGAAAAGGATTCTCGAATTTGAGGAACTTCCCTATAGTTACAATCCTCCGTCAGGTTATGTGGCCTCTGCCAATAACAAAACCATAGGAGATGAGTACCCCTGGTATATCAGTAACTGGTTTGATCTTCCCAACCGGTACGAGCAAATCCGGAACAGACTGGAAGAAAAGGAAAAGCATGATGTGAGCGATTTTGAATCCATTCAGGCCGATGTTTATTCCCCCTGGGCTGAAAAACTTCTCCCCTGGATGCTCAAGGCCGCTGAAGGACAGCTTGCAGATGCCGGGGAAAAACTACAGGATGCCTATTACCAGCTGGAGAAATGGGATTACAGGATGGAACTGAAGAGTGTGCCGGCAACTCTTTTTGAGATGCTCTTTCTGAAAATGCTCGAAGGGATATATAAAGATGAACTGGGCGATACCCTTTTTTCTGAGATTCTGGGACAGGATCTCCTGGCATCCTACCACCTGGATAAGCTAAGGCAAGGAGCGAATTCTGCCTGGATCGACGATGTGAGTACCCCGGATGTGGTTGAAGAAACCGGTGATATCGTAATGAAGGCTTTGGAGAAAACCCTGAAGGAGCTCGAAGAAAGGATGGGACCCGAAATGGCCGGGTGGCAGTGGGGTGAATTTCATACGCTGACCCTTAAACACCCCCTGAGCAGCGTGGATGTGCTCGACCGGGCATTCAAACTAAGCAGGGGACCTTTCCCCGTGCCGGGCAGCTATCATACGGTAAGTGCCTACTCATATCCCTTAACCGATTTTGCCAGGGTGGGATCCGGATCCTCACACCGTCATATATTTAATACTGCTGACTGGGACGATTCGAGGGTAATCATCCCCAGCGGAATTTCCGGGATCCCCGCCAGTGAGTATTATGGCAGTCAGGCAAAAGCATTCGCCGGCTACCAGTATAAGAAGCATCTGTTCTCAAGAGATTCTGTGGAAAAAGCGGCAAGGTATGAGGCGGTTTTTTATCCGGAAGGAAAAATGCCGTCCCCGGAGGAGGAAGAATAGGCTTAGTCGATATAAGGAGACAGCGTCTCGAGCAGTTTCATGGGATCAATGGGTTTGGCAAGATAACCGTCGCAGCCGGCGTTCATGCATTTTTCCCGGTCATCCACCAGAGCATAGGCTGTTTGCGCTATAACCGGCAATTCCGGATTCATCCTTTTTATTTCAATGGTGGTGGCATACCCGTCGAGAATGGGAATCTGGATATCCATAAGAACGAGATTTAGTTCAGGATGCTCGCTCACAAGCTTAACCGCTTGTCCGCCATCGCTGGCAAACAAAAGATCGGCACCCGTTTCATCCAGGATCTCTTTTAGGTAAAACGTGCTGGATATGTCATCCTCGACAATCAGGATGGTTTTCCCCTCCCATTCATATTTGCCAAATATATCTTCGTTCATGCCAGACAGTGTTAGAAAAAAACCAAAAATCTAAATTACTTGTATTAATTCATTATTTCAAAACAGAATGAGGTATTTATTTTCAATCTAAACACCTGGGTCTGATCACCGGGAATCCCCCTGAATTCAGCCGGAGGAAATGGATAATATATCTGTATCCCAATAATTTAGACACTTATATCCGTAAATGGTTGCATCTTTTTATCCATTATTCGTCAAGAAACCATAATTATTAATATTTTTAATGCTTGTATCTAAGCCAGAGGTGGACTCAAAAACAAATCAAGTTGAACATGAAGTACAAAAAGATCCTTGGTATAGATTTTGGCGGATCCGGTATAAAGGGCGCCATTGTAAACACCAAAAAAGGAACGCTTAAAAGCAAAAGATACAGAATACCCACACCCGATCCTGCCTCTCCTGAAGCTGTTGGTGAGGTCATCGGCAGAATCGTGGAGCATTTCGACTGGAAGGGACCCGTAGGGGTGGGATACCCCGGGGTAGTACAGAATGGGATTGCCCGCACCGCTGCCAATATCGACAAAGGCTTCCTAAATCTGAATATAAATCGAAGTTTTTCCCGTATGACAGGCTGCCCTGTATATGTAATGAACGATGCCGATGCCGCCGGTCTTGCTGAAATGAAATTCGGGGCCGGCAAAGGCTTTAAGGGAGTTACGTCCCTGGTTACAGTGGGTACCGGACTCGGAACCGTTATGTTTGCCGGGGGTAAACTGGTTCCTAACCTCGAACTGGGACATATTATTCTCAAAGGCGATGATGCTGAGAAATATGCTTCGGATGCCGCACGCAAAAACGAAGATCTCACCTGGGAAACCTGGGCTCTGAGGTTTAATGAATACCTGGGCCGCCTGGAAGACCTTACCTGGCCAGACCTAATCATTATCGGAGGAGGCGCCAGCAAAAAAGACGATAAGTTTTTTCAGTTCCTGAATACCCGCGCTAGGGTGGTTCCTGCCGAATTGCTCAATGAAGCCGGGATTATCGGAGCCGCACTCGCTGCCAGGTACCAGTACAAGCTGCAACAAACCCGGGAAGAGGAATAACCCCCCACCTAATAACATATTGAATTACAATTACATACAGCTGTAAACCCGACTGTATGAATGCTTATTTACTATATTTTTAGTAAAATAACTGCAAAAATAGTTGATCTACTAAAAAATTAGTAGTATACTTGTATTCTAAACTTATCCATTATGATGCGGTTAACTCAGGCTGAAGAAGAAGTAATGCTCATTCTCTGGGATCTTGGAGAGGCTGTGGTAAGGGACATTATCGGGAAGCTCGAAGATCCGGATACTCCCTACACTACCGTATCTACCGTGGTTCGTATCCTTGAAAAGAAAGGTTTTGTTTCTCACAGGGTTATTGGAAATACTCACCTGTATTACCCTTCCATTACCAAGACGGAATACCTCAATACCTATCTCCCCGGCATACTTCAGAAGTATTTTAACGGTTCCTTTACCGAGATGGCCAGTTTCTTTGCCCGGGAGAATGACCTGAGTCTGAAAGAGATCAGTGAGCTTATCGGGATGGTAGAGGAAGAGATGGACGAGATAAAGGAAAACAAAAAGAAAGACGGTTTATTTAAGAAAAGATAGTTTGTTGTTAATCTTTATAGGACTTATCTTACAATATATAAAAGATAATCAACTAAATCCTTTTTTGCGGATCAAGTTTGATTAATCCTCCCCCATTCTCCATTCGGAATGGAATTGTTCCAGAAACTCGAGCATGAACCGGTGTCTTTCTGCGGCGAGTTTTTTTCCGGTAGCGGTATTCATCCTGTCTTTCAGTTTCAGGAGTTTCTCGTAAAAGTGATTAAGGGTAGGGGATTCGGAATTATAATATTCCCCTGCTGTATTATAGCTCAGCACCGGTTTTATTCCGGGATTATAGATTTCCCTGTTTTTAAACCCTCCGTAATGGAAAGCCCTTGCAATTCCCAGGGCTCCCATGGCATCCAGTCTGTCAGCATCCTGGACTACCTGCAGTTCGGGAGTTTTACGAATACTTTCGTTGGACCCCCCGGCGTAGGATATGGTTTCAATAAGCCTGATGACCTGTCTTCCGGCATCGGGATCGCGCAGGTTTTCTTCCAGAAATCGACCAATTCTCTCGAGTCCCTGCTCATAATTCCCAAACTTCTTATCGGCAAGGTCATGAAGCAGGGCTGCAAGGGAACAAATCAGGGAATCGGCTTTCTCGGTTTTCAGGATGAGGCGGGTATTGTTCAGAACACGCCAGGAATGCCACCAGTCGTGCCCTTTTTCGGCGCTCTCCAGGGATGACCTGGCAAAATCTTCCGTGATACGAATGAGGGTTTTTTCGTCCATGCTGTTTTCCCGGTATATCCGGCTGTGACAACTGATATCAGACTATCCCTGCGAAGCCCATGAAAGCCAGGGCCAGAAGTCCTGCCACGATGAAGGCAATGGGAACCCCTCTCATGGCTTTGGGGATATTCATCAGTTCGAGCTGTTCCCTTATGGCCGAAAACAGGATCAGGGCCAGTCCGAAGCCCAGGGCATTTCCTACGGCAAAAAACACGCTTTGTATAAGGTTGTAGTCGTTTTGAACGGTAAGCACCGCCACCCCGAGTACCGCGCAATTGGTTGTGATCAGGGGCAGGAAAATACCCAGTGCCTGATAGAGGGATGGGCTGACCTTTTTCAGGATGATCTCCACCAATTGCACCAGGGAAGCGATCACCAGGATGAAACTGATCGTCCTGGCAAAGGTGATATCAAAAGGGATGAGAACGTAGGTCCAGATCAGGTAGGATACCAGGGTCGCGATAACCATAACAAAGGTCACGGCTCCGGTCATCCCCAGTGCGGTACTCACCTTGTTGGAGACACCGATAAAGGGACATATACCCAGGAACTGACTGAGAACAATGTTGTTAACAAATACCGCAGCAATGATGATCAGAATGTATTCCATGGCTTATGAGTATAGTTTTTTCTTTAGTTTTAGCATGAGCATGATCAGGTAGCCAAGGGCAATAAATGCACCGGGAGCGAGAACAAAAAGCAGCATACCGTCTCCTTCAATGAATTTAAGGCCGAAAAAGGAACCTGAACCCAGGATCTCCCTCACTGCACCCAGCAGAGTGAGTGCAAACGCAAAGCCCAGGCCCATTCCTGCTCCGTCGATGATCGAAGTCAGGATGTTGTTTCTGGATGCAAAAGCTTCGGCCCGTCCGAGTACAAGGCAGTTTACCACGATGAGAGGAATGAAAAGTCCCAGGGCCTGGAAAAGATCGGGCAGGTAGGCTTTCATTACCAGCTCAACCACTGTAACGAAGGTAGCAATGATGACAATAAAGGAAGGGATCCTAACTTTATCGGGGATAAGGCTTTTGATAAGTGACACAACCAGATTGGACATGAGGAGAACGAAGGTGGTGGCCAGTCCCATACCCAGACCATTTACCGCGGAGGTGGTAACCCCCAGAGTAGGGCAGAGCCCGAGGAACAGCACGAATACGGCATTCTCCTTTATAAATCCTTTGCTAAAATTTTGCCATTGACTCATGGTGATTCGTTTTATGTTTATTGATTGCCCAGCTTATCTTTCTCTTCCATAAATGCATCGTAAGCCCGCTGAACGGCATCGCAATAAGCTCTGGAGGTGATGGTGGAGGCCGTGATTGCATCCACATCGCCGTTATCTTTGGTCACTGCCAGTTTAAAGTCGGAAGGGTCCTGACCTTCAAACTGAACACTGAAATCCGATTTGTCCTTTTTAATTTTATCGCCCAGTCCGGGAGTTTCTCCATGTTCAAGCACGGCAATGCTGGTAATTTTGCCATCCATGCTAAAGCCCACCATCAGCCTTATCAGCCCGTTAAAACCTTTCATGGTCCAGGTTTCCACGGCCACTCCGCTAAGCTCTCCGTTGGTCATCGCAGGGTAAAAAACCAGGCTGTCCTTTTCGGTGGGTATCTTAAAAAGGT
>CAZNFR010000071.1:0-18266 GCA_964572225.1 uncultured Bacteroidaceae bacterium
GTTGCACCGGGCTTTGCCGAGGGCCATCCACCCCGAGGCCATGGCCAGGGAGCAGGGTTGCAGGGGGAGCATTGCAGGGGTGTTGAGCATTGCGGGGGGGATGATGACCAGGGCGTTTTTGAGGGCTTTGGGCGGAGTGGTTTCGCTGAGTTGCTGAATCCCGGGCAGGGGGAGTCCGTGCTCGCGAAGCCGGTTGTGGGTCTGGTATACGGCGCTGTGGGCATAAACGGGCCCGGCCCGGTGATCGATGTTGAATATCAGGCGTTGGGGTTTTCCGAGGGAGTAACCGATAAGGGCGGAGACCCGGCCTTCGCTGCGGTTTTTTTGCCACCAAGCATCGATCTGCCGGTACACTTCTGAAGGGTCCGTCCATCGATAAACCGGGAGTCCGAAAGTACACTCGGTAATAAAGGTATGGCAGCGGACGGGCTCGAAGGGGGGTGTGAGGTGGTCGTCTTCCAGCTTGTAATCGCCCGAGACCACCCAAACCTCGCCTTTGTGCTCGACGCGGATCTGGGCCGACCCCGGGATGTGTCCTGCCGGATGGAGGGAGAGCTTCACCCCGTTCATGTTGAAGGACTCAACATAGGCGGCGCCCTGGGTCTGTATTTTTTTGCCCAGCCGAAGTTTGAGAACCGGCACCGAATCCGTATGCGCCAGGTAGAGTGCATGACCCGGGCGTGCGTGATCGGCATGGGCATGAGTGATCACGGCACGGTCAACCTTCCTCCAGGGATCGATGTGAAAGTTGCCGGCACGACAGTATATTCCTTCTTTTGTGAATTCAAGCAGGGATCCCATCTTTATCGGCTTTTATAAATTTTGGGTATTTCCGGGATTGGGGTGTTTTTCCTTCCTTTCCTCCTGCGCACTGACCGTTATAAATAACAGATAATCAGTATAATACAGATTTTCTATCTTTCTTTCTTCTTCCGGAAATTCCGGTATTGCCTGGGTGGGGGTTTGACGGACCACTCCGGACTCTTCCCGATCTCAGGGGGGATGGAAAGCTTGAGGATTTCGCCCTCAATCAGCTTTTCGATTCGCTCGATCTTATACATGTCGTCGGGGTTTACCAGGGAGAGGGCCACTCCGGTACCTTTGGCCCTTGCCGTACGTCCCACCCGGTGCACGTAATCTTCCGCGTCGGAGGGCACGTCGTAGTTGATGACCAGGTCGATATCCTTAATGTCTATCCCCCGGCTCAGGACGTCGGTAGCGACGAGCACCCGTATTTTCCGGGATTTGAAAGCGAGGAGGACTTTCTCCCGTTCTTTCTGTTCGAGGTCGGATGAGATCTCTCTCACCTCGTACTCACTCGACCGGAGGGTGCGGGCGATCTCGCTGACTTTCTTACGGGTGGCGGAGAAAATCAGAATGCTTTTGTATTCGGGTTTATCGGCGATGAGGGAGTTGATCAGCGGGATCTTCTGATTGTCGTAAGCCAGGTAGCAGGCCTGCAGCACCCCTTCGGCGGGTTTGGAGAGGGCCAGACTGATCTCTTTAGGGTTGTTCAGGATCTTTTTTGCCAGCTCGCGGATCTTTGGAGGCATGGTGGCGGAGAACATCAGGGTCTGCCGCTTGCCGGCCGGAGGCAGGTAGGAGATGATGGCCTGGAGGTCTTCGATAAATCCCATGTCGAGCATGCGGTCGGCCTCATCCATGATGAAGTGCTCCACGCCGGTGAAGTTCACATAGCCCATGTCGAGGTGAGCGAGTAGTTTTCCGGGAGTGGCCACCACGATATGGGTGTCGGAGGTAAGGGCTTTCTTCTGGATATCCCAGTCGCTTCCGTCGGTGCCTCCGTAGAGGGCTATGGAGTTGACGTTGAGGAAGTATGCCAGTCCCTGGATCTGCTGATCGATCTGCAGGGCAAGCTCGCGCGTGGGGACCACAATGAGGGTGTTGACCCCTTTGATATCTTTGTTGTAGAGTTCGTTGAGGACGGGCAGGATGAAGGCGGCGGTTTTCCCCGTGCCGGTCTGGGCACAGGCAATAAGGTCCTCTTTGTTCATAATGACCGGGATGGCCTGCTCCTGCACGGGGGTAGCCTCCTCGAAACCCATATAGGTTATGGCTTCGATGATGGGTTCTTTCAGATTGAATTCGGTAAATTTCATAGTAAATCCCTGTTTATCTGGGCGCAAAGATAGTGAAAAGAATGGGAAGAATGGGGATCTGGAGATTTGGGGATAGGCAGAAACCCCTAAACCCCTAAACCCCTAAACCCCCAAATCCCCGCATCTCCGATGCCTCCCTATATCCCCAATTCTTCCTAACTTTACCCAAAAACCTATGAACCCATGAACCCCGACACCCTTCTTTTTCTTTCAGGACTAATTCCCGCTACAACAGGCTTTATCATCTACCTCTACCTTACCGAATACAGTGCAAAATCCCTGTATCCGCAACCCGACCGACTAAAGCATGTCTTGTTTCACCGGCTCACCGGCATAACCATCTTCGGAATCCTTCCTATACTCTACCTGGGTTTCTTTCAACCCGGAATTCTCAATGATTTCGGTGGTTTTAGTCCTCCAGGAAGTCAAACCTGGCTATTTACCGCTATTCTCGGCGGAATTGTTCTCATAACAAACTACCTCAATGCCCGGAGTCCGCAAAACCTGGAAATGTATCCCCAGATCCGCAAAGCCCAATGGAACCTGTCACTGCTGGTTCTGAGTGCTCTTTCCTGGATCGCTTACCTCTTTGCTTACGAATTAATGTTCAGAGCCCTGCTTTTTTTTCCCGCCGTAGAGTTGCTTGGAACCTTTCCCGCTATTGCACTTAACGCAGGGATCTACGCTCTGGTGCATATTCCTAAAGGGAAAAAAGAGGCCATTGGATCAATTTTCCTCGGAATCATTCTCTGCCTGCTCGTATTGCACACCGGGAGTTTCTGGATCGCTTTCTTCATACATATCATCCTTGCCCTTAGTAACGAATGGTTCTCTCTCTATTTTCAGGCAGAGATGGATTTTAAACTGAAATGAAAATCTTTTTGCGTACATTCGGGAAAATGAAACATGCATGATAAATAAGTATTGACCCACGAATCAATGATAATTATTCATCATATAATTCCATCTGACCATTGTAACTTAACTTTTATCAGATGAAAATTTTCGTTAACGGTTCCACGGGCTTCATCGGAAGCAGGCTCACAAACCGGCTTGCCGAATCGGGTCACACCGTCCATGCTCTCTACCGATCGGACAAAAAAGCCGAAGTACTGCGGAAGGAGGGCGTTATCCTCTTCAAAGGGGATATTCTGGACAAGAAGAGTCTGGAAAATGCCATGGAAGGATGTGAAGTTGCCTTTCATGTAGCTGCCTTTGCAAAAGTCTGGATGAAAGATAATTATCAAATCTACCGCCTCAACCTGCTGGGTGCACTTAATACCGTTGAAGCAGCCCTTAAATGCGGAGTGAAAAAGATAATCATCACTTCCACCGCCGGAGTTTATGGTCCGTCACAAAAAGGACCACTCGACGAATCCCACCAGAATGAATCCTTCTACATCGACTACGAGCGTTCCAAGTCCCTAATGGAAAAATCCCTGAAAGCGCTTTCTTTTGCCGGCGTGGATATCGTTATCCTGAATCCTACCCGGGTTTATGGTCCGGGTATCCTCAGCGAAAGCAACGGAGTAACCCGTATGATAGACCGTTACATCCGGGGCAATTGGAGGGCCATCCCCGGAAACGGCAAAAGCAAAGGCAATTATGTTTATGTGGATGATGTGGTGGAAGGGCATATCCTCGCCATGGAAAAAGGACGTAGGGGTGAAAATTATATTCTTGGTGGAGAAAACGCGGATTACCTGACCTTCTTCGAAATTCTGGCCAAAGTATCCGGAAAAAAATACAAATTGTTCAAAATTCCTCTGGCTCTGATGTTGCTAACTTCCTCCCTGATGCTTTTTTCTGCCCGGCTCTTTGGCACCCATCCCCTGATCATTCCATCCCTGGTCAGGAAATTCAATGATAATTTTCTCCATTCAAGTGCCAAAGCGGAAAAAGAACTGGGTTACCAATCGCGGTCCCTGGAGGAAGGTATAAAACTAACCCTGGAATGGCTCAAAAAAAATAAATAACCCTTTAATTTCAGAATACCCTCTGTAAAATGGAAAAGAACTATGCTTTGGTAACCGGAGCCAGCTCCGGAATCGGAAAATCAATTGCTACCGAGATGGCTTCCCGCAAAATGGACCTCCTCCTGGTTTCCCTCCCCAACGAAAACCTGGAAGGAGTAGCCGGGTACCTCCGAACAGAATACGGTGTTGAGGTCCACTTCCTGGAAACCGATCTTTCAGAACCCGAGGGTCCCCGCAAGGTTTTTGAATGGGCAGGTAAAAATAACCGGTCCGTAAATTTTCTTGTGAATAATGCCGGAATCGCAGGTACGGCTCATTTTGAACAATCAGACGATGAATATATCGATCAACGAATACTGGTAAATATTCGCGCCCTCGTGTTCCTCACCCGCTATTTCCTGCCTTCCATGCTGAAAATGGATCAGGCCTATATCTTAAACGTTTCAAGTCTTTCCGCCTTTTATTCCATTCCCTTTAAAAGTCTTTACTCTGCTTCCAAAGCCTTTGTCCTGAACTTCAGCAGAGCACTGAAAACCGAATTTAAGAAGGAAAATATCTCCATAACCGTTCTCTGTCCAAACGGGGTAAAAACCAATGAAGGGACCTTAGCACGAATAGAAGCACACGGGAACAAGGGAAAATGGACTGCCATCGCCTCCGAAGATATCGCAAAGATCTCGGTGGATGCCTGCTTTCAGAAAAAATTCCTCCTGATACCCGGAAGGATCAACCGTATGCTCATTCTTTTCTCCAGGCTCATCCCGCGGGTTCTTCAGCAGAGAATTCTTTACAATGAATTCTCCAAAGAATTGAAAGTTTCCTGATTTCCCGGACTTAACGCCTACCCTGAGTGGCGAATCCGGAAGGAACGGACTTCTCCCGGGCGGTTACACTCAAAACCGGAATATTCGAGCGGGAAAGTATCTTATGTGCATAGCTGCCCATAAGGACGCTCCAGTTACCGCTCTGACTGGTCATTATCGAGAGCAAATCGGCATCGACCGCTTCACAGTAATTTAAGGTCATACTCAGGTAATTCTCTCCCTGAATTTTTTTTGAGCTGAAAGGAATATTCCTTCTCCTCAAATAATTGCCACTCTGATCCAAATATGCCTGGAGACGCTGATTGTCCTTTTTATTCTGGGTAATGCTCAGGGAAACGAGATGGATCTCCGCCCCGAAAATCTCAGCCAGGTCGGCCGATAAAGGTAACTTCTGTCTTGTATCCACCTGGAGCTTAAGAGGTACAACGATTTTCTTTACCTCCTGAGGGGGTTTTCTGCGCAAGGTAATGACCGGACTGGCAGTTGCTGATATGATCTTGAAGGCATTGCTCCCAATAAAAAATTCTTCGAACCCCGATGCCCCGTGTGTGGAGGCGCAAATCATATTGCTCTTGTGGGATTCGGCCTGTTCCACCACCTCCTTGTAGATCTTCCCCTTTTTGATGATGAAATCCAGCTTGCTCCCCTCTCCAACCTCATCCTTATATTGATCCCGGAGCTTTTTTAACTGGGCCTCAGCAAAGTGAAATTCCTCTTCATAGGTACCCGGCCGGTAATCCTCGCTGGTCTTCTGAACATAGACCATCTGGACCTTTGCCGGTTTGTGGCGGGAGATAAGGAGGGCGAATTCCAGGCCTTTTAATGAATCGGCCGATAAATCAACGGGAACAACAATAGTATCCATGGCAAGCGATATTAATTTTAATAATTTGGTAATAATTCCTTATCGTAAATTTGATGCGAAGGGGAAACCCTTTTGCCCCTATACGTATAATGACCGTAGAAGTTAGTCTGCCATTCCAATGTTTACCAATTGTGAGCCCATTCTCACCGAAAAAATCGGGGGATTGCTCAAATTGTTCGAAAATAGGAACGTGGAATCATAACCTGATAAGCTGATATTCGTATTTTCGGATGAGTTTTAAGGGACAAATGCTCAATAAATCAAATAAATAATCAAATAAAAATGAAAGTAGTTATTCTGGCGGGGGGATTCGGAACCCGGATAAGCGAAGAAAGTACCATCAAACCCAAACCCATGGTTGAAGTGGGCGGTAGACCCATTCTCTGGCATATCATGAAGATCTATTCCTACTATGGATTCAATGAATTCATCATTTGCCTGGGCTACAAGGGATATGTTATCAAAGAATACTTTGCCAACTATTACCTCCATAACTCCGATGTTACTTTTGATATGAAGGAAAACAATATGGAAGTGCACAGAAACTATGGCGAAAACTGGAAGGTAAGCCTTATCGATACCGGACTGAACACCATGACCGGCGGCAGGGTGAAAAGAGTGAAAGAATATATCGGTAACGAAACCTTTGCTCTTACTTACGGTGATGGGGTAAGCGACGTGGATATCCCGGGCCTCCTGAGCTTTCACAAGGAAAGTGGAAATACGGTAACCCTTACGGCCGTTCAGCAACCAGGCCGTTTCGGCGCTTTCACCCTGGGTGATTCCGATAACAGGATCCATTCCTTCCGCGAAAAACCTAAAGGGGACGGGGCAAGCAATGCATGGATCAACGGCGGATTCTTCCTAGTTGAGCCAGAAGCAATCAATTATGTAACCGATGATTCCACCGTATGGGAAAGAGAACCCCTTGAGATCCTCGCCAATATCGGAAAACTCAGCGCTTTCAAACATGCCGGCTTCTGGCAGCCCATGGATACACTCAGGGACCGTAACGTTTTGGAAAACCTCTGGGAAGAAAACAAGGCTCCCTGGAAAAAATGGTAATCCCGGGAAATTCCAGCAAATTCTTTTACCTATAAGATCTCAACACGGAACCCAAAGACTATCGCCCAGATCCAGCGACAGACTTCCGGTTCCGCTTTTTAATTGTTCATCCTTTCATATCCTAATATTAATTCTTAAAAACTCAGGGTAAAACCATTAAAAAAATCCTATTTTTGCAGCTTTCCTTATTTCAAAACCCAGACTATGGCCACATCCAGTTCACCGGCAATGGGATCCCCAACCACCGCTGCCAGCAATGATGGTAATACCCGTTCCGCCTTTATTGTCCTAACCATCCTGTTCTTTATGTGGGGGTTTATAACCTGCATGAACGATATCCTAATTCCCTTTCTTAAAAAAGTGTTTGAATTGGATTACGATAAAGCCATGCTGGTCCAAATGGCCTTCTTTGGCGCCTATTTCATCGGATCCCTAATATACTTCATTATCTCCTCCTCTGCCGGTGATCCCATCCACAAAATCGGCTATAAGAACGGAATTCTTATCGGTCTTTTCCTTAGCGCCATCGGCTGTGCCATGTTCTATCCTGCCGCAGAAATGAGGGTTTTCGGGATTTTTCTTGCCGGACTCTTCATCCTCGGACTCGGTTTTACCATGCTTCAAATCGCAGCCAACCCGTATATCGCCATTCTGGGTAATCCTGAAGGGGCCTCTTCAAGACTAAACCTTTCCCAGGGTTTTAATTCCTTCGGAACTACCATCGCCCCGATAGTTGGAGGTTATTTTGTCTTTCATTATTTTGCCCATTTCGGAAAAACTATTCTCGATAACGATGGAAACCCCATCACCAGCGATATGGGCCAGCCCCTAACCGCCTGGAGCGTTCAGATCCCATACCTGGTCTTTGCCGGGATATTCCTCCTCCTGGCCGTCCTTATCTTCTTTACCAAGCTCCCCCGGTTTAGCGAAGGACAGGACATAGAGAGAAATGCAGGTGCTCTGAAATATCGGAACCTGGTACTGGGTTTCGTGGCCATTTTCATGTACGTAGGGGCCGAAGTTAGTATCGGAAGCTTCTTTATTAATTATGCATGGGAAATCGTCGACTTCCCGGAAATGCTCGCCAAATCCTACCTGGCTTTCTATTGGGGAGGAGCCATGATCGGCCGGTTTATCGGTGCCATCTCCCTCTCCTCTAAAGTGAGCCCTTCCAATAAATTGCTGGGTATGATCGCTACCGCTGTACTTGGTTATGCCCTTATCTATTTTATTGTTTATATTGAAAGTCCCGACGGATTCCCATTCCGGAACGTCTGGCCCTTTGCTGCCTTCCTTGTCGTGAATTTCTTCGCTTTCCGACTGGGCAGGTCCCTTCCGGCAAGAACCCTAATGATATTCGCCTTCATTAATATTGCCATGCTTGCCGTAACTATGGCATCAGGCGGACTATTCTCACTTTGGTTCATTATCGGAATAGGATTGTTTAACTCAATCATGTGGTCCAACATTTTTACCCTTGCCATTCGTGACCTGGGCAAATATACCAGTCAGGGATCTTCCATCCTCATTATGGGGATTCTCGGGGGTGCCCTTCTTCCCTTCTTCCAGGGACTCCTGGCCAAAAACCTGGGTGCTATACATTATTCATTTATTATTCCCCTTCTGGCGTATATCTATCTTGGCTATTACGGCTGGAAAGGATATATTCCGCGGAAATTTTAACCTGTAGTGATTATGAAAGAAGCTGTTATTGGATTTGATATTGGAGGAACCTACACAAAATATGGTTTTGTAACGAGAGACGGAGAAATTATGAACGAGGGATCGGTGGCAACCGGCAGGCACAGCAATGTCCCGGATTTTGTAAAAGATCTCAAAAATACCCTGGATGCAGAAATCAAAAACAATTTTGCCATCAAGGGCATAGGAATAGGTGCACCAAACGGGAACTACTACCGCGGAACAGTCGAATATGCCCCTAACCTCAAATGGAAAGGGGTGATTCCCCTCAAACAATATTTCGAAGATAATTTTGGAGTACCCGCCAGCGTTACCAACGACGCCAATGCAGCTGCTTTAGGTGAAATGCTTTACGGAAACGCCCGTGGAATGAAGGATTTTATCATGATCACCCTGGGAACCGGACTCGGCAGCGGGATTGTAGCCAACGGCGAAATGGTATACGGCCACGACGGATTTGCAGGTGAACTCGGACATATCAACGCTATCCCCGATGGAAGAAAATGTGGTTGCGGACGAAAGGGATGTCTTGAAACCTATGCAAGCGCCACCGGGATCGTCAGAACCGTTTTCGAACTGATCGCCAGCGAAAACCTGGAAACCGAACTCAGCTGCTTCGGAGAACTGGAGCTTGAAGCCAAACATATCAGCATCGCAGCCCACAACGGGGATAAACTTGCCCTCATGGCCTTTGATAAAACCGCAAGAATACTCGGAATGAAACTGGCCGATGCCGTGGCAACCACCAGTCCGGAAGCCATCTTTATTTTCGGCGGACTCGCAGCGGCGGGGGATCTGATCATGAAACCCACAGAAAAATACCTCAACGAATACCTTTTGCCGATCTATAAAAACAAGGTGAAATTGATGCCGTCAGCCCTTCAGGATAAAAATATTGCAGTTATGGGTGCAGCTGCGCTTAAATGGAAAGAACTGGCATGATTGACTACCAGTCGAATTGATGCTTGATTTCCATCTCCCAGTTTGATCTTACCGTAATGTCTCCCTTATAATAATCCACCCTTTCCGGCTGCCTGTATTCTATATATTTACCTGTATCCCAGATGCCATTCCCATTCCGGTCATCAATGAATTTAACCTTGTAGGAAGCAGCCTTGAGAAAAGTGAACTCTACCGGTTCATTTTGAGTGATCTGCTTCTCCTTCAATACATTCTCCTTGTTATCCATTAATTGAACAATGACCGGATTCACGATGGAATCCAGCACCGTTACCGTTAACTGCCCGTAGTAAGACTCTTCCCGGATCTTGAACCTCACATCAATGGTATCATTGCTCAATCCGTAAATATCTCTGAAGGCCCCCGGATAAGCAATAAAATGATAACTTTTTTCCGGGATCCAGTCCTTGGTAAATTTTAAGCTGACAAAATCCGTACTGTCGCGCTCCAACCGGTATTCCTCCCTGAGCTTCAGGGTATCCTGTATACCCGTAAACACAATCCGGGAAGTGTCAAATTCAGCCAGGGGAGTAGCGGAAATAAACTCAGGAACTGCATTCAACTCAACCGTCGCATTCTTCCGAAAAGTTTGTATATCAAGATGTTTTTCCGTTTCCTTAACTTCTTTCCTGCTACGGCCGGCTCGGGGTTCCCGGTAAACAAAAAAGAGACTGTCGACCTTGGTAACCGGGTTATCAAGACTGTCACGAACCGTATACTGCAGACTAAGCAATATGGAATCCTGCATAATTACTGTCGAATCGGAAATCCATAAAGCAAAAGAATCGCGGTCCATACTCGCCTGCTCCAGGTACCAATCTTCTCCTGGGGGATCCAGGGAACGGTATACAAAACTATCCGTCACAGGACGATTAAAGCTGAATTCAATCCTGTTCCTCTGATTCCTCCGGTTATCCGAAAGAAACTGAATAAGGTTTTCCTCCTCAAAAAGAAAAAGATCTACCATCAGTCCGGATGGGGCCTTCTTTCCGGAAGGCTGGGCAATGCTGTCAATCTCTTCAATCGTAAAAGACTCAAGTACACTTTTATCAGAAACGGTATCAGATATTATGCTGTCTTTTTCATTCTCCACAATCCTTGAAAAGAATTCAGGATCAATGATCACGGTGCTGTCGAGAAAGGCAATCTTTTCGTTAGGTAAATCGAAAAGGAAATTGTTGTTCACATCCTGAAGAGCAAACAACTTAAAGGTGTCGGCTTTCATATTATTAATCCGGTACAAACCCTCCTCATCCGTTTTACCAATGTACACAGGAATCTCTTTGAAAACGACCGAATCATAAATCGTATCGTAAAGCATAACAGTCACAGGATCTTCAGGAGGAGTAAGATCGAAGGCTTTCAGCAGATTTCCGCCAATACTCAGGGAATCCAGAAAATCGCCCGTGGAAAAAACAAATTCATAATTCCTGAGAATGTTCCCTTCATTATTGTCGGTGATGGACTCGCCGAAATTAAAAGTATAGGTAGTGTTGGGTTTGAGCTCATTGTTTACATCAATGATCAGACTCTTCCCCCGCAGTCTTACATCCGGCTTCTCCTCCAAAGGCGGGGATACAACCAGCTCCTGATTCACATTATCAAGCACGATAAACTCATCGAAAGCAATCTCAATCCTGTCCCGGTTAAAATTCAGAGAATAATTCTCAGGGGTACTGGACAGAACCAGCGGAGGGTCCTCATCCCTTACCCCCCCGGTAAGTGAACCCATCTTGGCACAACGGGAAAAAACCATGAAGAGGAGAAGCAAAATAATATAGGCTGAAAAAAATCTCAATGAAGTTTAGTTTACAAAACGCAAAATTACAAACTTATATTCTTTCTGCATGGGTTGAAAATCGTTTTATTCCAAAAAAACCTCCAAGTTTCAACGCATTAAAGTGCTGACCTACGGGAAAAATTTCCTAAGTTTACGTTTGTTTTCTAAAACCCTGATATCATGATCCTGCAAAGCATAACCTGGGACGTCGATCCCTGGCTCGTTCAATTTGGCGATAACTTTGGAATCCGCTGGTACGGACTCCTTTTTGCCAGCGCCTTTCTCTTCGGGTACATCATCTTTAACCGCTTTTTCAAAAAACAGGGGCTTTCAACCGAAAGACTGGATCAGCTTACCATCTACGTGGCTATTGGTACCATAATCGGAGCACGCCTGGGTCACTGCTTCTTTTACGATGCAGAGTATTACCTGGAAAATCCCTTGGAAATCCTGATGATCTGGAAAGGAGGCCTCGCCAGTCACGGTGGCGCAATCGGGATCCTCATCGCCCTCTACCTCTACGTCAAAAAAACCAAAATATCCTTCCTCTGGATCATCGACCGGCTAAGTGTTGTGGCCGCCCTCGGCGGATTCTTTATCCGCATGGGAAACCTCATGAACTCCGAGATCTACGGTAAACCCACCGACCTGCCCTGGGGCTTCAAATTTATCAGGGACAAAAGCCGGGTCAATTTTTACGATCCCCAAACCGGCGAGCTCCTCGGACAACACCTGCCCTGCCATCCTACCCAGATCTACGAGGGACTCAGCTATCTGCTCATCTTTGTGGTCCTGTTCTGGATTATCCGCAAATACGGTCAGAGGCTGAAGGAAGGGGTCGTCTTTTCCTGGTTCCTGATCTCCGTGTTCGCCGCCCGTTTCTTCATCGAATATCTCAAGTTCGAACAGTCGGATTTTGAAGTCGACCTGATCAACCAACTCGGACTCAATATGGGACAGATCCTAAGTATTCCCTTTGTCCTTCTGGGTGTGGGACTCCTCCTGTATCTCAGGAAGAAGGGCAAATATACCCCGGAAGCAAAAAAATAAACCCAATACCTAAAAGCGGGTATGGTTTTTTGATCCCTGACCCTTATTTTTGCATCTTAAACTCTTATTTATGAGCGGACAGGAACTCGAACATTCGACCATTCTTTTTGCGTTTATGCTGACACTCTTCGCCGGACTTTCAACCGGCATCGGCAGTGCCCTGGCATTCTTTACCCGATCAACCAACACAAAATTCCTTTCCGTCTCCCTGGGTTTCTCCGCGGGGGTGATGATCTATGTCTCCATGGTTGAGATTATGCAGAAAGCCAGAGCCTCCCTGGAAGTGGTCTACGATGAAAAAACAGCAGCCATCTACACAGTAATCGCCTTTTTTGCCGGAATTACCTTCATCGCAATCATTGATAAACTCATCCCCTCGGCCGAAAATCCACACGAGGTGAGAATGGTGGAGGAGGTAGCCAAAAACGGAAAAAGCAAAAATAACTCCAAGCTCTACCGCATGGGAGTCTTCACCGCACTAGCCATCGCTATTCATAACTTTCCGGAAGGACTGGCCACTTTTGCAGCCGGACTTACCGATCCGGGAATCGCAATTCCCATTGCCGTGGCCATCGCCATCCACAACATCCCCGAAGGCATTGCCGTCTCCGTACCCATTTCCTATGCAACCGGAAACAAGAAAAAAGCCTTCCTGCTCTCTTTTCTTTCCGGACTCGCAGAACCCCTGGGCGCCATCATCGGGTATTTTATCCTCTTTTCCTTCTTTAACGAAGTGGTCTTTGGTTTACTATTTGCCGGAGTGGCCGGCATCATGGTGTTTATCTCCCTCGATGAACTCCTGCCCACCGCCCGTGAATACGGAGAACATCATCTTTCGGTTTACGGATTGATTGCAGGAATGGGAGTCATGGCCATAAGCCTTTTACTTTTCATGTGATGATGGAAAAAACAAATACGGAAAAACGAAAAAGAAAAAACCTGCTCATTGCCACCCTGCTAAACCTGGTGATATCGGTGGCCGAACTGTTCGGGGGCATCCTCTCCGGAAGCCTCGCCCTCTTCTCCGATGCCCTTCATAACCTCGGTGATGCCTTTTCTACCTTCATCGCCTGGATAGCCCTCAAAATTGCCGGCAGGGAGAGTACCCCATCACGTACCTTCGGCTACCGGCGGATAGAAATTCTCGCAGCCCTGCTGAATTCCATTATTCTCATCGGAATCACGGCCTACCTGTTTTTTGAAGCCGCCGAAAGACTCCGGGATCCACAATCCATCAAAACCGGTCTAATGATGACCGTAGCGGTGATCGGTCTTATTGCCAACCTGGTGGCAGTCTATATTCTTCACAAAGACTCCCGCTCCAACCTGAACGTAAAAGCCGCATACCTTCACCTTATCGGCGACAGCCTTTCATCGGTAGTAGTCATCCTGGGGGCAGTCCTCATTCATTTCTTTTCCATTTACTGGATCGATCCCCTTATCACCTTCCTGATCGGTGCCTATATCCTCTACGAAGCGTTCCGGATTCTTGATGAAACCCTGAAAATCCTCATGCAGAATACTCCCGCAAGCCTCAACCTGAACGAGATCAAAAAAGTGGTTGAAAAGGACGAAAGGATACGCACCATCCATCATATCCATGCCTGGAGTCTTACCGATAACCGTATATATTTTGAGGCACACGTGAACCTGATGAACGATATTCCCATTTCAACCGTTGATAAAATACGGACTGAGATAGAAAAAACCCTGAAAAAGGATTTTGATGTGTACCACACCACCCTCCAGTTTGAATTTAAAGGGTGTGAAGAAGAGTTAATTAAACAATCGGATTGATATGGAGTATATAGTTGCTTTCTGGAACGAACTGGTGGACCTTACCGTGGAAATGGCTCCCTACCTGATGCTGGGGTTTCTCTTTGCCGGAATCCTCTACGCCTGGTTCCCGGCCGACAAAATGACCCGGTACCTGGGAAAAAATAACACCGCCTCGGCACTAAATGCTGCCATCCTGGGAATACCCCTGCCCCTGTGCAGCTGCGGCGTGATCCCAACCGGAGTATCCTTTTACAAAAACGGTGCATCCAAAGGTTCGGCCGTCTCATTCCTGATCTCAACCCCCCAGACCGGGGTCGATTCAATTATGGTAACATGGTCCCTTCTGGGTCTGCCCATGGCAGTGATCAGACCCATCATCGCACTTTTCACCGGTGTTTTCGGAGGGATTCTTACCAACCGGCTCGACAAAAAAACACATCCGGATAAAAATATTCAAAGCAATTTTACCCAGGAAAGCAAAAAAAAGGTCGGAGTGACCGGCATGCTCAGGTATGCTTTCGGTGAATTCCTGGAAGATATCGTTAAATGGCTGGTAATCGGACTCCTGATCGCTGCCCTCATCGCCGTCATTATCCCCGATGATTTCTTCCTCCGTTATCTTTCCAACGACTACCTAAGCATGCTTATCATCCTGGTCGCATCTATCCCTCTCTATGTCTGCGCAACCGGTTCCGTACCCATAGCTGCAGTGCTTATGCTGAAAGGTCTCTCACCCGGAGCAGCCATCGTCTTTTTGATGGCAGGCCCCGCAACCAACGCTGCTACCATCTCCGTGATCGGCAATTCCATGGGCAGGAAAACGCTCTGGCGATACCTGATCTCCATCATCGGAGGAGCCCTCTTCTTCGGGATCCTGGTCAATGAGTTCCTTCCCAGGGAATGGTTTACATACCCCATTCAACACATTCACGGCGGGGAACATTCTCACGAGATCCTCCCCTACTGGCTTCAGCTCGGTAGTGCCATTCTCCTTACCCTGGCTATTCTCAACGGACTCTTTCGTAAATACATAAAACCCAGACTCGGAAAAAATACCCTTCAAACTCAAAAATTAATTCTGAACGATATGACAACAAAAATCAACGTGGAAGGAATGACCTGCAATCATTGTAAAATGAATGTGGAGAAAGGAATTGCAAGCGTCAAAGGAGTCGAATCGGCAAACGCCGACATCACCTCCGGGGAAGTGCTGGTGGAAGGGGAAGGCTTTGACCTGGAGGAAATCAGAAAGGCGGTCGGTGAACTGGGATACAAGGTAAAAGATTAATATACTCACGCTTTTTTTTTATCTTTGTCATCCTTAATGAAAATTCGAAAATCTAAAATTCAATAGCATGTATAAAGTAGTTTTATTGAGACACGGAGAAAGTGAATGGAACCTCAGCAACCGGTTTACCGGATGGACCGATGTGGATCTGACCGATACAGGGATTGCCCAGGCAAAAAGCGCAGGACAGGTTCTGAAAGAAAAAGGTTTCACCTTCGATATCGCTTACACCTCAGTCCTCAAAAGAGCCCTCAGAACCCTGTGGATCGCCCTGGATGAGATGGACCTGCTCTGGATCCCCTTCGTGAAAAACTGGAGACTCAATGAACGTCATTATGGTGCCCTTCAGGGACTGAATAAAGCAGAAACCGCCGCACAGCATGGCGAAGAAAAAGTACTCATCTGGAGAAGAAGCTACGATATACCCCCTCCACCCCTGGAGAAAACCGATGAAAGATTTCCAGGCAACGATCCCCGGTACGCAGACCTTTCAGAAGAAGAAGTGCCCCAAACCGAATGCCTGAAAGATACCGTGGACCGCTTCCTTCCTTTCTGGCACGACACCATCGCCCCCGCCATCAAATCAGGCAAAAAAGTCATCATTGCCGCTCACGGTAACAGCCTCAGGGCCCTGGTAAAATACCTCGACAATATGAGCGAAGAAGATATCATCAAACTGAATATCCCAACAGGTATGCCCCTGGTATATGAACTCGATGAGAATCTTAAACCCATTAAAAATTATTACCTGGGCGACGAAGAGGCCGTGAAGAAAGCCATGGAAGCAGTGGCAAACCAGGGAAAAGCAAAATAACAATTTAAAACCTCACTCAATGGCATATCTGTTTACTTCCGAATCCGTTTCCGAAGGACATCCCGATAAGGTTGCCGACCAGATCTCAGATGCCCTCCTCGACCAATTCCTGGCTTTTGATCCCGAGTCTAAAGTGGCATGTGAAACCCTGGTGACTACCGGACAGGTTATCCTGGCAGGGGAAGTGAAAACCACTACCTACGTGGATGTGCAGAAAGTGGCCCGCGAAGTGATCAATAATATCGGATATACCCGGAATGAATATATGTTCGACGGCGACTCCTGCGGAATCCTCACAGCTATCCATGAACAATCGGGCGACATAAGCCGGGGCGTGGAAAGAGAAGACCCTATGGAACAGGGAGCCGGCGACCAGGGCATGATGTTCGGTTATGCATGCAGGGAAACCGAAAATTATATGCCCATCGCTCTCGATCTGGCCCACCAACTGCTTAAGGAACTGGCAGTCATCCGAAAAGAAGGAAAGGAAATGACCTACCTGCGCCCCGATTCCAAGTCGCAGGTAACCATCGAATACGACGATGATAATAACCCGGTGCGAATCCATACCATCGTTATCTCTACCCAACACGACGATTTTGATGCGAACGACACAGCCATGCTCGACGTCATCAAAAACGATGTGAAAAGCATCCTTATCCCTAGGGTAAAAACCCGGCTTTCAGAAAAGGTGCAAAACCTCTTTGATGACCAGATCATCTTCCATGTAAACCCTACCGGTAAATTTGTGATCGGCGGACCCCACGGCGATACCGGACTTACCGGAAGAAAAATCATTGTCGATACCTACGGGGGTAAAGGGGCCCACGGAGGAGGTGCCTTCTCCGGGAAAGACCCTTCCAAAGTGGACCGCTCCGCTGCCTACGCAGCCCGCCATATTGCCAAAAACATGGTGGCTGCCGGAATAGCCGATGAAGTGCTGGTGCAAATCTCCTATGCCATCGGTGTGGCCAAACCTGTAGGGATTTATGTAAACACCTACGGTACTGCAAAAGTGAATATGAACGACGGTGAAATCGCAGCCCTGATAGAAAAAATATTCGACCTCAGACCCGCTTCCATTGAACACAGATTGAAACTAAGAAAACCCATTTATACCGAAACCGCTGCATACGGACATATGGGAAGAACCCCTTCCACCCTCACCAAAACCTTCGAATCTCCCTACTGGGGAAAGGTTGAAATGAAAGTGGAATTATTTACCTGGGAAAAGCTGGACTATGTTGAGCAACTTAAGGAAGAATTTAAACTTTAACTTCCTTTCCTGCGTTCTCACAAATGGGCTTCTTTTTTTATAAATTATCCTCCGCGAATCATTAATAGGATTCCCCAGCCATGGAGAATACAACCTCATCCGGGAAAGACATCAAATGGTACGCTGTCTATACCAAATCCAGAAATGAAAAGAAGGTTGCCGAACTTTTTCAGAAAGAGAATATTCCCCACTACCTCCCCCTGATCACCCGCGAAAAATTCTGGAGCGACCGGCGCAAAAAAGTGCAGGAACCCCTCTTTTCTTCCTACATCTTTGTAAATATAAGTGAAGAACTGTATCTAAAAGTCCTGAAAACCGAGGGTGTGGTGAAATTTGTTAGCTTCAGAGGAAAAAAAGTTCCCGTCAGAAACCAGGAAATTGCCGCCATTCAAAAATATATTGAGACCGGCGAAGAATTCCTGGAGAATGAAAAGGATTATAAAGTGGGAAAAAAAGTTAGGGTAATCCGGGGCGAAATGAAAAACCTGGAAGGCCGGCTGGTAGAGATTCTGGGTAAACAACGGGTAAGGGTGGAAATTGAATCCGTGGGACAATCGATTTTCATCCGGATACCCAAAGGAAGCCTGGAAGTAATCGGGGAATATGACTCCGGTCAAAAATCCTACTGGTAAACCCCGTTCCCACCCGCCCTTACTTCAGATATAACAGGGCAAGGGGAATCTGGCCCGAATTTTGCAATTTGAACAATTAAGCCTCAGGTACGTCTATGTTTTTGCTATATTTTTTTATATTTGAGGCTCAAAAAAA
>CAZNFR010000072.1:0-17999 GCA_964572225.1 uncultured Bacteroidaceae bacterium
CAGGTACAGTTATCACCCCCTTGCGATCAAAAAGAAATCCCAGGGAACCATTGGTCCCAAGGTTACCCCCTCTTTTATTAAAGATGGCCCTCATGTTGGAAACGGTTCGAAGATTATTATCAGAAAGACATTCGATAAACACAGCTATTCCATTGGGAAGGTATCCCTCGTAGGTCAATTCCAGCAGATTATCCCCTTCTTTATCCGCTTTGTTAATTGCCCGTTCAATATTGTCTTTGGGCATATTCACCCCTTTGGCATTGGCCACGGCAAGCCTCAGTCTTGGATTGGCCTCGATTTCCGAACCACCCTCTTTTACTGCAATACTGATCTCTTTTACGATCCTCGAAAAGATTTTCGAACGCTTGGCATCGGCTGCGCCTTTTTTCCTTTTAATGGTTGACCATTTACTGTGTCCTGACATGTTTAATCCCTTTTAAATGAAACGCAAAAATAAGAAATTGCCTAAATATTTGAAACATATCCTGCAACCTCCTTTTTAAAATCCCGGGTTGCAGAATCTCCTGTTTTATTCTTATAATCCCGATGTTAATCAATAACTTTGGTGCAACTTTAACCGAAACACAAGATCCATGAGCGAAAAGGTAAAAAAATTCCGTGAATACCGGGAAAAGATGAACGAAAGGATCATGGCGGGCAATAACCTTGTCATGAAGCGTATCTATAATTTGGATACCAACATCTATATGGACGGAGCACTCGATTCCAAAACCAAGGAAATGCTCGGGCTGGTTGCATCCATGGTCCTCCGCTGTGACGATTGTGTAAACTACCATCTGGAACAATGCAAGAAATTGGGTGTGAATAAAAAAGAGCTTTTCGAAATCTTTTCCGTGGCGAACCTGGTCGGGGGTACAATTGTTATTCCTCATACAAGGAGAGCCCTTGAATACTGGGAAGATCTAGAGCAAATGGAATAATCTTTCCAACAGACATAATAAACGATTTGTCATGAAAAGAAAAATATCCATATCGGCATTGTTTCTATTTGCCGGATTAATCCTGAGTTCTTTCAGCCTTAACCAGGACCCGCAAAGCAATGTAACCAGGAATTTGCTTCTGAAATTGCAAAATCATTATAACTGGTACCCTCAGCAAAAGGTTTATCTTCATCTTGACAAAACCCGGTACAGGGTTGATGAAACCTTATGGTACAAGGCATATGTGGTTGATGCAAGCTCACACAAACCGGATCAGAGAAGCACCAACCTGTATGTTGAACTGATTAATCCTTCCGGATTCCGGGTACAAACCCGGCTTCTGAAACTGGATAATGGAATTGCCAGAGGTGATTTTTCCTTTAACGATACCATACCTGAAGGAAGGTACCGGATAAAAGCCTATACCAACTGGATGAGGAATCTTGATGAAGAGTTCTTCTATACCCACGATGTGTATATCTCAAATCCCTTCTTTTCCACCTACGCCGACAGGGAAGCGGTTCAAAAGGTGAAAAAAGGGGCCAGAGTTGCGGAAAGGCAGGCTTCACGATACGACGTCAGCTTTCATCCTGAAGGGGGATACCTTCTTTCGGGCGTAGAGGCCAGGGTGGCTTTTAAGGCTGTCAATGATCTCGGACCGGGGGTGGACATTCGCGGAGAGCTGCTTGATAACAAGGGTAATAAAATTCTTGATTTTGAAAGCCTTCATGCAGGTATGGGTAGTTTTACCTTTACCCCAGCTGAGGGTAATTCCTACAAGGCGGTGATCTATCCCGAAAATCTTCGCGAAAAGAGCGTTAACCTTCCCGAAGCCATTGACCGTGGGGTAAGTTTTACCACAGATCACCTTAATAGTGACAACCTTACGGTTAATCTCATTACAAATATCCAGCCGGGTGAATTTCCTCCTAATACACGCTACTTCCTGGTGGCACATACCCGTGGAATAGCAAAGTATTCGGGAGAAATGGATCTGAATGGAGAACGTACCCTCAGTATACCAAAATCCCTTTTCTCTCAGGGTATTACACATCTTACTCTCTTTAATACGGCGTCTAACCCCATTAGCGAAAGACTGGTCTTTATTGATAACCGAACCAGCCTGAATGTGGAAGTAATGCCCCAAAAATCCCTGGCCCGAAAACGCGAAAACCTGAATGTAAACATAAATGTAACAGACATGGATGGTAATCCCGTGGAAGGAGAATTCTCTCTCGCGGTGATCAAAACCAATCGCTATCTTCCGGAAGACAATATACTCAGCAACCTTCTCCTCACCTCTGATCTGAAAGGCCATATTGAATTCCCTGAGTCCTATTTCGACAACCGCGGAGTTGTACTCGAAAAAGAACTTGATAATCTTTTATTGACACAGGGCTGGAAAAGGTTCGACTGGACTACCGTAAATCTGAATATTAACGAAGAGCCAGAATACAATGTAGAGGAAGGAATTGTTATAAGTGGCCGTATCACCCGGGAACTCTTCAGTCTCCCACTTCGTGATATCAAAGTTCAGCTTACCATTCTTAATGAATATAACGACACCTATGTTACCCGGTCTGATATGGATGGAAACTTCAGCTTCAGAAATCTTGACTACCCGGATACCGTTAGCGTGATGGTCGAAGCCTGGCGGGAAAGCGGAAAGAAAAACCTGGTGATCATCATGGACCAAAATCTGCCTACCCGAACCAAAATGAACTACCTGACCGAACAATACCTTAAAAAACCCGGTGAAGAAGGACGATGGGCTGTACCAGAGGAAGAAGAGGATGATGATCCCTATGCAGAAGATTATATCGACTTTCCACGAATCCATTCCGAACCCAACGATGTTATCATTGTTACCGAAAATATGCAAAACATGCAGTCTGTTTCCCAAATCATTCAGGGAAGGGTACCCGGTGTAATGGTCAGTGGTAATAGCGTGCGGATCAGAGGTATAAACAGTTTTTATGGAGGACTAGACCCCCTCTTCCTTCTCGACGGAATTCCTGTGGATGCGGAGTTTGCTTTATCCATGCCTCCCTACGATGTTGACCGGATTGAGATCCTGAAAGGACCCGAGGCTGCAATTTACGGATCCAGAGGAGCGAACGGGGTTATTGCCATCTATACCAAAAGAGGACGGTTTATGAAAAAAGGGGTGGTTGACTTTAAAATGCTAGGGTATTACACCCCTAAAGAGTTTTATCAGCCCAGATACGATATAAGGCCCGATGAAAACTTTGAAGATATCCGCACCACCCTGTTCTGGGAACCTGCCATAAGCCTTGATAATAAAACTGACTTTAACTACAGCTTTTATACCTCGGATGTGGAAGGGGAATACATGATCCGGATTGAAGGGATTGATGCAAACGGGAATCCGGGAACCGGCTCTGCCCTGATTAATGTAAGATAAAGCAGGATTATCACTAAGCCTTTTTGCCATCCGGAGGTTTTAAAGAATTCTTATATATTTGCAGGTATGAATTAATTAACCATCTCCCCTGCACTGCAATACGGGAATCCGTATTCAGTTATTAACAAAAATAAACAGTATGAAGAAACAAATTTCGTTTTTCCTGGTGATCCTACTCCTTTCATTTTCTGCAGTCACCAGGGCCGATGAAGGAATGTGGTTATTATCCATGTTACAAAAAGACCGTCTGGAGAAAATGCAGAAAATGGGAATTCAATTATCCGCAGAGGATATCTACAGCATTAATAACTCCAGTCTGAAGGATGCGGTAGGAGCCCTCGACGGCGGATCCTGCACAGCAGAACTTATTTCCGCTGAAGGACTTTTACTCACCAATCATCATTGCGGATATGATGAAATCCAAAATCACTCTTCCCTGGAGAATAATTACCTCAAAAACGGATTCTGGGCCATGACCAAAGAAGAGGAATTACCCAACGAGGGGAAAACCGTAACTTTTGTCGTCAGGATCGAAGATGTGACCGACCAGGTACTTCCCTATCTTTCCATGGAAATATCCGGTGAGGCACGTGCCGACAGTGTGGAAGCGCTTACCTCTGAACTGGTACGTGAAGCAACCGAGGGAACTCACTACGATGCATACGTTAAAGGCTTTTTCAACGGAAACCAGTATTTTCTCTTTGTAAACGAAACCTTCAGGGATGTCAGACTGGTGGGTGCCCCGCCCGAGTCGATCGGAAAATTTGGCCATGATACCGATAACTGGATGTGGCCAAGGCATACCGGTGATTTTGCCCTATTCAGGGTATACACAGGTCCCGACGGACTCCCGGTCGATTATTCACCCGATAATATTCCCCTGGAACCCCGGCATTTTCTGCCTATATCCCTAAAAGGATATGAACTCGGCGATTTTGCCATGGTTATGGGATTTCCCGGCTCCACCGACCGCTATATGACCTCGTGGGAAGTGGAAGAACTGCTGGAGATCACCCATCCAAACCGGATAAAGGTCAGGGGAATCAAACAGGACATCATGAGGGAAAACATGAGGGAAAGTGAAGAAATTGACATTATGTATTCAGCAAAATATTCAAAATCCAGTAATTATTGGAAGTATTCCATTGGTCAGTCCCAGGGGCTCAAAAACCTAAATGTCGTTGAAAGAAAGCAGGATCTTGAGGAAGAATTCAGAGAATGGATGGAAAAAGATCCTTCAAGAATTGAAAAATACGATGGAATTCTTGAAGATATTCAGCAATCGGTAGCGGAAAGAAAAAACATTGTGCACTCCTCGCAATACCTTTTCGAAGCCATGTACCTGGGTATGGAAACCATTCAGGCAGGTAATTTCCTTAGGTTCCTGTATAATGAATTATCCTCCGAAGCTATAGATCCCGAGAGACTGGAACGAATACTTGCCTTCGTCAAATCCAACGCAACCGAATTCTATAACGAATACGATGTGAATACAGACATGGAAATTATGAGGGCCATGCTTGAATTAATGATCGAAGACGTCCCTGAAGTATTTCAACCTGAGCAAATTAAGGCAATCAAGGATAAGTATGAAGGAAAGCTGGATAATTATATTGAGAAATACCGCCGCAAATCCATCCTTACCGATCGGGAAAAATACATGGCTTTCCTTGAAGACCCCGATCTGAAAACCCTTGAGAAGGATCCCGGATTTCAACTTACCCTGTCCTTTATCGATTCCTACATTGCCATGAATTCCCTTTCCGAAAGTATTAATATACTTATGGAAAGGGCAGTCCGGCTATGGATCGACGGATTGATGAACATGCAGGAGAACCGGAGTTTTTACCCTGATGCAAACTCCACAATACGGTTTACCTACGGTACTGTGGGTGATTATGAGCCTCGTGATGCCGTTCACTACGCCCATTTCACCACTATGGAAGGCATTATGGAAAAAGAAGATCCCAACAATCCGGAGTTTATCGTAAGCAACAAACTGAAAGATCTTTTCCGGGCCAAAGAATTCGGTCGCTATGGAATGAACGGAACCATGCCTGTCTGCTTCACTACAAACAATGATATTACCGGTGGAAACTCGGGGAGCCCGGTGATTAACGGAGAGGGTCATCTTATCGGAATTGCATTCGATGGTAACTGGGAAGCCATGAGCGGAGATGTTGCCTTCGAAACGGAATTGCAGAAATGCATCAACGTTGATATTCGCTACGTGCTTTTCGTTATCGACAAATATGCAGAAGCAACTCACCTGATTGAAGAAATGAAAATCATTGAATAGATCCGGAATAAGCCTATCTCAATGAACCGTAAAATTACCATGTACACCGACGGAGCTGCCCGGGGAAACCCGGGCCCCGGCGGACTTGGTGTGGTTCTGATGAACAACAGCCTCAGAAAGGAGATCTCGGAAGGATACAGGCTGACCACCAACAACCGGATGGAGTTACTTGCCATAATCCGCGGACTACAGGCTGTAAGGTGGAAACAGGCAGAAATCCATATTTATACTGATTCCAGATATGTTGCAGATGCCGTGAATAAAGGCTGGTTGTTCGACTGGGAAAAAAAAGATTTCCAAAAAAAGAAAAATCCCGACCTCTGGAAAGTATTTCTGGAACTTTACAGGAAACATAACGTAAGCATTAACTGGGTCAAAGGTCATGCAGAAATCCCGGAGAATGAAAGATGCGATGAACTGGCAGTGGGGGCTTCAAAACAAAAAGACCTGAAAAAGGACACCGGATACAGCAGGGAAAATTAGCGTATAAACCTAAATACAGTCTGGCAAAAGACAGATGAGAGCAAAGCCGGCTTATGATCAACCGGGAGAATATAATCTTTTTTGAAGGTCACCTGACGTTTTCCACCATCGGCCGTTTGCTTACCCTCCTCAAGAACCGGATGGAGCAAAGCGGGATGCGCATCAACACCTACAAAAAGGTGATCTCCGTAATGGTGGAAGTCCTCGAAAACATCTATAAATACAATGACTACATCCACGAAGATCCCTATATCTTCAGGAACTACCTCCCCATTTTTCGAATTGACCGTTACAACAGCAGCTTTATTATGCACTCCGTAAACCCGATAAGAAACGTGCATATTCCTGTCCTGAGAGCTAAAATCGAAAAGGTGAACAGTAAGAATCCATCAGAACTCAAGGAATTATTCAGAGAAACCATTTCAAACGGACAATTCACGGATAAAGGGGGTGCCGGACTTGGAATAATTGAAATGGCGAAGCTATCCGGAAATCCACTCGATTTCTCATTCCAGGAGGTCAACGACCAATTCTCCTGCTACTTCCTAAGCATTACCTTTAATGATGTATAAATATGCTTCCCGTTTTTATCCCGGGCCCTGATCGCCCCCTGCAGCCAGCAATCTTTTAAGGTCCTCCGGGGTATCAATGCCCGGAGAATCATACCCGGTCTCATTTACCTTAATTCTGTAGCCTGCTTCCAGCCATCGAAGCTGCTCAAGAGATTCGGCCGACTCCAGTTCACCCTTGTCAAGCCGGGTAATTTCTCTTAACACTTCAGCACGGTAAGCATAAACCCCAATGTGCCGGTAAAAACTCTGGTGAGCGATCCAGTCTTTCTTCTCAATCCCTCTCAGATAAGGGATGGGTGACCGGCTAAAATATAATGCGAAATTCTCATGGTCCCTTACCACTTTAGGTTTGTTGGGATCAAAAACCTCTTCGGGATCGTGGATCAGCTTAATCAAAGTGGAAATCTGGGTTCGCTCATCCGAGAAGGAATCTATGAGCTGACGGACCATTCCGGGGTGAACAAAGGGCTCATCCCCCTGAATATTTACCACCACATCGTAGCGGGTTCCGGGCTGGGATTCAATCGAATCCAGAGCCTCCCTGCATCGGTCGGTACCGCTCTGATGCTCCGTTGAGGTCATAACCACATTTCCGTCAAAATTCCGGATCTCATCAAAAATTCTCTGGTCATCGGTCGCTACCCATAACTCATCCAAAGCAACAGAAGCTTTCTCATATACATGCCTGATCATAGTCCTGTCGCCAATCCTGACCAGTGGTTTGCCCGGAAACCGGGTAGAAGCGTACCTGGAAGGAATGATGCCGAGTATATTCATAAATTTCTAGATTTTGGCCGAAGTTATTCATTTTCTCAGAAGAGCCGGAAATAAATCCGCAAAACTGAATTCCAAATTCTGTAAGTTTATAACTCAATATTAGTAAAAAACTTTTAAAGTTGTAATTTTGTCAGATCAATCTGGCACTTTTGTCAGTAAGACCAATATAGTGATTATCCCCAGATTGTTTGTCAGAATTAACCTGTTCAATTACAGTTGTTTAATTTATATAATTGTGAACATTCAACAAATAAAGCAGAGATTTGGTATTATCGGGAACGACAGCGGATTGAATCACGCCATAGATATAGCAATGCAGGTAGCCGGAACCGACCTTTCCGTATTGATAACCGGTGAAAGCGGAACAGGTAAGGAGGTTTTTCCACAGATCATCCATAGCCTCAGCTCCAGAAAACATGGAACTTATATTGCTGTTAACTGCGGTGCTATTCCGGATGGCACCATAGATTCAGAGCTCTTTGGTCATGAAAAAGGTTCCTTTACCGGGGCTCATGATTCAAGGAAAGGTTATTTTGAAGTTGCCGATGGGGGTACGATTTTTCTGGATGAGGTGGCAGAACTCCCACTCTCAACCCAGGTGCGACTCCTGAGGGTTCTTGAAGCAGGGGAATTTCTGAGGGTAGGTTCATCCAAAGTGCAAAAAACCAATGTAAGGGTAATTGCTGCCACCAATGTAAATATCACCGAAGCCATCAACCGGAATAAATTCAGGGAAGACCTCTACTATCGCTTAAACACAGTCCCGGTTCACATTCCTCCGCTTAAAAAAAGAGAGGGGGACATCAGCCTTCTTTTTCGAAAATTCGCATCCGATTTTGCGGAACGCTACAGAATGCCGCCCGTCTCCCTTACACCCGAATCGATCCGGTCCCTTGAAAACTATGAATGGCCGGGAAACGTAAGACAACTCAAAAACGTTACCGAACAAATCTCGATTATTGAACAGGAAAGAACCATCGACAATGAAACCCTTCTGAAATACCTTCCCGACTACCATAAATCGAAATTACCAGCCCTGGTCGGAAATAATATCGACCGCGAAACGTTTTCCTCCGAAAGGGAAATTCTGTACAAGATCCTCTTCGATATGAAAAATGATATGAGCGATCTCAAAAAACTTGTGCTGGATATGATGCATAAAGGTTCCGACAACCGACAGGTCAGAGAGGAAAATGCCCGGCTCATCGAAAGGCTTTACGATAATCCGGATTCCATCACGCATCCTGAACCCCCGGTAAAACCAAGACATATACCCCGTCCCCACGAAGAAGATATTCTCGATACAGAGGAGATCGTAGAGGAATCCCTCTCCCTGGAAGACAAGGAAAAAGAACTTATCATTAAAGCCCTCGATAAATACAACGGTAAAAGGAAAAATGCCGCTACGGAACTCGGGATCTCAGAGCGAACCCTTTACCGTAAAATCAAGGAATATAATATCGATGCGTAAAACCGGCCCAACCAAAATCAGATTGCTACTCCTTGCCGGCATTATCCTCTTTGTCACACCGGCATGCAAGGTTAGCTATTCCTTTAGCGGTACCAACATACCGATCGAGATCAACACCGTATCCATACAGTTCTTTCCCAATCGTGCACCCCTGGTACAGGCTCAACTAAGTCAGACCTTTACCGATGAACTACGGGATAAAATTCAGAGTCAGACCCGGCTGGAAATCGTGAATGGAATAGGAGATGTCGATTTCTCGGGCGAAATAACCAACTATGAGGTCCGACCCCAGGCCATTACCGGTAATGAAACCGCTGCACTCAACCGCCTCACCATCACCATACGCGTAAAATATGAGAATTCAGTATACCCCGACAATAGCTTCGATACCCGGTTCTCCAGGTATGAAGACTACAACAGCTCTCAGGACCTTTCCCAGGTGGAAAACGAACTCATTGATCTCATCGTGGAGAATATCGTAGAGGATGTATTTAACCGGGCCTTCGTAAACTGGTAATATGACTACAGAAAAGTTATACAAATACTTCGACAATCCGGTTCGTTCAGAACTAACTTCCAAAGACTTTCAGGAGTTAATCACCCAATACCCCTGTTTCTCCGCTGCACATATACTATTTCTGTTTGAACTCAAAAACGAAGAAAGTCCGGTTTTCCGCGAAAAACTAAAACAGCACGGAATACACTTTCATAACCGCCGGCATACAGCCGCAATTATTAATGGAGACCTCTTCCCAAAACTCCTCTCCCGCCACCGTAAGGCTGGTTCAGAATTAAAGGCTGAAGGGGCAACCGATCAAACCCAGGATGGTGAAAACGACCTGCTCGAATTTGGTTACCAGGATGCAAATGACCCTGCTCCCGATGATTCCGGAAGCTTTACAAGCTGGATCGACCGGTTTTCAGATAAGGAAGAGAAAAACGAACTGATAGACAAATTCCTTCAAAGTGATGTCGGACCCATCCGGGCTGATGCCGAAACATTGCTCAAAGGAGACGTATCCAAAGATAGCATAGAAGAAGACGATAACTTCATAACCGACACATTGGCAAGGATTTACGTAAAGCAAGGAATGTTGTCAAAAGCCATTTTTGCCTACGAGAAATTAAGTTTGAAATTCCCGGAAAAAAGTGTTTACTTTGCGACGCAAATTGAAGAAATTAAAAGACTCAAAAAAAAATAGAAAATGCATACCTTATTCGTAATATTAATCCTGATCGTCTGCATCTTATTGGTATTGATAGTTCTGGTACAGAATTCCAAAGGCGGCGGACTCGCATCCAACTTTTCATCCTCTAACCAGTATATGGGCGTCAGAAAAACAGCTGATTTCCTTGAAAAGGCCACCTGGACGCTGGCAGCCGGACTATTGGTGTTCAGTCTTCTCGCAACCATGACCATCCCCCGTGCTGAAGTGGAAGAACGCTCCAGAGTAGAAGGACAGTTTGATTCCGGTCTCCTTGATCAGTCTGCCGGTGGAAATACCATTCAACTCCCCGATGCGGATAACAATACCGGCGGACAATCGGAAACGGAAGAACAGGAACCCGTGGAATAATCATGGCAAACGAAATCTCAAAGAGTGTCAGGATGTCATAAACCTGACACTTTTTTTTTATCGTTTTTTTGACAGCTTTTAAGTATAACATATTGATATTATGATACTTACAATACCCGCCCAGGTATTACCCTTTTCCCGGCTGTGAAAAAATGTCCTTCAACCCTGGCAATAAACAACCCACAGTGGATTTGGCATAATATATGATCTGAGTCGGTCGAATTTAACATGTCTAACCTATAAATCATTCTAAAATGGCAGATGTAAAAATAAAGCCATTGGCCGACCGGGTACTTATCGAGCCAATGGAAGCTGAGGAAAAAACTGCAAGTGGAATTATCATTCCCGATACCGCAAAAGAAAAACCCCAAAAAGGAACAGTAGTTGCTACAGGTCCCGGAACCGCCGAAGAAAAAATGGAAGTAAAAGTAGGAGATAAAGTCCTTTACGGAAAATACTCCGGCACTGAACTGACTGTTGACGGGAAAGACTACCTGATCATGAAACAATCGGAAATTCTCGCAATCGTATAATTCAGCATTAACTAAAAATCTTTATAAACATGGCAAAAGAAATCAAATTTGATATTGAAGCGCGCGATCAACTTAAGAAAGGAATCGACGCTCTTGCAAATGCAGTGAAAGTGACCCTGGGACCGAAAGGCCGCAATGTCATTATCGAGAAGAAATTTGGCGCTCCCCAGATTACCAAGGACGGGGTAACCGTAGCTAAAGAAGTGGAACTGGAAGACAAGTTCAAAAATATCGGAGCCCAGATGGTTAAAGAAGTCGCCTCCAAAACCAACGATGACGCAGGCGACGGAACCACCACTGCTACCGTTCTGGCACAATCTATTGTTAATGTCGGACTCAAAAACGTTACGGCTGGTGCAAATCCCATGGATCTTAAAAGAGGGATCGATAAAGCAGTTATTCACGTCGTGGAAAGCCTGAAAAATCAGTCGAAAGAGATTGGCGACGACACCAAAAAAATCGAACAGGTTGCATCCATTTCAGCCAATAACGATACCAGCATAGGTGCGCTGATCGCAGAAGCGATGTCGAAAGTAAAAAAAGAAGGAGTCATTACCGTGGAAGAAGCAAAAACTTCCGAAACAACCGTTGAGGTTGTGGAAGGGATGCAGTTCGACCGTGGTTACATCTCTCCTTATTTTGTAACCGACACAGAAAAAATGGAAGCCGTTCTGGATAATCCTTATATCCTGATTCACGACAAGAAGATCTCAACCATGAAAGATCTTCTCCCAATCCTCGAAACCACCGCACAAACCGGCCGCCCCCTGATGATCATCGCCGAGGATGTGGACGGTGAAGCCCTCGCAACCCTGGTTGTAAATAAACTCAGAGGATCCCTGAAGATTGCAGCAGTCAAAGCTCCAGGATTTGGAGACAGAAGAAAAGAAATGCTCGAGGATATCGCTATCCTTACTGGTGGCACCGTGATCTCCGAAGAAAAAGGCCTGAAACTTGAAGGTGCACAGCTGGATATGCTCGGTACTGCAGAAAAAATCACCATTGATAAGGAAAATACCACCATTGTTGGAGGTTCAGGAGAAAAATCCAACATCGATGCAAGAGTCTCCCAAATTAAAAAACAAATTGAAAATACCACCTCCGATTACGATAAGGAGAAACTTCAGGAACGCCTTGCCAAACTTGCCGGCGGAGTGGCTGTTCTCTACGTAGGTGCCGCTTCGGAAGTGGAAATGAAAGAAAAGAAAGACCGCGTTGAAGATGCTTTGAGTGCCACCAGAGCTGCCGTGGAAGAAGGTATTATCCCCGGTGGTGGTGTGGGTTATGTCCGTGCCATTAGCGCTCTTGAAAACCTGGAAGGCGAGAACGAAGATGAAACCACAGGGATACATATCGTGAAAAGAGCACTCGAAGAACCGCTTCGTCAGATCGTTGAGAATGCCGGCATGGAAGGCTCCGTGGTGGTACAGAAAATCAATGAAGGTAAAGACGACTACGGATTCAATGCAAGAACTGAAAAGTATGAAAACCTCTACGAATCCGGTGTAATCGACCCAACCAAAGTTGCTCGTATTGCCTTGGAGAATGCTGCTTCCATCGCGGGTATGTTCCTGACTACCGAATGCGTGCTGGCAGAAATTCCCGAACCAGAACCTCCAATGCCCGCAGGCGGCCCCGGAGGAATGGGCGGTATGATGTAATAAACATTATGAACTGCATAAAAAAAGGTACCCGGTTTCGGGT
Source organism: uncultured Bacteroidaceae bacterium (assembly GCA_964572225.1). Lineage (GTDB taxonomy): Bacteria > Bacteroidota > Bacteroidia > Bacteroidales > CAZNFR01. The sequence continues at coordinate 12,783 of CAZNFR010000072.1, forward strand.
ACCTTTTTTTTATTCTTCCGATGTCTCCTCATCCAGGGGCCTTATCAGAATCCCCTTTCCATACATCTTAACCTCAAGTTGCTGTCTGGCTTCCCAGCCCAGCTTGTTTACATATCCCATCGGGATTATGATAGAATAACTGGTCCCCCCTGATATTCTGGTCAGATTACGGATATACCCGCCCGGTGTTCTTCTTTTTTTCATAATTCTCCGGTTTAGTATGAAATTAAATTAATGAAGATTTCCGGTATTTCCTAAAAATTTGTCAAATTCATCATATTTTGCTAATTATGCTGTCCGATTTCCCAACTCAACCCATTAGCCATGAACCTTAAATCTTCCAAACTATCCGTCTTTGAAAAGATAGGATATGCCGCCGGAGATACAGCCTCCAACCTGTTTTGGCAAACCTTCTCCATGTTCCTCCTTTTCTTTTATACAGATATCTTCGGAATTTCTGCCGCTGCAGCCGGAACCATGTTTCTGATAACCCGGATCTGGGATACCGTAAACGATCCCCTAATGGGTATCCTCTCCGACCGGACCCATACACGCTGGGGGAAATTCAGACCCTACCTGCTCTGGCTTGCCATACCCTTTGGGGTTATCGGAGTATTTACCTTCACCACCCCCGAATTTAGCGACTCAGGGAAAATTGTTTATGCCTACATTACCTACTCCCTGATGATGATGATCTATACAGCCATAAATATTCCCTACTCAGCCTTGATGGGGGTCATGTCATCCAATTCCCTTGAAAGAACCTCACTTTCTTCCTTCCGTTTTGTTGCGGCCTTTGTGGGCGGACTGATAGTACAGGGTACCGCACTTAAGCTTGTAAATATTACCGGTGGAGAGGATAAAGCACAGGGCTGGCAATGGACTATGATGATTTTTGCTATTCTGGCTGCAGCCCTGTTCCTGTTTACCTTCCTGACTACAAGAGAAAGGGTTACCCCCCCTAAAAGTCAGTCAACCTCTCTAAAAAATGACCTGGGCGATCTTTTTAAAAATATTCCCTGGGTAATGCTGTTTATCATTGGTATTCTCTTACTCACCTTTGTTTCCATACGAAATGGTTCCATTATGTACTATTTCAAGTATTATGTAGGTGATCAGAATTTCAAGCTTTTCGGGAATGAATACAATTACAACCGGGATACCCTGGCTTCAGCTTTCATGGTTGCCGGCTCCCTCGCCAATATTGCAGGGGTGCTGCTTACACGGTATATCTCCGGACTGATGGGGAAAAAACGGGCGTATATTATGCTTATGGCTCTTACCGGCGTGCTTACTGCCTTTTTCTATACACTTCCGTCCTCTGCCATCATACCCATGTTTGTTACTCAGGTCCTGATCAGCCTTATCATGGGCCCCCTTTCACCCATAATATGGGCCATGTATACCGATACCGCCGATTATTCGGAATACAAAAACGGCAGAAGAGCCACCGGACTTGTTATGTCGGCCTCTACCATGGCCCAGAAATTCGGCTGGACCATCGGTGGTGCCCTGGCTGGCTGGATACTCGGAGCCTTCGGTTTTGTCGCCAATCAGGAACAATCCCCGGATACCCTCAGGGGAATTCGCCTAATGATCAGTCTGATCCCCGCCATTTCTGCTATCCTCGGCGCAGTAGCCATGTTTTTTTACCGGCTTGATGAAAAAACCATGAAGGAAATCGAGGTAGAGCTGAATGAAAGAAGATCCAAAGAAAACTATTAATATTTTAAAATCCATACCATGAAATACGGTTTTTTTGATGATGCCAATAAGGAATACGTAATTGAAAGGCCCGATACCCCACGTAGCTGGTCCAACTATCTTGGATCCAAACGATACGGTGCTATAATCACCAATAATGCCGGAGGATACAGTTTCTTTCAGTCGGCTGCGCAGGGCAGGTTCACACGGCTAAGGTTCAACTCGGTCCCCATGGACCAGCCTGGCAGATATCTCTATCTTAGAGACAATGATAGCAAAGATTACTGGTCCGCTTCCTGGCAACCCGTGGGTAAACCACTCGATCTATACAAATCCGAATGCCGTCATGGTTCAGCCTATACCAAAATTTCTTCCGAGTATTCCGGAATTAAAACCGAAACGACCTTTTTCGTTCCCCTGGATGCCGATTATGAATGCTGGTGGGTAAAACTCGCCAATACAGGGAAAGATAAGCGGAATATCAGCAGCTTCACGTTTGTGGAATATGGCTGCAACTGGAATGCCGCCGACGATATGATCAATCTGCAGTATACCCAGTATATTGCCAAAATGAGCATGGCAGACGGAATCATTGATCATGGTTCGAATATTCACCTTCCTGAAATGCACGATAATTTTGAGGAAAAGGACCAGGGCCGCCACACCTTCCAGGGAATTGCCGGGGCAGAAATCAGCAGCTTCGAGACCGATAGGGAAATGTTTATCGGTCCCTACCGGACCTATGCCAATCCTATCGTTGTGGAATCAGGAAACCCTTCCGAAACCCTTGCTGCAGGTGATAATCCCTGTGGATCCCTGAAAAGCGATTTTCAGCTTGAACCCGGTGAAACTACCGAATTTGTAGTCATTCTCGGAATTGGTAAAGCAGCCTTGGAAGGGAAAAAAATCATCGGAGAATATAAGGATAAGCAGAAAGTAAGGGTTGAGTTTGACAGACTGGTAAATTACTGGCATTCCAGGCTCACTGCCTTTTCTGCCAGTACCCCCGATCCAGCCTTTAACAGCATGATCAACATGTGGAATCCCTTCAACTCCCTTATCACTTTTAACTGGTCAAGAGCCGCAAGCCTGGTTTATGCCGGTGAAAGAGACGGATTGGGCTACCGGGATACGGTGCAGGATTTTATGGGTGCAGCACAACTGGTTCCGGAGGAAGTGAAAGAAAGACTTGAACTTATGTTTACCGGACAGGTATCCACCGGAGGAGCCATGCCGGTAGTAAAGCAATTTGCTCATAACCCCGGAAAGGAAAAACCCCCTGCCGAAAATGAATACCGGTCGGACGACTGCCTGTGGCTTTTCGATTCCCTTCAGGAATATGTGAAGGAAACCGGAGATACCGGATTTTATTCCCGGGTTCTGCCCTACGCCGATAAAGGGGAAGATACCGTGATTGGACACCTCAAACGTGCCATCGAATTCAACCTTGAGAGAAGGGGCGCAAATGGATTGCCCTGCGGACTCAAAGCCGATTGGAATGATTGTCTGGAACTTGGACATAAGGGAGAAACCGTCTTTGTTGCTATGCAATTGAGGAATGCCCTTAAGGTCTATATCGAAATTTGCATCTTTACCGGTATGAAAGAGGAGGTGGATTGGGCGAAACAGGAACTGGAAATTGTCGACAAAACCATCGATAAACATGCCTGGGACGGAGGCTGGTACCTCAGGGCATACAGAGACGACGGACTTCCCTTCGGATCCTCCAAAAACGACGAAGGAAGAATCTTTATGAACCCACAAACCTGGTCGGTAATCAGCGGACATGCATCCAGGGAAAAGGCAAGAATCGCCCTTGATTCTATGAACAGGGAACTGGATACCGAATATGGAATCATGGTCTGCGCTCCCGCCTACGACAAAACCGATTTTACCGTAATCCGGGCTACCCTTATGAATAAAGGCATGAAGGAAAATGCAGGCATATTTAACCATACTCAGGGCTGGGCCGTTATGGCTGAATGTATGATGGGAGACGGGGATCGGGCTTACAAATACTATAAATCCTTCCTCCCGGCCAGCTACAACGACAGAGCCGAATTGAGGCAGATCGAGCCTTATGTTTACTGCCAGTCAACCCATAGCAAATACAGTCCGCGATACGGAAACTCACGCGTATCCTGGTTAAGTGGTACCGCCACCTGGGCCTATTACGCAGCCTCACACTACATTCTGGGAATTAAACCCCAAATCGACGGATTATTGCTGGATCCCTGCATTCCCTCAAGCTGGGACGGTTTTTCAGTGGAGAGGGAATTCAGAGGAAAAAAACTGGCCATACGTTTTACAAATCCCGAAGGAAAGTGCTCGGGGGTTTCAAGGGTAGTCCTGAACGGGGAACTACTGGATTCCGCTCTTATCCCCTTTGACAAAATGAAAAAAGTCAATACCGTCGAAGTGACGCTTTGAGCATGGATGAAAAACTGAAAGATTTCCTTGATCAAAACCATATCCCTTACGAATACTTTAAGGTGCCGGGGGAGGTATTTCCCCCGCCCCTTTCCTTCTGGAATGAAAGGCAGCTGCTCCGGTGCAAAAATCTTTTTTTCAGAGACAACCACGGGAAGAATCATTTTCTGGTTATAACAGAGTTTCACAAAAAACCGGATATTAAAAAGTTGCAGGATCTCACGGGCAGAGGAAGCCTGACCATGGCATCGGGCTGGAGACTGGAAAAATATCTGGGGCTGAAACCGGGATACATTTCTGTTTTTGGATTAATAAACGATGAAGAACATCATGTAACTGTAATTCTCGATGAAGATCTGAACAGGGATGAAAAACTTAGCTTTCTGCCCAATACCGAAGGCTCCGGATTTATTGCCATCCGATTTGAAGATCTGAAGACCTTCCTTGCAACCCTTGGCAACCCTTTCCTGACCACATTGCTGAGCTAAGGAATATTGATTCCAAATAGCCTCTCTTCCATCTCCGATTCCGGAAATATCCTTACCTTTAATATAGATCCGGAAAAATCAGCTAAATCATGACCTGGCTCAGGAATTCCATAAAGCCTGTCTAAAGGTTCGGCCAAAAGACCGATCCCCTTGTGATCCTGATCTCAGCATTTTTTGGTTTCCTTATTTATATCCTCCTCCCCATAAATAAGGATAAATACAAAACCGATATAATAAACCATAATGCTTCAGAAGAAACTTATGCATACTTCCCTGTTGACCTGGATGGCCGGAATGGCGCAGAGATCGTATCCTTTTTAACCTCGTGCGGATACTCCTCCATGCTTTTCTGGTCGGAATCGGGAAAAGTATTGGGACAGGTAAACTATAAAGGTGAATGGATAGAGCGCGCCGAAAAATCAGTATATGATCTGGACAGAGACGGAAATCTGGAGGTGATGGGCTTTTTTATGGTGAGAGGATTCCATATGGCTGGCGATTGAAGAGTATTTAGACCCCGATGAAGGAATTCGGTTCTATGTTCCCCTCTGCAAGGTCAGTCTGAATAACGGTGAGCAAGACTGGCAAGTATTTA
>CAZNFR010000073.1:0-16961 GCA_964572225.1 uncultured Bacteroidaceae bacterium
CATCTGAGGATAAAATCCTTCTGGTTGACCGTACAATCTACGAAATTCTACAAATTCTCAACATCTCTCTACTCGATAAAACGCCTATAAAAGAGATACTTACGAAATGCGATTACAAAGATGTCAAAGAACTAAATGATAAACAATTAGAAATCAGTGGGTTTTAAGTGCCCACTAGTGGTTTTTCATGAATAAATATTCAAGTTTAAACTAATTTTGTGACTATTTAGCTGGTATTCAAAAATAAAGAAAATCTTGGGGTTATCAACAATTTATGCACCGATTCGATGGGGATATTTTTCCAATTTTCAAAAAACCGAAAGATTATCAACAATTGTTAGGGTTATTCTAATAGAATATGGGCTAATAAATTGAAATATAAGGCATTACGACTGTAGTTTTGAAAAAAAAACGATTTGTCTTCCGCTCAGATCATATTCGAACTTACAAAGAAAGTAGAGTTTCTGCTGTATCGTCTATCTCATATGGAGAAAGAGAATCAGGTGCTAAAGAAAGATAGCCAGGAGCTAAGAAAACGTATTGATCGACTAGAACCACTCGCAGAGGAGAACAAAGATCTTCGTCGGGAGAACAGTGAGCTTAAAACGATGTATTCTGAGTTAAAAACTGAAAACACAGAATTAACATCCAAATTTGCAGAATTGTTAGCCCGATTAAATAGCAATAGCCGAATCTGCAGCAAACCACCATCGAGTGATGGCTACAAGAAGAAGCCCACTTTCCAAAGAACCAAGAAGGGGAAACAGGGACGTCAGCAGGGCAGAGTCCTTCGTCAGGTCGAGCATCCTGCTAAGACAGTACAGTATAAACCTGGTCCATGTGATTGGGGTCATGAGGTCAGCGATGAGGAACTGAGTGTGGCAGAAACCCGCCAGGTTTTCGATTTACCCCAACCCAGGCTGGAGGTTATCGCCCATGAGCTGATAAAGGGAAAATGGCCTGTATGCGGCATGTGGCACAAGGGAGTTGCACCAGAAGGAGTCAATGCTCCTGATCAGAATGGCCAGGGAGTTAAAGCACTTACGACATTGTTAAATGTAGACTACAGGATCCCATTTAAAAAGATACAGATTTTATTCAGTGACCTGTTTGGATATGCTATCAATGAATCCACAGTATTTTCAGCATCGAGACAATATTACAAACAGCTTAAGGAGACTATAGCGATCATCAAATCAAAGATCATTGAGGCGATGACCACCTATGCAGATGAGACAGGGATCCGGATAGAAGAGATGTTACGCTGGCTACACGTTGCAACTAAAGAGATGTACACTTATCTTTTCGTACTTGAGAAACGAGGAAGACTGGCATTACAGAGCAACCAATCCATTCTGGATAGACTCACCGGGTGGCTGGTGCATGATTGCTGGGGTAGTTATTTTAATTTCACTGAACTGAACCATGCCCTTTGCGGGGCACATATCCTCAGGGAACAGGAAGGACTGATCGAAAACGAACAAAACAAGTGGGCCAGGGTTTTCAAAACCTTCCTACTACAAGTCTTTGAGATGGCCCTTGAGGAAAGGATAGGGCGACGACAGCAACTTGAATCCAGGTATACCCTGATCTGTGGCATGTGTGAAAAAGCTGAACCCCCACCACGAAAGTCTCCGGGGAATAAGGGCCGTTATAAACGAACCAAGGGTAAAAATCTTGTAGATCGTCTGGTACGGGAAAAGAAGGCTTTAATTGCATTTGCTTTCAACCAGGAAGTGCCGTTTACAAATAATATCGCCGAACGAGATATTAGACCGGATAAAGTAAAAATGAAAGTATCCAATTGCTTCCACAGCCCCGAAGGTGCAGATATCTATACCCGAATAGCAAGCTTTGTCTCAACAACACGCAAACACGAGCGCAATGTTTTCTCAGAATTATACAATACCTTTAACGGAAATAATTTTCTGACAAGATAAGATACCCAGTCAATCAGTAATTAAATAGCAATGAAATCAGAAAGAGTTGAGATAGAATTATATCATTATGAGTTCGAAGCATTAAAGGCGAACAGGATGATCAGCGATATGTGCAGTCGGTATTTTAAATCAGCAAAAAAGCGTGGTGACTTTATCTTACTCGATCTATCTATTCAAGATGCAAATGATTTGGCAGGCTGGGTAGCTGCCGAGGCAAATCATGCGAAAAGCAAAAAGGAAAGTGAACTCCTTAATTCAGCTTGCGACGCAATCGAAGCGAATATTTAAAATTCATTAAAGGGGAATGCCCTCGTAAATAGTTACCTAATTTTTATTTTAGTACTGAAGTTTCCTAGTTGATAAATAATTGATAATGAGATGGATATAAAGAAAAAAGTTGCATGTTTTAGCCTAAGAAGCAATATTTGAATTAGTTACTATCAAATAGCAGCATGCAATACACCTAAGTTACAGATAATCTGGGTGAATTTCAAAAATTTATAGAAAGTGGCAGCAAAGCAGGCATGTACCTGGAGGACATTGTTGTTTCAGTACTTTTTCCTACCTTTAAGAAAACTTTACAATGATGAATGAAGCTTTAATTTCGGCAACTAAGCCTATACGGGCCGCAAAAAGCATTTGATATGAGGACGATAAGCCACAATAAATTATTTTACGTCATGCTGTTAATCATTATGAAACTCTCCATTTCTTGTGAAGAAACCGAAGAACCGTCATATTTAGACCAATGGGTGGGCAATTAAGAGGGCTCTGCGTTTTCGTGGGGCAATGATTGGGACTCATCTGCTGACAGTGTTATCAGATATGAGAGAACATGGACAGTATTTGCGATAGTACAAAAGGCTGAAGTAGATTCTTCACTTTCAGTTTCACTATTTGATGTACTCAAAAATGATGATAGTCCCTTAAAGACTTTCAGCGATTTGAAATTTTCGGATTCAGGTTACCATCATTCTTTCAATGGATCGGGAAGTAGTGCTTCGAGCTTAACGATTTCCTTTGAAGCTGATTCTATGCACTATTCATCATGGCGTCATTCCGGAATAGCCTCTAAAGGCGGGATTGAATTTTATATTGCAAGAAAACGGTAGAAAAGTTTTTTGAAGGAAGTCGAGTAGGTAAAGCTGAGGCTCAAGATTATAAACTCTTTATTATATCAACTGAATTGGAGAGAGGAAAAACAGGAGGCATGCAATCAATAGCCTGACTATTCCTTAAATTCTGTTTCTATTAACCGAATCAGCGTATTATTCCATCGTATCTCAAACCTGTATATGATGGTTTCTTCTTTTTCTGGCCTTTGCCTTTCATCTACCAGGTAAAAAGTCTGATTATCCATATCTTCTTTCCAGCGATTTAAAATAGCCTCTCTTTTGCTGGAAATATAATAACTGCTTTCCACACTCATTACAGTGGATTTATATATGTACAAAGGTTTAGCCTCCGTGATTTTTGCCACCATTATAGCCTGCTCCTTCTGCCTTTGCTCCCTGCTTACCGATTTTCTCTCAGGGAGGACCACCAGATTAAATCCAATCCGTAACATGAGAACTACCAGAATGATTAACTCCAACCGGATATTGTTAAACTTCCAAAAAGTGACAATAATAATCGCAAGGAGCAGGGTGGTGAGAATCATTACCGTTTTTACGGGATCAGGATTATTGAAAGGGTAAATAAGAGTGACCGTAAATATTGCCGGGATGGTAATCATTAGGAGAACCAGAAAGAATCGATCACTTATGGATTGAAACAAACCCTTTTGAGAAAACTCCAGGAAGTAGTGGTTGATGACCAATAACAAAAGGATAGGATAAAGCATGAAAAGATACCGGGGATAGGTTTCAACCGATAACCAGTAAACCGGTATGTTGATCAGAAAGATTAAAGAAAGCGAGGAGAGGAACCAGGATCGGCGAATGTTCTCATAAAATCGCTTTCGGAAAAGAAATATCAACAGAAAAGACCAGGGAAAGAGATGATATATCTGCTCAAAGGGAAAGGTGAAAAAATGAAGGACAGTCGGCCAGATCCCATATTCAATCACTGTCCTTTTTGTGCTTTCTTCCAATAGGATAGAAAAGTAATCCTGCCCTGGATTCTGACCAAGTAATGCATAATAATAAGTACCCGTAATCCCTAGAAAAATCAGTATTCCCGCCAGGTGATTAAATGAAAGAGCCTTTCTGAGACTTTTATTATAAATGAGAATAATACCCAAGCTGAGTAGCTGAAAAAGCAAGGAAGGGAGTCCTTTCATAAGAAAACTGATTCCGGTCAGCATCCAACTTAGTATAAAAAGTGAAAAGAATTTTTTTGACCTCGAATAATGAATAATAACCAGGAAATTCAGAAATATCAGCAGTGAATAACTCAAATCTATCAATCCAAGCATGGAATCATAAAACATGACCCTCCCACAAGTGATGAAAGCCATGCTACTAACAAATGCAACTCTTCTACCAACATGAGGTTTTGCACTCAGGAAAAGAAGGAGGGCAAACAAAAGAAGTGACAGTACCGCCGGAAGCCGGATGATCAATTCAGATCTTGAATCGAATACTTTAAAGAAGCCCAGCAGGATCCAATTATACAGCGGTGGTTTATTGAAATATAATTCACCATTAAGGGTAGGGGTTATCAGATTACCGCTTACATCCATTTCATGGGCTACCAGGGCACGCGTAGCTTCATCGGCAATAAGGGGAAGAAGTCCAAGGTTAATAAACAGGGAAGGTATAAGTAAAAGCAGAATAAGGCCGATAAGCCAGGGATAGTATCGTGTTGGATAGTCCGACATAAAGCCTTTCTAACTAAGTCATTCCTTGGAGACCGGCATGGCAAAAGTGCTTACATCTTTACCTGTGATTTCCTTATCGCATAGAATAATGAGTCTTTCAAGAACGTTTCGGAACTCCCGGATATTGCCGGTCCAGTTAATATTCTGAAGCTCCCTGATCGCATCCTCGGTTATGGTTTTCCTGGGCATCCCATACTCGCTGCAAATAAGATCCGCGAAATGATCGGCCAACTCAGGTATGTCTTCCTTCCGTTCATTCAAAGATGGTACCCGGATAAGGATAACACTCAACCTGTGATACAAATCTTCCCTGAACTGATTTTTCTCAATCTCCGTACGAAGATTCTTATTGGTCGCAGCAATGATCCTCACATTTACATTAATATCCTTGTCGCTGCCAACCCTGGATACTTTATTCTCCTGAAGGGCCCTCAGCACCTTAGCCTGAGCTGAAAGGCTCATGTCGCCAATCTCATCGAGGAAGAGCGTCCCACCATCGGCCTGTTCAAATTTTCCCTTTCTTTGTTTTATGGCTGAGGTAAATGCTCCTTTTTCATGTCCAAACAGCTCGCTTTCAATTAATTCCGAAGGAATCGCTGCACAGTTTACCTCTACAAAGGGCATGGAAGAACGCTCTGATTTTTCATGCAACCATCTGGCTACCAATTCCTTCCCTGTGCCATTCTCCCCTGTAACCAGAACCCTGGCATCGGTTGGGGCCACCCTCTCAATCATCTCCCTTACCTGTTGCATGGCTGCAGAGGAGCCGACCATATCATAGGTCTTACTCACTTTTTTCTTCAAAACCTTGGTCTCGTTAATAAGCGAGGATTTATCCATGGCATTCCGGATGGTGATCAGGAGCCGGTTCAAATCAAGCGGCTTTTCAATAAAATCGTAGGCTCCCATCTTGATTGCCTGAACCGCTGTATCTATATTTCCATGACCCGAGATCATAATTACCGGATTATCTGAAGAGATTTCGAATATTTTGGAAAGTACCTCCATGCCGTCCATCTCAGGCATCTTAATATCGCAGAGTACTATATCGTATTTATTATTCTGAAATAGTTCAAGCCCCTCAGGTCCGTCCGATGCCAGGTCCACTTCATGCTTTTCATACTCCAGGATTTCCTGAAGCGTACTTCTGATACTCTTTTCGTCGTCAATCACCAGGATTTTTGCCATTCCTATTATATTAAAAATTCAGGATTTCGGCTATCACTCCCTCCTTAAGGGCATAGTTTGACTGGATAAGCCGGTTAATCTTCAGCCTCGAAATTACAAAATTCACAAAAACGGAAGCCAGAACAATCATTTCAACCCTTACCGGTTCCATCCCTTCCATATTTTTTCTCTCTTCCAGTGTGGATGAAAGCAGTATCTGATGAAGTCCGCGGTAATCCTCCATTTCTATCTCGCTACTAATATTTTTTCTTTCCGGATATTTTGTTGGGAGTTTGTGCGTCAATAGTGAGAAAAAGGTTTCGAAAGAACCTGAGGCTCCAAGCAATAAAGCCGGAGGAAAGCTGTTTGCTGCTTCAAACAGGCTTGACATCTCCTTCTCCAGATATTCTTCTACTTCCTTAATTTCCGTAAGACTAATCGGATCCGAAGGGTTAAACTTTTCCAGTAACCTCGCCATCCCCAGGTTATAACTTTCTTTCCAGTAGATTCGATTATTGTCGGCTATTATGCACTCATTACTTCCTCCTCCAATGTCAAGAATCAGGGCCTTCTGATCGACAAGCTGATAACTTTGCCTTACCCCTTTGTATATGAGTTCGGCTTCCCTCTCACCGGGAATAATATTCACATATAACTGAAATCTATCCGAAATCTTTCTTAGGAATTCCTTACCGTTGGAAGCATCACGGATGGCTGAGGTGGCAAAGGCGTAAACCTTTTCAGCTTTAAATTTTTTTATGGTTTTAAAATGGTTTTCAAGGGCAGTCAGACCCCTTTCCTGAGCCTGAGGAAGAATCTTTCTATCGTTGATTCCACCTTCACCGAGTTTGGCCGCTTCCTTGGAATGATGAAGATACCCATTACTCCTGTTTTCCGTATCGGCTATCAGCAGATTGAAAGTATTGGTCCCCAGGTCTAGAATTGCAATTCTCATGAAAAGAATCTTAAAATATTAGTTAGGAGAATTACACCCGGTTAGTTCCTGTATCTTAACCATTTCCATAACTCTTTATAATTCACCTTTTTACCATACATTAGAATTCCAGTTCGATAGATCTTTCCTGCCATCCAAACCGAGCCTATAAAGGTAAGAATTAAGACCACAACCGAGAGCGCAACCTCCCACAGCGGCGGACTAAAAGGAATTCTGACCATCATTACAATGGGAGAGGTTAAAGGGATGATGCTGAACCAGAAAGCAATGGGTCCCTCCGGATTCTGTATGGTATTGATCATCACGAATATTCCCACAATAAGGGGGATGGTGACAGGAAGCATAAATTGTTGGGTGTCCGTTTCATTGTCCACAGCAGAACCTATGATGGCAAAAAAGGAGGCATACAGCAGGTAACCTGCCAGGAAATAAAACAAAAACATTCCGAGAATATATCCAAAGTTTACCGTATCCAAAGAAGCAAATATCTCCTCAAGGATTTCCATGTCCCCTCCACTTCCGGCCGATACCGTAGCTTGCGGATCATCGCTGTCCATAATATTCTGAGTGGTGATCCCCTGATTTTGCGCCTGTGTGAGCTCCGGAAAGAAAGTCCTTTGCACACCCAAAACCAACACCATGGTAAGGGCAACCCAAATAATAAACTGGGCCAATCCCACGAGTCCAACGCCCACGATCTTTCCCATCATAAGCTGGAAGGGTTTGACCGAAGAAATGATTACCTCCACGATCCGGCTGGTTTTTTCTTCAATAACCCCTCTCATAACCGTAGCACCGAAAAGGAAAATGAAGAAATAGATCAGCATCCCGCCAATATATCCAATCCCCATGGCTATCCCGGCATGACTTTCTTTTTCTTCCCCTTGTTCAGTCCAGGTAATGTTTCTCAGGTTAATGTTTGTTTCCACGGCTTTGAGGATCTCATCCAGGTTTTCGATGTTCTCCGCCAATAGTTTTTGGCGCTCAATCTCCTTTTCAATGGAGTTACTTATCTGCATCCGTGTCGATAAACTGGGCTGTTTGTCCGAATACAAAACCGGAGTATTGCTGGCCAGGATGTTTGCAGGTATATAGAGTACCGCATAATACTGGCTGCCTGGAAACATTTCTTTTGCTGTTTCAATATCGGTGGTAGGAAGGTAGGTATATTTTATGAATTCCGATTCTTTTAGGGCTTTCAGAAAGATGGATGATTCATCAATAACGGCAATGGTTTTTTCTTCCTTGTCCTCCATAGATGCAAGCCAGGTGGGTACAACCAGGAATGCCGCAAAAAGAATGGGACCCAGGATGGACATGATCAGGAAGGACTTCTTTTTTACCCGGGTTAAAAATTCACGCTGAATGATAAGGAATATCTTATTCATGATGGTTGAGATTACTGGCAGTTATCATTAATTGTTTTCCTGGACTACCTTGATGAATATTTCGTTCATATTGGGAATCACTTCATTAAAGGAGTGAATGCTGGCCACAGGCAGAATGGTCTTAAGAAGTTTGTTGTTATCTTCTGAATTTTCGAGCCTGACCCATACCCGGTTTAATTCTGGAGTATTATCCTCGTTAATTACTTCAAAGCCATTATCAAGGGCGGTTTTCAGCTTCCCAGCATCCCCCGTGTAACTAAGCTCAAAAGTATTGGATTTATAATTATTCCTCAGCTCACCGATCTGTCCTTCAAGTATTACCTTCGACTTATTGATCAGGGATATATGACTGCACAGCTCCTCTACCGATCCCATGTTATGTGTGGAAAAAATAATGGTTGCCCCTTTATCCCGAAGGTCAAGAATCTCCTGCTTCAGAAGGTTGGCATTTATAGGATCAAATCCACTAAAGGGTTCATCGAAAATTAAAAGCTCAGGCTCGTGAATCACCGTAGTAATAAACTGGACCTTCTGGGCCATACCCTTGGAAAGCTCCTCTACTTTCTTAGACCACCAGGCTGTAATCTCAAACTTCTCAAACCATTTCTTAAGTGACCTCATGGCATCCTGACGACTCATCCCCTTGAGCTGCGCCAGATAGAGCGCCTGTTCCCCAACCTTCATCTTTTTGTACAAACCCCTTTCTTCTGGCAGATAGCCAATTTTATATACATCTTCAGCCTTAAGTTTTCTGCCTTTCAGATGCACCTCACCGGAATCGGGAGCAGTAATTTGATTAATAATACGAATCATTGTTGTTTTCCCGGCCCCGTTTGGCCCTAGTAGTCCGTAAATGGAGTTCTCAGGGATATCAATCGAAACATCATCAAGGGCAAGGTGATTCGAATATTGCTTGACAATTCCGGAAGCTTTTAAAAATTCCATTAGGGTATTTTTGAAGAAGGTTTACTACTTTATTCAGTCTATTGTTGAAATATATTTTTCATCCGGTCAAAAAAGGATTTTTCGTCGTCACCGGGTTTGGGAATAAAATTAGGGGAATCCTTGAGTTTTTCAAAAATTTTGGCCTCTTCTCTGGTAATTTCTTTGGGAATCCAGACATTAATCGACACAAGAATGTCTCCCGTTCCGTATCCATTAACATCCGGCAGACCCTTCCCTCTGAGCCTGAGTATTTTTCCCGGTTGGGTGCCTTGGTCAATCTTTATTTTCACCTTGCTTTCAATGGTCGGAATCTCTGCAGTAGTGCCGCTTACCGCATCCGGAATGCTGAGGTAAAGATTATACAGCAGGTCGTTTCCATCCCTTTTCAGCTCAGGATGTTTATCTTCGTGGATCATAACCAGCAGGTCTCCATTGATCCCTCCTCTTCTTGCTGCATTCCCCTTGCCCGAAACCTTAAGCGTCATCCCTTCTTCAACCCCGGCAGGTATGGTGAATGATATCGTCTCTTCACGGGAAACAATTCCCTCCCCATAGCAGGTATCGCATTTCTGAGAGATCGTTTTTCCCTGTCCGCCGCAGGAGGGACATACAGAGGTCGACTGCATCTGACCAAGAAAAGTATTGGTTACGCGGGTTACCTGTCCGCTCCCGTTACAGGTGGAACAGGTATGGTAGGCCGTACCGTTTTTTGCACCCGTCCCGTCACAGCTGTCACAACTAATATATTTCTTGATCTTGATTTTTTTATCTACCCCCTTGGCAATATCCTTCAGGCTTAGCTTAACTTTTATCCTGATATCAGAACCTTTGGTTGTCCGTGTCCGCGATCTCCGGCTTCCACCAAAACCCCCAAATCCAAAATCGCCAAAAATATCCCCAAAACTGTCGAAAATGTCTTCCACCGTCATCCCCCCGGCATGGAATCCACCCGAACCAGCTCCCGAAAACGCCTGATGACCGAATTGATCATACCTTGATTTCTTTTCCGGATTGGATAATACCTCATAGGCTTCCGCCGCTTCCTTAAACTTTGATTCGGCTTCTGAATCATCAGGGTTTTTGTCCGGGTGGTACTTAAGAGCAAGTTTACGATATGCTTTTTTTATCTCCTCCGCGCTCGCACTCCTGGAAACTCCCAATACCTCGTAATAATCTCTTTTCGACATTTATAATCTCCTCAATTTATTCGCCAATGATAACTTTCGAGAAACGTAAAACCTTGTCATTCAGATAATAACCTTTTTCAATCACATCTACCACCTTGCCCTTCAGTTTCGCATCGGGTGCGGGAATCTTGGTAACCGCCTCATGTAAATCAGTATCGAACTCCTGCTCACGTGCCTCTATCTCCTTCAGCCCAAGCTGGGTGAGTGTCTCTTTCAACTTGTTGTAAATAAGCCTGATCCCTTTTTTGGCAGCATCGTTCTCATCCAGCGATTCCATGGATTGCAAAGCCCTTTCAAAATCATCCATTACCGGAAGTATCCGAAGAATAATATCCTGACCGGCCGTCTTTAATAAATCCGTTTTTTCCTTCAATGTCCGCTTACGGTAATTGTCAAATTCAGCCGATAACCGCAGGTACCTGTCGTTCAATTCCTGGTTTTTCAATTCCAGTTCGGCCGTTTTTTCATCCTGACCGGACTTTCCCCTGGTTGCAGACTTGTTATTCTTCCCGCCGGCTTTCTTTCCGCCTTTATTCTTTTCTCCGGCTGAAGGCTCTTCTTTTAGGTCCTTCCCATCCAGGTTTTCTGCGTTCTGGTTTTTATCGCTTACCTCTTCTTTATATTCGGTTGACTTTTTTGCCATAGATTTTAGCTTTTACTTGATTTATCCCCGCTGGAACCTCAAATTTTTTGCCAGTTGTTGCGGAATTGACAATTTGACATGAAAAAAATCCGTGATGTCATACAACCTGCCTGTAAGAACCCTTTTTTCCTGAAAATCAATGAGAAATTAACAGGAGTAAAATAACTAAAAATCTGGAGGTTGGGTTTTAGCACATGGTATCCAAATTCTCTGAAAGAATAGCACAAAAAAAAGCCCCGGAACACCAGGGGCTTATTCATTATGATCTGAAAAATCTATTTAACAAATTCTTCCAGGGTGGCCGACAGAGCCTCACCTCTAAGATTTTTCGCCACAATCACTCCATTGCCGTCAATGAGGAAGTTGGCCGGGATTCCCTGAACCTGATACATGGCTGCCGGAACAGAATTCCAGAACTTGAGATCACTCACATGGTATTCCCACTCAAGATTATCATCCTGGATGGCCGAAACCCACTCCTCTTTCGTCCTGTCAAGGGAAACCGAGTAAATGGTAAATCCATCTCCGCGGGTGAATTCCTTGTCCTTGTACTTCTTGTAAGTTGAAACCAGATAGGGATTTTCAGCACGACAGGGTGGACACCAGCCTGCCCAGAAATCGATAAGCACCATCTTCCCCTGTAAGGAAGACAGCCGATACATCTCACCGTCGGGCGAGGGATATTCCATGTCGGGAGCTAAATCTCCAATGTTTATCCCCACGGGTAAGGTAGGCTTAACTCCGGAAGTTGTTTTCGTTTCTTCTTTCTCGGTATTCCTGTTCTCTGATCCACCACATGAGCCCAAAATCAGGGCAAGTATGATTAATAATCCGGGTATTCTCTTCATTTTTTCTTATTTTATTTATCTACATATATAAATATAAACACAAAACTAACAAAAAAAATCTGATTTCGTTTACTTAATTCGTTCAATGGAGGCACCCAATTGATTGAGCCTGGTTTCAATCGACTCGTAGCCGCGATCTATTTGTTCAATATTATGAATAGTGCTGGTTCCTTCGGCCGACATGGCTGCAATAAGAAGAGCTATTCCGGCACGGATATCAGGAGAGGTCATGGTCGTAGACCTGAGTCTGTGCTTCTGCTCGAGTCCGATCACATTGGCCCGGTGCGGGTCACAAAGGATGATCTGCGCTCCCATGTCGATCAGTTTGTCAACGAAGAATAACCGGGATTCAAACATTTTCTGATGGATCAGGACAGAGCCCTTTGCCTGGGTTGCCACTACCAGCAGTACACTCAGCAGGTCGGGAGTGAGTCCGGGCCAGGGAGCATCAGAAATGGTCATGATAGCCCCGTCAATGAAAGTCTCGATTTCGTATGTTTCCTGAGTGGGAATATACAGGTCGTCATCTTTTTCAATTACCTTAATTCCCAGCCTGCGAAAAGAGGCAGGGATGTTACCCAGGTTCTCTATACTTACATTTTTGAGTGTGAGTTCAGAACCCGTCATGGCAGCCATCCCGATAAAACTTCCGATTTCGATCATATCCGGAAGAATCCGGTGATCGGTGCCACTAAGTTCCTTAACACCTTCTATTTGAAGAAGATTGGATCCGATCCCGCTAATCCGGGCACCCATCCTGTTAAGCATTTTGCAAAGCTGCTGGATATAAGGCTCACAGGCAGCGTAGTATAAGGTTGTTTTTCCTTCGGCAAGAACTGCAGCCATGATAATATTGGCAGTACCGGTAACCGATGCCTCGTCAAGCAGGATATAACTGCCTTTTAATCCTGGGGTAGTCACCGTATACTGGTAATTCCGGGAATCAAAATTGAATTCGGCCCCCAGTTTCTGGAAACCGATAAAATGGGTATCGAGCCTTCGCCTTCCAATCTTATCCCCCCCGGGCTTGGGTATGAATGCCTTCCGATATCGACCAAGCAGGGGTCCGACGATCATTACCGATCCTCTGAGGGCCATGCTTTTCTCTCTGAATTCTGCAGATTGCAGATATTCAATACTGAGGTTTCCTGCATTAAAAGTATAGTCGTGCGAATTGTGCCGGGTAACTTTTACCCCCATGTCCGACAGAAGCTCGATTAGCTTGTTCACATCCCTTATATCAGGGATGTTTCTTATGGTAACATCTTCAGAAGTAAGAAGGGTGGCACAAAGAATCTGAAGGGCTTCGTTTTTTGCACCCTGCGGATCCAGTGAACCTTTGAGGCGATGTCCTCCTTCCACTCGAAAACTACTCATCAGGAAAAAACGGAATTAGTTTTTGGTTTTACGGGGCCCTTTTTTCTTACGGGTTTTGTAAAGAATACTCTTGGTTTCGCTGAGCTGAATATCTTCGTTCTCAAACTTAATCTTTCCTCCTGAAAGCTCCCTCAGGTCATCAAGGATTTGCTTATCTTCTACGGCTTCCCGGTTCCAGGTGAGGTAGGATTTTTTCATGTGATTCGCTAAAAGCCCAGTTAGGTACTCCTTCTCTTCCCCGTCCTCCAGTTCGGCGGCTTTATCAATCATCAGTTTGACCGATTTGCCATAATGCTTGTATTTCAGGTTATTCTGGTTATATGGGATGCGGTTTGGCTTTTCCTCGAACTTGGAAGCCTCCGGCGGATCATAAGGAAAATCAATGTCCAACCTGAATTTGGAAATGATCGCGATGTGATCCCAGAGTTTGTGCTTGAAATCATTGATATCCCGTAAATGCGGATTGAGGTTCCCCATTATATTAATGATGGCCCTGGCTGCGCGATTTCTTTCTTCGCGGTCCTCAATCTCAACCACATGATTTACCATTTTTTGAATATTCCTTCCGTATTCGGGAAGAATTAAATTCTTTCTTGAAGTGTTATAATCAAAATCCATTCAATAAAACTATTTTCTGCAAATCTACTTTAATTATGATTATCAGCAAAATAATAATGATTTTTGAAGGTGGAACCCCTTATTTCCCTATTACCTTAAGTCTGGCAAACTTTAACAGCAGCTGCTTGGTTCCGTGTCCTCCAAAATCAACCGTGGCCTTAATGTTTGGTGAAACCCCTTCCCTCATGATGACCTTTCCTTTTCCAAACCGATGATGCTCAACCCAGGCACCTTCAATTATTTCCGAAATCTCTGATCCCTTTTCTTCAACCTGTCTTTTTTCTGCTTCCGGTATTTCGGTTAGGTTCCGGTTTAGGCTGGGCTTTTCATGCACCTGGTCCCTTCCGCCCGACCAGGACCTTCCGTAACCCTGCCTTTCCCCGAAATTCCGGGAAGATTCCCTCTGGTTTCCGGAGTACCCGAAATTATCAGGCAGCTCAAGGTATTGTTCGTCAATTTCGGTGATAAACCGGCTGGGATTGCTAAAGGAAAGCAACCCCCATTTGTACCGGGTGGATGCACAGGTTAAATAAACCTTTTCCATGGCACGGGTAAGTCCCACATAAAAAAGTCGTCTCTCCTCTTCAAGTTCCTTCTGGGTTGTGGACGACATATGGGAAGGAAATAGTTCCTCTTCCATCCCTGCCAGAAAAACCTCTCTGAATTCAAGTCCTTTGGCTGAATGGATCGTCATAATGGTCACCCGGTTTTTGTCCTCCTCATTATCGGTGTCAGCATCCGTATACAAACTGACGGTCTGAAGATAAGCTCCAAGACTGGTATTTCCCTCATTCTCTTCGTTTTCTGTAAATTCCCTGACTCCATTCAGCAATTGCTCCAGGTTCTCATACCGGCTGATCCCCTCCGGAGTTTTGTCGGTCACCAGCTCTTTCATGATGCCGGTAACCGTTGCTATGGTATAAGCAAGGTCAAATGCCTCCATGGTTTCGGCCCCCGACATGAACTCCCGGATCATCTTTACAAATCCGAAAAGTTTGTTGAGAGTGCCGGTGGTAAAATTGCTGACCATATGGTTGCGGTCATGCATGATTTCCCAAATGGAGTTATCCTGCGAGATAGCCAGGGTTTCAAGCTTACTGAGTGTGGTTTTTCCTATACCCCGCAAGGGATAATTGATGATTCTCTTCAACGACTCATCATCGTTGGGATTACTCACCAGTTTGAAATAGGCAAGAAGATCCTTGACTTCCTTCCTTTGAAAAAAACTAATCCCCCCGTAAACCTTATAAGGGATGTTCATTTTTCTCATGGACTCTTCGAAGATTCTTGACTGGGCATTGGTACGGTAAAGGATGGCAAATTCACGAAAGGGAATATGATCCGAAAGGTTTTTGTCCTTGATGACATTGGCAATATACAATCCCTCTTCCGTATCGGTCCGTGTGCTAACAACCTCAATTTTGTCGCCCGAAGCCAGTTTTGAAAAAACCTTTTTCTTAATCTGATCCTGATTCCTGGATATCAGACTATTGGCAGCATTGACAATGGTCTGGGTGGAGCGGTAGTTTTGCTCGAGTTTATATACCACTGTTTCCGGAAAATCCTTTTGAAAACTCAGAATATTTTCGATCCTGGCTCCCCTGAAGGAGTAGATGGATTGTGCATCATCCCCGACCACACAAATATTATGTCTCTCGCCGGCAAGTTTTTTAATAATCAGGTATTGAGAATAGTTGGTATCCTGGTATTCATCAACCAGTATATATTCAAATGCCCTTTTATATTTTTCAAGACTATCGGGAAAATCCCTGAAAAGGATATTAGTATTAAGAAGCAGGTCATCGAAATCCATGGCACCAGCTTTTTTGCAACGCGCCGCATAACGGGTATATATTTCATGCAGCCTGGGGCGGCGTGTACTATCGTCGGTAGCCTGAATGGTGGAATTGGAGGCATAAACCCCGGCAGTGATTAAATTATTTTTCGCATGGGAGATCCGCCCCTGTATTTCATTGGGCTTGTAGATCTTATCATCCAGTTTTAGCTCCTTTATGATGGTTTTGATCAGGTTTCTTGAATCCTGTGTGTCGTAGATGGTATAATCGGCCTTAAACCCCAGCTGCTCAGCTTCCAGCCTGAGTATTCTGGAGAAAATGGAATGAAAGGTACCCATCCATAGCCGCCGCGAAACCTGCGAACCCACCAGTCCGGCTATCCTTTCCTTCATCTCCCTTGCAGCTTTGTTGGTAAAAGTTAAGGCAAGAATGCTTGCCGGATCTACCCCCTTGGAGAGCATATAGGCAATCCTGTAAGTCAATACCCGTGTTTTTCCTGATCCAGCCCCGGCAATCACGAGGGAAGGTCCCTCAAAATTAACCGTTGCTTCCTTTTGCACTTCATTCAGTTCCTTCAGAATCCTTTCCAATTTTTCCTCCTGTTTTTGGAAGGTTAAAATTAATTTTTTCAAAAGATATACAAGGATATTGACAGCAGAGATTATTCACAATTTTCCCCCTGTGAGGATAGCCAGCATGAATTAATGCAAATGGAAAATTGCAGATGCTGTTTTTTTTTTGAATTTTCGCATAATAATTCAATTGCAACACAGTTATTTTTGTAACCTAAATCCTTGAAATTGCTGTCACCCCGCATCCAAATATCTGTAATCGTACTCTTCTTTCTGGTTTTCACCCGGATGTCATATGCTCAGTTGTCATCTCCCGATGCCGATGCAGTGAAGTCTGTGAGTTATAATTCCTATACCGGTAATGATTCGGTATTTGTCTTTTTTTCTCCCCCCGGAGAGGAGGTCAAAGGCTCATTGATGGCGACTGCCCCCGGGACAGGAAACTTTACTTTTGAATGGAGCATGTATGATCCCTTGACCCGGGATTTTTCAATAGATCTCACCTCCGAAAGCGGAGTCAGTGTTTCTGTACAGGATGAACTGGAAGAAGGAGGTTACAGTGTGAGGGTGTTCAATGGTTTGGGTACAGATACCACTTTGTATGGCTGGGTGTTTATCAATAATTTCAGGGTCTCGGTCGAAAAAACCTCCGACGACCGGATCAAACCCATCAAGTATACCTGCGATTTTCTGATCCTGAATGG
>CAZNFR010000073.1:16971-17951 GCA_964572225.1 uncultured Bacteroidaceae bacterium
GTTTTGTTGAGATTGATACGTTTTATTATTACGATCCGGTCACGAAGGACTCCATTCTGCTGCTAAACGGAAGGAAATTCCTCTGGACCTCGGATAACCCGGATTTATTTATCCCAAATGATAACAGGGTGCTGAATCCCAATACCACCTTCCTTCCCCCGGTAATCGACACCTGGTATGTGCTCACGGCAAACGATAGTTTTGGAATGACCGACCAGGACTCCGTGTTTTATGAAACCATTCATGTCAAATCGGAATTTAGTTTTGAAGCTTACGATCCGGTTGAGGCCAACGCATTCCTTCCGGAGACCAGTCCCTACGAAGCCGGGGCTCCGCTCAGGATTCGTTTTACCAATGAATCGGTAAATGGAGCCGATTTTGAATGGATTTATGCCGATACGATCGAATCCCAATATTTCGAAAATTTCCTCACCTCCGATTTCAGTTTCCAGCCTGAATATGCCTATCTGATCCCGGACGATTATTACCCTTCCCTGGTGGCAAAAAGTGAGGAGGGATGTATTGATACCTTCAGACTTGAAGCACCTGTCACGGTTTCACCTTCCGAACTTCAGGTTCCAAATGTTTTTTCACCCGACGGACTCCCAGCGAACCGTTATTTTAAAGTACAGTTTGAGTCCATCAGAGAATTCCGGATCTGGATTTACAGCCGTGCCGGAAACCTGGTTTACCAAGAAGAAGTATTCGATATGTACGCATGGGAAGGCTGGGACGGCAACATTAAAAACTCAGACAGGCCCGCCCCGCCCGGTATCTATTTTTACATAATCGAAGCCACGGGTTACGACGACGAAGAATATCGGGGAAGTGTATATAAAGGTACCGTCTATCTGTTCCGGTCTAAGGATTAATCCCTCTCTTTTATGGCCGGATTTTTTATATGGTTTAGAGGTTTAGAGGTTTAGAGGTTTAGAGGTTTAGAGGTTTAGAGGTTTATCCCATGGAGTGTGAATCCCCAG
>CAZNFR010000074.1:0-17930 GCA_964572225.1 uncultured Bacteroidaceae bacterium
TCTTTTTCGGATTTATCAAAGACCGTGAGCAGGTAAACATGTTCACGCACGGCAACCACATGGGTAATGGCCCTTGCGCCACCGGATTTTCCTTTACCTTTGGATTCGATGGCAATGCGGATTTTATAACAGTCATTGCCTAATGGGGTCCCCTGCTTTGGGTCAACTTGCAGCGAATCAAACAGTTCGGCAAGTTCTTTTTTAAAGGATTTGAATTTACGGGCGAGCCGCCTGGCCTGCCTGTCGAAATAGGGGATGGTTTTAATGCTATAGCTCATCTAACAGGTCTTTGGCGTCGCGGGCTTTCAACTTACCTTTTTTAACCTGGTTCAGTTCTTCAACAGCCTGTTTTAATCCTGCAAGGATTTCTTCTTTGGATTGTTCACCTAATTCCATTTCCTCCAGACCCTCGAACCTGGCTTTAAGATCTTCCCATTCCTGGATGGGTATAAAAACCCCGGTTGTTTTTCCTTTATTATCGGATATATACTGCAAATTCATAATCAGGTCAAATTTTGGTGTGTTAAATTCATTTGTGCATCTCTGAGTAAAGAATCCATTACCATCAGAATCCTTTCTCTTTCGGGTTGAGCAATTTTCTGTAAAAGTTCCAGACGATAAAGCATTTTTTTATCCTGGATTACAAAGTCTGTACCACCGGTAAGATAATCCAGTGAAACTCCTAGGGCATCGGCCATTTTTTTTGCCATCTCCACCGACGGGGTAATTTCGTCCCTTTCATATCTTCCGATAACTGCCGCAGAAGTACCCACAATCTTACCGAAATCCTCCCGGTTCATTCCCTTTTCTTTACGCAGGCTGCTAATCTTATTTCCTATTTTCATAACCTATAAATTAATAAAATGCTATATAAATCAAATTTTTTACAAAAATACTTCATTTAAAGATGAAAAACAAAACCTAAAAATTTGCAATTTATTTTATTTATTGGTTAAATTTTTCACTTTTTAAATTAATAAATGAATCCTGGTTTTCACCGCTATTTTTTCGAGAAAATGAACAGACAAGGTTTGCACTTGCATTAATTACAGATAATAATCAAGAAATAATTAAAGTTTACTTTCAAAATTATACTCATCTTCAGAGCTGGGTTAAATTTATTAAAACTCCATAAGAATTATGAAAAATACCTTAGTTTTTGTTATTCTTTTTTGCTCATTTAGTTGTCAAAATTCTACCAAAGAGTCAATAATTGGGTATTGGAAATTTTGTGATTCTTTTGGTTATTACGAAGTTCAAATCAAGCAAGATGGAGAAATAAAGGGTTTTAATAATTACATGGGGAAGATTCAGATATATTACTCCATTAAAAATGACTCAATAGAATTTTTTTATCAGGAAAAAGAGATTCTAAGTAAATTTAAAATCAGTATACAAAAAGATGAATTAATACTTGAAAATGACTCTTTGCAACTAGTTTATTATAGGTTACCTCCAAAAACTGATTTACAAATATTATTTGATGAAAATGATCCAGAATTCACAAAAAATTATATTGAATTCATGAAAAGAGGTGATATAGAATGTAACGAATAAAAATATTAGCCTCGAAATCCACCAAGACTGATTAAAACCAAAAAAATTGCAGTAGTTCATCAAGTTCTATATCAGAAATACTATCGTATTCGTCCTACGAACGTTGTTTATTTTAGGGTTTGCTGGATAATTCTTTTTATTCGCATAGTGTAGATATTCACGATAATAAATTAATAACTTTTGTTATATAAACAGTTAAAAATGCAAGTGAAAACATAAATTGAAATAAAAAAAGCTTGCAATATGGTATGATCTTTCAGATAAGCAGTTGTCCATCGAAGAGTTCAAAACTTCTTTTCAGGCAAAGTTGTCCGCAGAAAACAGGTGGGTAGAAATGAGTAAGATTGTTCCCTGAGACGAGTTTGCTTTTGCCTATGAAAGCTTCCCTTAGTGAAATATATCCACATTTATATTATTTCTGTTAATGAATATGTCCTGCTGAAATGTGGGAACCTACCCCATAAACTCCCTGAAATACCCTTCAATTTGCTTCTTTATTCCTTTGCCGTAGATAAACTGCTCGCCCACAAGATCGCTCACGGGATTCGCTTCAATAATCCGGATCCCATCGCGGGTAAAGGCCACATCCCAGGCTACCAGAAAGAAAAAAGGCAGCATATCGTGCATTTTACAAACCACCTCGCAGGTCTGATCATAGTCCGGTAAAATCACAGAATCGAATTTCGTCCGGGTTACCGGATGCTCTGAGAAGGTTTTTCGTTTAAAACTATAGGAATAAGCCGTATCGAACAACCTGCCGTTTTCTTCCACACCACAAATGATCCCCCCCTGCGATACATTGTCGACCAGCTTGTCTACTCCAATACGAAGGTGTCCGCAAAGGACCCTTCGTTGCGCGCCCCTGTTTACCGAATATACCCGGAGGGTGTTCACACAACCCGGATTCAGCCGGTTCAGTTCTTCATGCTGCTGAAGGGTCTCCTGCATCACATACATCCCGTTCGAAAGCAGGGATTCCAGTTTTTCCGGGGTGCTTTCTTCATTGTTAATCCGGATATTCCCCTTTTCCAGATCCAGCTTGAAGACATGGCTGCCTCCAAAGGCTATATTCAATTTACAGAAAACATGAAGATCATAATTTTTTAGTTCAGACAGGGGCTCCCTACGCCCATCCCTCAGCCAGTATACCTCATTGTGGTATATCATGGCGGGCATGGGGGGAATCGGGAAGTTCAATCCCGACATATACCGCTGAAACACATATTTGTCTTCCAGGATGTTCCGGTAATACAAAGGATCCCCCTTATCGTGTATTTCCGTGAATTCCTTTCGTCCAAGATAATCCTTAATATCCTGATCCTTTCGGTAAAGACGAAGGATGAAATAATCGGCCAGGTTCCGTGAATTACGGCCATGCCATTGATTAAGCTCGGAGAGAATGACGGGGTAGGATTTCCGGCTGGGTTCCGACCTAAGGTGTTCCCGGGCCAGTGAGAGGCTCCGGAATTTGGATGTATTCACGATTTTGCTATTAAGGTTAAATGGATGTTTCTCAGGATCCTTTTCCCCCAAATTACGAAACTTACACAAAGGGGTTACCTGGGAATGAGTAAATAGACGTATTTTTCTTTAAACCCATTACAAATAACCGAGTTTATTTTGAGTGCAAAAGCGAATCTGAGGGTAAAGGACTATTTTTCACTACCTTCAGACCCTGATAATCAACGAACCAGCTTGCCATGAGAAAGTCCCTTCAGCCTTTACTTCTTTTCTTTTTAATTGTGGGAGTATTTTTTTCTGCCTGCACAAATGAGCAGGAACTCAAGGATTACTCAAAATGGAGCTCGTATCTGGGGGATAAGCAGAGCACTCAGTATTCATCACTGGACCAGATTCATAAGGGTAATGTGGATTCCCTGGTGGTGGCATGGGAGTATAAAACGGGCGACAGCGAGGGGAGGCAGATCCAATGCAGTCCGCTCATCATTGATTCGGTGTTGTATGCGACTACCGGCGGACTCAAATGCGTTGCACTGAACGCAGCTACGGGGAATCTGATCTGGGAGTTTGACCCTTACGCCAATACTTCGGTGGGGGGTGGGAATAACCGCGGACTTGCATACTGGAGCGATGGCAGTTCGGCCCGGATCTTTCATTCTGCAGGATCCGGATTGTATGCCCTGGATGCGCAAACGGGTAAGCCTGTGAGCGATTTTGGGGTGAATGGGCGGGTGGATCTGCATACCGGACTGGGGGAAAGGGCCAAAGATTTGTGGGTGATCATGACCACTCCGGGGGTGGTGTATGAAGATCTTTACATTGTCGGATCCAGGGTTTCGGAAGGGTATAATTCCGCTCCGGGGTATATCCGGGCTTTTGATGTCCGCTCCGGCAAACTGGAATGGACCTTCCATACCATTCCCAAACCCGGTGAGGAAGGATATGAAACCTGGCCTCCCAATGCCTGGGAAAGGATAGGCGGGGTGAATTCCTGGGCAGGTATGGCCCTGGATGAAGAAAAGGGAATCGTGTATGTTCCGACCGGATCGGCTGCATTTGACAGCTATGGAGGGAACCGGATTGGTGAAAACCTGTTTGCCAACTGCCTTCTTGCCCTTGATGCATCCACCGGAGAACGTATCTGGCACTTCCAGACCATTCGCCACGATATCTGGGACTACGACCTTCCGAGTCCGCCGAATATTGTAGATCTAACCGTAAACGGGGAAAAGATCCCGGCTGTAGTCCAGACTACCAAAACCGGCAATACCTTTGTTTTTAATCGCTATACGGGTGAACCCCTTTTTCCCCTGAAAGAAATTGAAATCCCTCCCTCCGATATCCCGGGTGAAGAAGCATGGCCAACTCAGCCCCTTCCTGTTTTACCCCCTCCTTTTACGCGTCAGAATTTTACGAGGGATCTGATCACCGACCGCAGCCCGGAGGCGCATGAAGCCATATCAAAGGCGTTCGATACCCTTAGGGGAGGCCGGATGATGATACCGCCGAGTTTTGAAGGGACCCTTGTTTTTCCCGGGTTCGACGGGGGAGCGGAATGGGGAGGCTCGGCTGTGGATCCCTACAGGGGCATATTGTACGTGAACTCAAACGAGATGGTATGGACCGTTCAGATCATCGAAAATGATAAATACCTGGCCCGGCTCAATGCCAATGCTTCTGCCGGACAGGCCCTGTATAACCAGCACTGTGCCGTTTGTCACGGACCCGATCTCAAGGGAGACGGACATTATGGTTATCCGGCCCTGGTGGGGGTAAGTAACAATTTTAGCACTGCTGAAGTGAAAACCCTTATAGAATCGGGCAAGGGGATGATGCCCGGGATGAGTTACCTGGGCGATGAAGCCATTGATCAGGTGACGGACTTCCTCTTCGGACTCGAAGACGCGGGATCTGCTGCAGGAGAGGTTATCGCCAATGAGGAAGAGCGATTCGCCATGCCCTACGGAATCCATGGTTTCAGAAGACTGTTCGATCCTGAGGGTTATCCCGCTATCAAGCCACCCTGGGGAAACCTCACGGCCATCGATCTGAATAAAGGGGAAATCCTCTGGCAGGTGCCACTGGGGGAATTTAAGGAACTCACAGAACAGGGATACACGGTAACGGGGACGGAGAATTACGGCGGACCTGTGGTAACCGGGGGCGGATTGATTTTTATCGCAGCTACCCGGGATGAGATGTTCAGGGCGTTTGACAAGGACAACGGGGAGCTGCTCTGGGAGGTTCAACTGCCTGCAGGGGGCTATGCAACCCCGGCAACCTACCGGGTAAACGGCAAACAATTTCTGGTAATCGCTTGTGGAGGAGATAAGATGGGCACTAAATCGGGCGATTCCTATGTATGTTTTTCCCTGCCTTAAATGAACCGGGGAAGGGTTCAGGTTCCGGCTACATCCCCGAAAATCCCCAGATGTACCCTCTGTGCAAAACGCCAACCGTTGCGAATGGCCATCTTTGCAGCTATATCGGCGTGTTTGCGGGTTAGCTCCGGGGTGCTGCCCAGGGGCATCACAAGAACATCCTCATTTTTCACGAACCCCAGGCGATCCAGAAAATCTTCCCTGATCTCCTTTTCATCATCTTCCCTGGCAACCACAAATTTAAGCTGGAAGTCCTTGTCTGTCCGTCTAACGGGCTCCGTTTCCGGCTGGTCGCCATAATAGGACCCCATGTGCATGCAGGCATTAATGTATTTTTGAAGGGTATCCGTATTTTTTCTCAACACCGCATGGTCATGGATGAAATGATCATCCACCGGAGTGTTTATCTTTTTATTTTTTTCGCGTGTAGGTTCCGATGAGCGCAGCTTGGGGGATATCGAGATCAGATCTGCCTCCCCTGCAAGTTCGGGAACGTAGATCACCCCGTTGGTCTCCACGGTAATGTGCATGCCCAGTTTTTTCCGGATCAAAGACATTACCCTGATCAGGGCCTGTGGCTGAATGGTCGGCTCACCGCCGGAAATCACCACATGATTGATATTTCCGCGGTTCAGATCGAGGACCCGCACAATATCTTCCGGTTCCCACTCTTCGTAAGCAGTCACATTATGACTGGAATAAGGAGTATCACAAATATCCACCTCCCCCTTTTCATCCATCCAAGTGCACCTGAGGTTGCAACCCGCCGTTCTCACAAAAAGAACCGGGATGCCGGCAAGTTTTCCTTCCCCCTGAATGGTCCCCGGAAAATTATAGCCCGTGCGCGGACCTTCATCCAAAAGTTTTCCATCGGGCCCTCTCAGCACAGGAAATATTCCGTTCCTTACCAGTCGTAATTCCGCAGACATATTAATATAGTTAGATATGACTAATTGTCATGAATATTAAAAAAGCTGTAAAACAGGTGATTATCCTGAAAAACCTGACAAAATTAATAATGGTATGTTAATTGACAAGGGGATAAAAGATTTTTGACAAGAACGTTTTGAATATTACTTTTGTTTGACTTTTGTTTAATTACTAATTCAACGATATAATGGAACTTTTTAAGAAAATGGAGAACCAGGAATCTGAGGTTCCCGCGGCTGTGCCTTCGGAAGATGTGGAAAAGATCACCTGTCTGATCCTCGGTTCGGGTCCGGCCGGATATACGGCTGCCATTTATGCGGCCCGTGCGAATCTGAAACCGGTAATGTATATGGGACTTCAGATTGGCGGACAGCTTACCACTACTACCGATGTGGAAAATTACCCGGGGTATCCCGAGGGGATCAGCGGTCCGGTGATGATGGAGGATTTCAAGAAGCAGGCCGAAAGGTTCGGTACTGAGACGCGCTGGGGTATGGCTACCGCGGTGGATCTGAGCGAGAGGCCATTTAAAGTTACCATTGACGGGAAAAAGCAGATCCTTGCGGAGTCGCTTATCATTGCCACCGGTGCCACGGCCAAATACCTTGGGTTGGAGTCTGAGCAAAGATATATGGGTTACGGTGTTTCCGCCTGTGCCACCTGCGACGGATTTTTCTACCGCGATCAGGATGTAGCTGTAGTGGGCGGTGGTGATACTGCTGCCGAAGAAGCTTTATACCTTTCGGGGCTGTGTAAAAAAGTTTACCTGGTGCACCGCAGGGATGAGTTAAGGGCTTCCAAGATCATGCAGGAAAGGCTTATGAAAAAGGAGAATATTGAGATTATCTGGAACCATGTACCAAGGGAGATTACAGGTGAGCAGACCGTTAGCGGGGTAATTCTTGAAAATACCCAGACGGGCGATGAAAAGAAACTGGATGTACAGGGCTTTTTTGTTGCGATTGGGCATAAACCCAATACGGAGATCTTTAAAGGAATGATAACCATGGATGAGATCGGTTACATCAAAACGGTTCCGGATACTTCCAAAACCAATATTGAAGGGGTCTTTGCCTGCGGCGATGCCATGGATTCGGTATACAGACAGGCCGTTACCGCAGCCGGAACGGGTTGCCGGGCGGCTATTGATGCCGAACGATGGTTGTCGGAGAAAGGGATTATTGGGTAGGAAAATAGATAGATCATTAAACGAAAGGCCGGAAAATTCATTCTGGCCTTTCGTTTTGTAAACTTGATTTCAAAAATTACTTCTCCACTTCAACAACAGCGAAATTCTCTTTATTGTATTTCCCTTCTTTAAGCTTCTGCGCCACTTCCGTGAATGCATCAATGGTGATTCTGACATCCTCAAGATTATGGGAAGCCGTCGGGATTAGCCTGAGCAGGATCATTCCTTTGGGGATCACGGGATAAACCACCATGGAGCAGAAAATGCGGTAATTTTCTCTGAGGTCGTATACGATGTTGCTAGCTTCAGCTACTCCACCCTGCAGCATTACCGGGGTAACGGGCGATTCGGATTTCCCGATATCAAAACCTTTGGCCTTGAGACCCGACTGAAGTGCATTCACAACTTCCCAGAGTTTCTCCCTCAGTTCGGGCCTGGTCCTAAGAAGTTCCAGCCTCTTCAAAGCACCTAAGGTCATAGGCATGGGAAGAGACTTGGCGAATACCTGGGAGCGCATATTGTACATTAGAAAGTCGATCACGTCTTTTCTACCGGCGACAAAGGCGCCGATCCCTGCCATGGATTTGGCAAAGGTTGAAAAATAAACATCGATTTCGTTCTGCACTCCGAAATGTTCCCCGGTTCCTGCTCCGGTTTTGCCCATGGTTCCGAACCCGTGCGCGTCGTCGACGAGGAAACGGAAATTGAATTTCTTTTTAAGAGCCACAATCTCATCCAGCCGACCCAGATCACCCACCATACCGAAAACCCCTTCGGTGATCACCAGGATCCCTCCGCCGGTTTTTTCGGTGAGCCTCTGCGCCCTTACCAGTTCCTTCTCCAGATTCTGAATATCATTATGGGGATAGACAAAGCGCTTCCCGAAATGAAGCCTTAGTCCGTCGAGAATACAGGCATGTGAATCAGAATCATACACGATTACATCCTTCCGGTCCACCAGCGAATCGATGATGGAAACCATTCCCTGGTAACCATAATTCAACAGGTAGGCTGATTCTTTCCCTACAAACTCAGCGAGTTGATTCTCTAATTCTTCATGATATTTGGTCTGACCTGACATCATTCTGGCTCCCATGGGATAGGCCATACCGTACTTTTCAGCCGCTTCGGCATCGGTCTTCCTTACCTCGGGATGATTGCCAAGACCGATGTAATTATTCAGACTCCAGTTCAGAACCTCTTTCCCTTTGAATTTCATTCTCGGGTTGAGTTCCCCTTCCAGCTTGGGAAAGGTAAAATATCCATGGGCTAC
The DNA here is from genome assembly GCA_964572225.1 of uncultured Bacteroidaceae bacterium. Classification (GTDB taxonomy): domain Bacteria; phylum Bacteroidota; class Bacteroidia; order Bacteroidales; genus CAZNFR01. Next base: position 8,792 of record CAZNFR010000074.1, read on the forward strand.
CTTTTTGTATTGTCCCAGTGGCCCCTTATTCTTCTCGATCTTATCAAAAATATCCACAGTTGAATTTTTTAATTGTTTATAGGGGACAAAATTAGTTTTTTTTAATCAGTTGCCAAACTGAGATTCTTTGGTAATATTTTTGTGGATATCCTAGGAATCTGTTAATATTTATGCCCATCCGAAAAAATAAACCGAATTGTTTCCTCGTTTAGCAGATTATAGTAATTTTGCACAACATTTTAAAAAGCTGGAAATTAGATGCTAAAATGCAGCTGAATCCCTTTCCCGGGTACAAGATAAATAGAAATTCATGCTAACATTTCTCAATAACAAAATCTCTGGTCTGTTTTACGCTTCTTCAGGAAAATTATTGGCTCTGCTGCTTTTCCTTGTGGTATTGTCATCCTGCGGTGAATATGAAAAGTTGCTGAAAAGCAGTGATTATCAGAAGAAATATGACAAGGCTTTTGAGTACTATGAGAAGGAGGAATGGGTTAGAGCGGCAACCCTTTTTGAGCAGGTGGCCAATGTGTATCGCGGAACGATAAAGGCAGATACCCTTCAGTTTTACCGTGCCATGAGCTATTTCCACCAAAAAGATTACATCATGTCCAGTCACTATTTCAGTGAACTGGCCTCTACTTTTCCCAATTCAGCATTTGCCGAGGAAGCATCTTATCTCACCGGATACTGCTATTACAAACTTTCCCCCAGGTACAGTCTGGACCAGGAATATACCTACAAGGCCATCAATACTTTTACGCTTTTTATGCTCAGTTTTCCCGATTCAGAGAAATACCTGGAGGCACAGAAACTGATCACGGAGATGAGGGAAAAGCTGGTAGAGAAATCCTACAATAACGCGAAATTATATTTCGATCTGGGCTATTACAAAGCTGCCATCGTGGCACTCAGAAACAGCCTTAACGAGTTTCCGGATACTAAATACCGGGAGGAGCTCATGTTTCTCATCCTTCGTGCCAGTTACCTTTTGGCCGATAACAGCGTTGAGAATCTGAAAATGGAAAGATTCCAGACCACCGTGGATGAGTATTATTCCTTTATCGGGGAATTTTCCGAAGGCATATTTGCCAGACAGGCCACCGAAATGTATGAGGATGCCATGGATAAACTTGGACAGGAAATAAATTAAATTAACAAATCATAATTATGGTAGATTACAAGAAGAGTCAGGCCCCTTCCAGCACCATTACTCGGGATATCCGTCAGCTGGACAAGGACACCAACAACATTTATGAAGCGGTGATCATTGCTTCCAAAAGAGCAAACCAGATTAGTGTGGAAATGAAGCAGGAATTAAACCGCAAGCTTGAAGAGTTTGCCTATTATACCGACAACCTGGAAGAAGTTTTTGAAAACCGGGAGCAGATCGAGATTTCAAAATTCTACGAAAGATTGCCCAAACCCTCTCTCATTTCCCTGGAGGAGTTCCTGAATAACGAGATCTATCATAGGGTTCAGGAGAACCTTCCCAAGGAAGAAGAAACCGAATGACACTCGAAGGGAAAAAGATCCTGCTGGGGATCACGGGCAGCATAGCGGCTTTTAAAGCGGTTAACCTTTTGCGTCTTCTGAAAAAAGAAGGAGCCGACGTGAAGGTGATCCTTACGCCCTTTGCCCATGAATTTGTCACAGCAGGTACTCTTTCCACCCTCTCGGGGCATCCCGTATTAACCGATTTTTTCAAGGCTGAAGGGTCCTGGAACAGTCATGTCGATCTCGGCAATTGGGCCGATCTTTTCGTGATTGCCCCGGCCACGGCCAACACTCTTTCAAAAATGGCTCATGGTGCGGCTGGTAATCTTCTGATCGCCACCTATCTTTCGGCAAAATGTCCGGTGATGTTTGCTCCGGCCATGGATCTGGATATGTTTAAACATCCCTCCACTTCCGAAAACATTCGCAAACTTCAATCTTTCGGGGACCTGCTTATAGAACCCGAAACCGGTGAACTGGCAAGCGGACTCCACGGAAAAGGAAGAATGAAAGAACCCGAAGAGATTTTGTCGCTCATTGCTCAGACCTTTCAGGAAAAAAAAAATTAAAAAATTTTAAGGCACTGGTAACCGCGGGACCCACACGGGAAGCCCTGGATCCGGTGCGTTTTATTTCCAACCGTTCCTCCGGAAAGATGGGATACGCCATTGCGGAAGCGCTGGCAAACCGTGGGGTATCTGTTTATCTGGTAAGCGGTCCGGTGGGAATCCGGATTCAGCATCCAACTATCGAAGTAATTTCCGTAACCACTGCGGCCGAGATGTTTGAGGCTGCAAAGAGGGTTTATCCCAAAACAAAAATTGCGGTTTTCACTGCGGCTGTGGCTGATTTTTCCCCTGAATTTCCATTAAAGGAAAAGATCAAGAAAGAAGGGGATGAAATGACTCTGGTGCTTCGAGCTACCCCGGATATTGCCCTGGAACTCGGGAAGATCAAGGCCAGAGGTCAGGTTAACATTGGTTTTGCCCTGGAAACACACGAAGAACTGGAGAATGCTTCCCGGAAGCTGAAAAAAAAGAATTTCGATCTGATCGTTCTGAACTCCCTGCAGGACAAAGGCGCCGGATTTGAGACGGATACCAATAAGATCAGCCTTATTGACAAAAACAATAATATTGATAATTTTGAGTTAAAATCGAAGAAAGACGTTGCCCGCGATATTGTAGAGAAAATAATGGAGTTAATCGATGATAAAACTGAATAGAGTCCTGGTTATCCTTTTTATTGCTGTATTTTCTGCCCCGGCTTCGAATGGCCAGGAGCTGAATTGCAATGTGCAGATTGTAACCCAGCAGATTCAGGGAACCAACAAACAGGTATTTGAGACCCTTCAGACGGCCATATTTGAATTTATGAACAATACGGTATGGACCAATCAGGTATTCGCACCCGAGGAGAGGATTGAATGCAACATGCTGTTTAATATTACCGAGCAAATCTCGGCCGATGAGTTTAAGGGAAACCTGCAGATCCAAGCCCGGAGGCCGGTGTACAATACCAATTACAACACGGTTATGTTAAATTACAAAGACAACGATATTCACTTTCGCTATATCGAGTTTGAACCTCTGGAGTTTGACTTTAACAGCCATGTTTCCAATCTTACTTCCATTCTTGCTTATTACGCGTATGTAGTCCTGGCGCTCGATTACGATTCCTTTTCCTTTGAAGGAGGAACTCCCCTTTGGGAAACTGCGGAAAGGATAGTGGATAATGCGCAGAATGCGGCGGAGGCCGGGTGGAAGCCCTTCGAGAATACAAGTCACCGCAACCGGTACTGGCTCGTAAAGGATTTCCTGGATACTGAATACGGTCCGGTCAGGGAGTTTATGTATCGATACCATCGTCATGGTCTTGATGTGCTTGACGGGAAAATCAATGAGGGCCGGATGGAGATCACGACCAGTCTTGAATTGCTGCAGAAGGTACACAGGCAGAAGCCGGATCCCTTCCTTCAGCCTTTGCATATGCTTTTCGATGCCAAGGCCGATGAACTGGTAAACCTTTATTCTGAAGCCTTCCCGGAAGAACAGAACCGGGCTTATGAAATTCTCAATGAGGTGGATCAGGCCAACGCCAATAAATACAAACGAATTATTGAGACCCGCTAAGCTGCATGATCCGGAGCCTCTATATCAGCAATTATGCCATCATTGATGAGCTGAGTATTCGTTTTCACTCCGGATTAACCACCATAACCGGTGAGACCGGTGCAGGAAAATCCATCCTGCTCGGAGCCCTTTCCCTTTTGCTGGGTCAGCGTGCCGATACTGCTGTCCTTCAAGACAAATCCCGGAAATGTATAGTTGAAGGGATCTTTGGACAGGATTCGGGCGAAATTCAACCCATTCTTGAACGGAATGAACTGGACAGGGAGGAACAATTGATTATCCGGCGGGAGATCAGCAATAATGGTAAATCCCGTGCTTTTGTGAATGATACTCCGGTCACATTGCAGGTCCTGAAGGAACTGGGAGAGGCGCTGGTAGATATCCACTCCCAGCATGAAAACCTCAATCTTTCCGATCAGTTCTACCAGTTAAGCGTGGTCGATGCTTATGCCGGGACCTCCGAAGAACGTGAGCAGTATTCATTGGCATTCCGGGGATACCAGCAGCTGGTGAGAGAAATCCGCGAACTGGAAGAGGGGAGAAGTGAAAGGCTTAAGGAAAAGGATTACCTTGAATTTCAGTTTACTGAGCTGGAGAATGCCAATCTGAAGGAAGGCGAACTGGAAGAACTCGAGGAGGAACTGGAGATCCTGGAGCATGCCCGGGAAATCAAAGAGAAGCTTTATGAGGCCTGGTTGAATATTGAAGGGAATGAAATCAATGCCCTTCAGCAAATACGAGAAGCCAGGACCGGCATTGCCTCCATACAGAAATATCATAAAGGTTCCGTGGAATTCGAATCACGTCTCAACAGCGTGCTCATCGAACTTAAAGACCTGGCTTCGGGAATTGAGCAGGCGGGTGAAAAAATAGAACACGACCCTTCCCGGCTGGAAGTTGTTCGGGAAAGGATTGATCTTCTCAATAAACTATTAAATAAGCATGGCAGGGAAAGTGTTGAGGAACTGCTGTTGGTGAAAAAAGAGATGGACGACAGAATTCTCTCGCTGGATACTGCCGATAGCGGACTGGAAAAGAAAAGGGATGAATCCAACCGGAAATATCTTGAGCTCATGGAAAAAGCCGGCAACTTATCCGGAAAAAGGAAGGAGATTTTTCCTGCCATGGAAGAAAAAATCAGTTCCCTTCTTCAGCAACTCGGAATGCCCAATGCATTGTTTACTATCGGAAACCAGGAATCTGAGAGTCCGGGTGAATATGGAACCGATCACATCAGCTTTCTTTTCACTGCCAATAAAAAATCTGAGCCCAAAGAAATTTCAAAGATAGCCTCGGGAGGGGAACTTTCACGGATTATGCTGGCAATAAAGTATCTTATTTCCGGCTCTCTGGGACTTCCCACCATTATTTTTGATGAGATCGATACCGGGGTATCCGGAGAGATTGCCCACAAGGTTGCCACCATAATGAAGGAGATGTCCAGGGATCACCAGATCTGCTCCATTACCCATTTGCCGCAGGTTGCCGCACGCGGTGATCAGCATTTTCTGGTGTTCAAGACCGATGATCAGGAAGCCACCCACACCCGGATGAAGCTTCTGAACGAGGAAGAACGACTTGCCGAACTGGCAAAGATGCTTAGTGGCAAGGCCCTGACCCCCGCTGCCTATGAAAATGCACGGGTACTCCTTTCGGGGAATTAATCCTGTATTCCTTTATTTTACAAGCACTTCCAACTTTTTTTCCTCGCCAAAACCGCCGGGGCAAAAGCTTTTTCTTTTTATGTTAAGTTAATTTAATCTAAATTTACATCCCAGATTAATACCGATATTATGGCTTATAATTTACTAAAAGGAAAAAAGGGGATCATATTCGGAGCCCTTAACGATATGTCCATTGCGTGGAAGGTAGCCGAAAAGGCCTTTGAAGAAGGGGCTGAGTTCACCCTTTCCAATACACCGGTTGCCCTGAGACTGGGAACCCTGAATCAGCTGGCGGAGAAAACGAAATCGGAAGTCATCCCGGCCGATGCGACAGACCTTTCAGACATTGAAAATGTATTCAGGAAAACCATGGAGCGTTTTGATGGAAAGATTGATTTTGTGCTTCATTCCATTGGGATGTCTCCCAATGTGCGTAAGGGCAAGCTATACGATCAGCTTGATTACAACAATTTTCACAAGACGCTCGACATATCTGCACTTTCCTTTCACAAAATGCTACAGGTGGCCCGTAAGTTGGATGCCATCAATGAGTGGGGCTCGGTGGTGGCGCTGAGCTATGTTGCAGCACAGCGCACCTTGTATGGGTATAATGATATGGCAGATGCCAAGGCCCTTCTGGAATCCATTGCCAGAAGCTTTGGGTATATCTACGGAAGGGACCGCAAAATCAGGGTCAACACCATCTCACAATCGCCCACCCGGACTACTGCCGGAAGCGGGGTGAAAGGGATCGATACCCTGATTGATTTCACGGAAAGGATGTCGCCCCTTGGAAATGCGGATGCCGACGATTGTGCTGATTATTGCATAACCCTGTTTTCGGATTTGACCCGGAAGGTAACCATGCAAAACCTTTTCCATGATGGAGGCTTTTCCAGCATGGGTATGAGTCTTAAGGCCATAACCCAGTACAACAAGAGTTTCGAGGAGTGCCCCTAAGGGATAGGTTTGAGGACTTTGTTTAGGGCGTGGTCAATTCATTTTTTTGAATACCTTTGTGGCTTAATTTTTTGATAAAGCTACCCAAATGGCCGGAAAAATTCTACTGATACTCTTCTATTTTCTTTTCCCCGTTTTTGTTATTTACCTGGGCTCCCGATATAGTGTGGTGCAAAAGATCGGGTCCATTGCTATCTGTTATCTTGCCGGACTACTGATCGGCAATCTGGAGGTAATCCCTTATGATTCTGCCAATCTGCAGAACACCATCACCTCCATCACCATCCCTCTGGCCCTGCCTTTACTTTTGTTTTCCGAGGATATCCGGAAATGGCTGAAGATGGCCAGGAAAACTTTTATATCCATGATTTTGGGACTGGTTTCCGTGATCATCATGGTTGTGGTGGGACATTTTATTTTCAGGGACAATATTCCCGAAGCCTGGAAAGTGTCAGGCATGCTGATCGGTGTTTATTCAGGAGGAACACCCAATCTGGCCGCCATTCAGGAGATGCTTGGAGTTGATGAAGAGATTTATCTCCTCACTCATACCAGTGATCTGGTGATCGGTGCCGTTTTACTTTTGTTTCTTCTTACCCTGGGACAGCGATTTTTCCTGCTTTTTCTCAAGCCTTACAAGGAAAATAACAACCGCGATGAGCAGAGTCGTATCGATGAAATGGCCAGGGAGTTTGAATCCTACGATAATTTCTTTCACCCTTCCATTTTCCGGCCCCTTTTGAAGGCATTCGGACTTGCGTTGGTTATTGTGGCAATAGGTGGCGGATTGAGCTTTCTTTTTTCCGAGAATTTTCAGTCGGTAGCTGCCATTCTTTTCATAACTACTCTGGGGATTCTGGCATCTCTGGTGCCCTCGGTAAACAGAATAAAAAAGACCTTTCCACTGGGAATGTATTTTATTCTGGTGTTTTCTGTGGTGGTGGCCTCCATGGCCGATCTGGGACATATGTTCGGAAGGGATCAGTCGGATATGCTTTTATCCTTATTTCTCTATGTATTGCTGGCTGTTGTGGGATCCTTGCTGCTTCACGCCATTTTCTCAAAGATCTTCGGAATGGATGCCGATCATTTTATCATCACCTCCGTAGCACTCTCTATGTCGCCTCCCTTCGTTCCGGTGGTGGCGGCTGCACTCAAAAACAAAACCCTGGTTTTATCCGGATTAATTCTGGGGATTCTGGGCTATGCCATTGGGAATTACCTCGGTGTGTTAATGGCATATACACTCAAGTAAGATGTAATTCTTAGTACAGCGACTTAAGAAGGCTGTCGGCCGCCGGGTCGGGGAGCTGCTTTTGGGAATCTTTCTTAAGGGCTTTCTTTAGTTCTTTTTTTGCTTTTCCATTTTTTCCCATACGCATGTAATTGCGCGCCAGCATATAGTGAGGAAAAGGATTATCGGGTGAAAGGGCTGACCATACCTTCAGGTATTTCCCGGCAGCGGGATAATCCTGATCATAGCGGATTTTCGCCGCGGCAATTTCGTATACATTCGCAATAAGGAAGGATTTATACCTGACAAATCGGGCGCTGTCAGAAGGGCTTTGGGCCATTTCGGCACTCCGGTCAAGGTCCTTGCGAAGATAAACCCAATAGGAACGGGGAAGGAGATTGTTTTTTAGGGCCGGAATATTGGTATGGATAGCATTGATATTACCGATATATTCATTGAGTTTGCTGTATTCATGTTCAATATAAGCCTTACATTCCTCCACACTGATCAATCCGGATTGTCCTCCGGGATATTCCTTTTCCCGGTTTTCTTCAGTCTCCCTGTTTAGGTTATTGAGTAATGCGGCAATTTTGAGGGAGCGACGGATTTGATCCTGTATCATTTTATCCTCAAATCCTGAAATATCCTCTGTATATTCCCCGGAAGTAAGTCCGGCATAAAAAAGTCCGAGTTCAAAAACCTCTGCCGGGGGCCAGCTATGGTCAAATTCCCCAACCAGGAGTTTATCTTTCCATTCAGCATCCAGGTATTTCATGCGATTCCTGACCATTTCAGAGAAATTCATATCATAAATCCTAATTATCCCGGTATATTCGGGAATGCTCAGGGCCTGACCTCCGAATTCGGGTGGAAATCCGGCTCCACAGGCGATTATTCCTTTGATTTTCCGGTTTTCGATGCAATAAGCTGAAGCGAGCCTGGATCTCGCGGAGAATCCGGCCATAAAGTGGGAACCTGCCGACAAGCTTTCGTTTTTGAGAAGAGATAAGAGGAGATGGGTAAGCAAATCCTTGTTGGGTTCGTAGGGGCCGTTTTTTACAGCATAGGAACAGCACAGAATAAAATTGTGCTTTTCGGCAAGATCTTTATATCTTGTCACAGCGTAACGGGCACGACCACCCGGATCGGCAAGAATAAGTAGGGGACGTCCAGGGTCTTTTGTTGGATGTGGGGGGTGGAAGAGACAATAATATTGTTCGGGTCCGCTATCGGTTTTCAGAGAATCTGTGATTCCCCACTGGGAAAATACGGATAAAGGAAACCCGAGAATGGCGGTAAGCAGGTATAGGGCTGGTGCCTTACCCCTAAAAAAAAGATTACAGAAAATACGAATCATTCTAATCATAGTCGGATGTCCATCTTATTGGTAAATATACAGAATCTGATCCAGGTATCGGAAACTGGCCCAAAGTTCAGATCGGGAAAGGAAATGCTTCATCTTCCCGAAATAGCAAATGCTTTTGTCTTTATCAAGGAAGGAGCCATAGCGGATTACGGGCCCATGGAATCCCTTGATTCCTCCCTTTATAGGCAGGCCATGGAAACCCGCGATTTATCAGGAAGAATGGTTTTTCCTGCCTGGTGCGATTCGCACACCCATATTGTTTATGCAGGGAGCAGGGAACAGGAAT
>CAZNFR010000075.1:0-17745 GCA_964572225.1 uncultured Bacteroidaceae bacterium
CTCGCTGTAAACCGGTTTGTATATTCATCTTTTTACCTGCAATATAGAAAATTAAGGCGAAACAATAACATAGGACATTGGAAGCCGAATGGTTGAGAAACCGGCAATGACTCCCGATCAATTGGACCATTCAACGTAATAGAGTCCGCAGTAGGCGATATCAATACCGGATTTCAAGGAAATTTTATCATCTATAGAGCAAAGGAGTCTTGAATGGCGCTGATAGTGCAAACGGTTTACAATTTCGGCACTGAGTGTAAAATAATAATACCCCCCTTTTCTTTTTTCCAGCTGTTTTACCTTTTGCGATGATTCATACAGAAACATGTCGGTTAGAATTTTTTCTGTAGTTTAACCAAAAGAACAGTTTGAATTAACCAAGAGTTTAAACCTTAGTTTTAATTTTAACAAAAATCTCATCAATTTGGCAATGATTCACTCAACTTTATCGTTCCAGGAGGTAGATTGATAAATCAATAATCACGCTTAAATAAACAACTATGAAAAGCAAAATCAGCATTTTTTTCTTACTGACTCTGTTGTCAGGTTTTGTTCTGGTTAATTGTACAAAGGACGAAGATGAGGGTGATGCACCTGCGCTTCCACCCGTGGAAAGCCTTGCGCTCGATCTAACAGTATTTACGGATAATGGGGAGTCAGGCTTAAAAAAAGGTGCTGCAGAAATTGAGTCATCCTGGAATTTCGGAATTGCCTACCTAACCGTTGCGGTTTGGAATACCCTTCTATTCAAAACCCTCGCAATACCTGTGGTAGCTTTTGAGTATTCCTTTACCAATATGCCTACCCGGATTAACGATAATACCTGGGAATGGGCTTATACCCTGGGCGACGATTACACAAATTATTCGGCGAAGCTGACTGCCGAAGTAAGATCTAATGATATAAAATGGGAAATGCGAATCTCTCATACCGGAATTGCCTCTTTTGAAGATTTTCTATGGTTTGAGGGTATTTCTGCAAAGGATGTTTCCGAAGGTACCTGGACCCTTTATCACAGCTTAAACTTTCAGGAAGAAGTTCTCACCATTGATTGGGAAGCAACCGGGGAAGAGATAAATAATGTGGTTTATACTTACGTAAGGGAATTGAATAATGATCGCGAGCCGGAACCCTTTAACGGTAGTGAGTTGGAATATGGTATTGATGAGGCAATGGATAATTATTATTATAATATCGATTACTATGATGCCTTCGCATCTAAATTTGTCCTCGTTAATATTGAAATGAACCGGAGTGACTATTCAGGAAGGATCAAATCCACAAACTGGGCTGGCGGCAATACTGACTGGCATTGCTGGGATGCAGATTTTATGGATGTTGATTGCAATAAATAGAGTAAAGGAGTTCTGTACTATATTCATTTCTGTTTTTATTCCCTCCCGGGGTAGATAATCAAAAAATCCACGGATCATTCAGGATAGTTAGGATCCTGATGGGAATAAATACTCCTTCGCATTGTGATAGGACACATCCGATACTAATTTTCCGGCCAGATCCATATCGTGGGGTATTTCGCCGTTTACCATATCCCTGCCAACCAGGTTGCAAAGTATCCTTCTGAAATACTCATGCCGGGGGTAGGAGAGGAAGGAACGGGAATCGGTGAGCATACCTACAAATTTGGACAGCAGACCCAGGGTGGAGAGGGCATTCATCTGTTTCTCCATTCCGTCCTTCTGGTCCAGGAACCACCAGCCGGAGCCGAACTGCATCTTACCCGCCTGTGATCCGTCGTTGAAATTATAGAGCATGGTCACGATCAACTCGTTATCACGGGGATTCAAATTGTACACGATGGTTTTCGTCAGTTTCTCCTCAGAGGCCAGTCGGTCGAAAAAATCCGACATATCCCGGGCCAGATCCCCGTCGGCGATGGAATCAAAACCGGTATCGGGACCCAGCCTTTCGAACATCAGCCGGTTATTGTTCCGAATGGCTCCGATATGAAACTGCTGGGTCCATCCTTTCGCATGGTCCATCACCGCAAACTTATGAAGGAGTCCCGATTTTAGTTTGAGTATTTCCTTTTTGCTGAGTGCATTGCCACTCCGGATTATCACAAAGGCCTTTTCAATTTCCTGTTCGGTATACTCCGCTCCGAAAAAGCGTTCCAGTCCGTGATCCGATAACCGGCATCCCTGCTCATGAAAAAACTGATGCCTTTTCTCCAGGGCTTCCATCAGCTTTGAAAGGGTATTGATCCTTATGCCCGACACCTCTTCCAGCTTATCCAGGTAATCGTTATAGCTAACCGGATTGTCCACCGCCATAGCCTTGTCGGGTCTCCAGGTAGGCAGCACCCTGATCTCAAAACCATCCTCACGGATCTTTCGGTGATGCTCAAGACTGTCCACCGGATCATCGGTAGTACATAAAAGCTCCACCTTCATTTTTCTCAGCAGATTGCGGACGCTGAACTCCGGGGTTCGCAGCATCTCCGAAGCCTTCTCATAAATCGCTTCGGCCGTGCTCTCATTCAACAGCTCGTCGATCCCGAAATACCGCTTCAGCTCAAGGTGAGTCCAGTGATAAAGGGGATTTCTGAGGGTTGCCGGAACCGTTTTTGCCCAGGCAAGAAATTTTTCCTTATCGGAAGCACTTCCCGTGCAGTATTTTTCATCTATGCCGTTGGCCCGCATGGCTCTCCATTTGTAATGATCCCCATACAACCATATCTGAGTAAGGTTCTCAAAGTTCCGGTCGGCCGCTATGTCCTCCGGAGGCAAATGACAGTGGTAATCAATGATGGGCAGATCTTCGGAATAGCTATGGTAAAGCTCCTGGGAAACCTCGTTCTCCAGCAGGAAATGATCGTCAAGGAATGCTTTCATGATGAGTGTATTTTTTTTCGTTATATCAAATGGGAAAGAGTCGGCCGAGATGCCGATCGTAAATATTCTCCGTAACCTGCCGACCCACAATCTCATGGTGTTCATCCAGGAGCTGAAGGTATTCATCGCCCAGCTCTGCGGCCACTTTGTAGCCTACATGGATCAATTGACGAAATCCCGGATGGTAGTGCTCATGACCCGGTGTATGGCGGAGACTGTCGGCAAACATCTGTTCATCCCATTCGTCAACCTTATCGGGTGAAGGGAGGGTTGCCCGGTCAATGTCGATCACCGTGGCATAGGGCCCGGTCAGTTCATCCATCCGGCGGTAGGCCTCCCGGTAGATTCTCCGCGCCATGGCCAGTCCTTCACCCCCGGCCATGGCCAGTCCGATCACCTCTTCCAGCCAGGTGGTGCCGGCGGTTTTCACGTGAAGTCCTTTGTCATATTTGCGGATCAACTCACCCATTACCGGGTAAATGCTGAACTTATCGCTTCCTGAGTGTACACTTAGTTTCAGGTTTTCCGGGAGACCGAATTCTTTCACTGCAAAATCGATCACCAGCAGATCCTCTTCAAACTCCTGACGGAAAGACTCCAGCCTGCCCTCATAGTCAACCCCTTTGTTAAACCGTCCGGTAAACTTGGGGGCAATGGTCTGCAGTGGAAGCCCCTCCGCCGCAAGTCCGCCGAGAATAAAAAACAGTTCAATGGGACTCTGAGGGTTCTCCACCTCGTCCATGGAAACCTCGGGAATAAAATTGCCTTCCCCCTTTTTTTCCGCGATATAGCGGTAGATATCCGAAGCCTTCCGGATGGCGGAAAGAAAGTTGCCTGCGATAGCCCGTAGCTGATCTTCCTCTATCTTAAATTCGCGATCAATCCCGGGTATGCTGAGATGGCCCAGGTACTTCCTGTTCCTGTCCACAAAACGGTCCATCTCCCCCTGGTCTGCTTTTTCTCCGATAAAATCAGCCACATCAATCGTGAAAAAATCGGAACCCGCGATGAAGGGATCCACATTGGAAAGGTTTATATGGTCGGCATCCACATAATAGTTACCGGTATAGCCCAGTTCGTGTACCGCGTTATCGGCTTCAACCCTGACATCTCCCGGGATGGAGCCTATGGTTTTGTGTTCGCGGTTGGACTTGTTCCAGACCGGAACCAGGGCTACGCCTGCCTCCCGGGCTTTCATGATGGCCGCCAACTGCGCTTTTCCCTGTCTCCCGAACCGGTCTCCGGTTCCGAATGAATATTTTTCGATTTTCATATCCTGATTTATGCTTGGTTAGAATTATTTCCGTGTACGGACACGAAATTACAGTGAAATTCTTGGATATCCAATTTTATTTTCATTATTTTTGTCCTGAGAATCCTGATCCAGAAACCTGAGTAATTTAATAATATACTGTAATTCAATTTATTAATTGAAAATCCGCATCAAAGATATCGCCCGACTCGCACAGGTGTCCCCAGGCACAGTAGACCGGGTAATTCATAACCGGGGGGAGGTTTCGGAGAAGACCCGGGCGAAGATTGAGGGTATTATCCAAGATCTTAATTATCAGCCTGATATACTTGCCAGCACCCTGGCTATGAAAAAGCAGTATGTTTTTGCCGTGGTCATGCCCGTGTCCGCAAACGGAAATGATTTCTGGCAGGCTCCGAATACAGGCATCAATAAGGCACTGGATGAGATCGGACATTTCGGGATTAGTGTGCAGCCTTATCTTTTCGATCAGTTTGAAGTTTCCTCCTTCAATCGTGCAGCGAGCTCCATCCTCCATGATAAACCCGATGCCGTATTGTTCGCTCCCGTCTTTCCCGGTGAATCGGCTCGTTTTATCGAATCCTGCCGGGAGAAAGGGATACCGTTGCTGTTGTTTAACTCCAACCTGGATGAGAGCAGGGATGTTCCGTATATCGGACAAAATGCCTTGCAGAGCGGGTATTTGGGTGCCAGTCTGATAACCTACGGATGGAAAGAGGCGGGTGAGATATTGATTTTCAACATTGCGGGAAGAAAGGATAACCATAATCATATCCTGCGAAGGGAACGAGGGTTCCGTAAGTATTTTGCCGATCATGACCTGGAAAGGATCACGATCAAAACGTTGGATTGTCCGGTGTCGGATACAGAACATCTTCAGGAACTGTTGGTGAAGAACTTCCGGTCCGGTCAGACCCTGGGCATATTTGTTACGAACTCCAGGGTGTACCGCATGGCCGAGTTGCTGTCCGGGGAAGAGTTTTCGCCGGTTCGACTGGTGGGTTATGATCTGTTGCCTGAGAATGTCCGTTACCTTAAATCGGGGGTCATCGATTTCCTGATCAGTCAGAAGCCCGAAGAGCAGGGATACCGAGGCATCATGCACCTGTTCCAGTCGGTTGTCCTCAAACGCAGTCTCGAAAAAATAAACTATTTGCCTATTGATATTGTAACCCGTGAAAATATTGATTATTACGAATACAAATAATACCATATGACAAACATTGATTTCAGCGATCTAAAAAACAAGGTATGTATCATTACCGGAGGAGCCGGTGTGCTGGGTACTGCGATGACCCGTGCGCTGGCGGGGGCGGGCGTAAAAACGGCTGTGCTGGACCTCAGAAAAGAGGTGGCGGATCAACTGGCCGGGGAACTGTCTGATGAAACCGGTACCGAGTGTATTGGAGTAGAAGGGAATGTGCTGGAGCGCGAAAGCTTGTTGAAAGCGCGCGATGAAGTGCTGGATCGCTTCGGCAGCATCGATATCCTGATTAACGGGGCCGGAGGAAACTCACCCCAGGCTACTACCGAGCTGGAAAACCTCGATAAAAACAGCATAGATCAACTGGAAAAAGGTTTTTTCGGGTTGAAGCTTGAGGGATTTCAAAAGGTGTTCGATCTGAATTTCATGGGCACCCTGCTGCCTACCCTGGTTTTTGCCGAGGAGATGGTAAAGAAAGGGCAGGGAAGCATCGTAAATATATCGTCCATGAACTCCTACAAGCCACTGACCAAGATACCCGCATACTCGGCTGCCAAAGCAGCCATCAATAATTTCACCGAGTGGCTGTCGGTACATTTTGCCAAAACAGGGGTGAGGGTCAATGCCATCGCTCCCGGCTTTTTTCTTACCAATCAAAACCGCTTTTTATTGCTGGATGAAGAGGAAAAGCTCACCCCAAGGGGGGAGAAGATCATCTACAATACCCCCATGGGTAAGTTTGGTGAACCGGAGGATTTGCAGGGAACCCTGCTGTTCCTGGTTTCGGATATTTCTTCCTTTATCACCGGGATTGTGATTCCGGTCGATGGGGGATACAGTGCGTTCGGAGGTGTGTAATTATAACTAAAAAATAAATCTGAACATGGCGAAAAATGTAATTGTAGCTCAATCCGGCGGACCTTCACCCGTGATCAACTCCTCGCTGAGAGGGATCATTGAGACCTGCCGTATGTTTCCCGATGTATTCGGCAAGGTATACGGAGGCTGGCACGGCATTGAAGGGGTTCTTAAGGAGGAACTGATCGATCTGAGTGCTCAGGATGAGGAGGAGGTGGCCCTCCTACGCGTCACACCCGCAGCCGGATCCATCGGAACCTGCCGGTATAAGCTAAAGGATCATCAGGAAAAGGATTTTGAACGGATAATTGAGGTCCTCAAAGCCCACAATGTAGGATACTTCTTTTACATCGGCGGCAACGACTCGCAACATACCGCTTTCAAGGTGGCTGAGCTCGCGCGGGATCGCGGACTCGAACTGATCTCGACGGGTGTGCCCAAGACCATAGATAACGATGTGGGCGACAGTGAGTTCAAGTTGATCGATCATACTCCCGGCTATGGCAGTGTGGCTCGCTACTGGTCGCATATCGTACAAAATGCCAATGAGGAGAATATGGGCTCTTCACCGGCCGACCCGGTGCTGGTGCTCCAGGCCATGGGTCGCAAGATAGGCTATATTCCGGCGGCAGCCCGGCTGGCCGATCCCAAAAGGGAGATGCCCCTGCAGATCTACCTGGCTGAGTCGGATGTGAGCCTCGAAGAGATGGCCGACCGTGTTAACGATCAGTTGGCTAAAGACGGACGCTGCATCGTGGTGGTCAGCGAAGGCTTCGACGTAGGCAGCCTGGGTGAGGTCAAGGATGCTTTTGGGCATACCTCCTTCGGCTCGAGTCAGCAATCCGTTTTCCAGACCGTAGTTAACTATTTGAACCAGAAAGGACTGAAGGCCAGGGGGAGTGCGCGGGGACAGGTAATGGGGACCGATCAGAGGGATACTGCCATCTATGCATCTACGGTGGACCTGGATGAGGCCTACAAGGTGGGTCAAAAAGCGGTGGAGATCGCCATGAATGACGGGAACGGCTGGATGGCCACAATCCTGCGTGAACCCGGACTGATTTACAATGTGCGTTACGACAAAGTGCCCCTGGAAAAAGTAGCTCTCTCCGAGCGTACCTTTCCGAAGGAATGGATCACCCAGGGTGGCACCGACGTGAGCGATGAATTTGTGAACTATGTGAAGCCCCTGATCGGAGAAGACTGGGTTAGCGTACCCCTCGTGAACGGGATACAGCGGTTTACCCGGTTTGAAAAGATTTTTGCAGAAAAGAAACTTAAAGAATACACGCCTCAGGCATATAAATAAACAAAATTTTGATTATGACCAATCCACAGCAAATACTCAAAGAACTCAAGCCCAGGAACGAATTTTTTATTGGCATCGATTCGGACGGATGTGCTTTCGATACTATGGAGATCAAGCAGAAAGAATGTTTTTGTCCGAATTTTATTAAAAGCTTCGAGCTTCAGAAAATTTCCAAGTATGCCCGGGAAACCTGGGAGTTTGTGAACCTATACTCTAAAACGAGAGGCACCAACCGTTTTCTCGCCCTGCTGGAAACGGTGAGACTGCTGGAGAAAAGGCCAGAAGTACATGCAAGGGGGATGGAACTGCCTGACCTGAGCCTTCTGAAGAAATGGACGGAAGAAGAAACCAAACTGGGAAATCCAGCCTTGGGAGAGTTTGCCGAAAAAATTGACGATCCGATGATGGACAGGATCTATGCATGGTCCTTAAAGGTGAACCAGGATATTGGTGAAATGGTATATGGCATGCCTCCTTTTCCCATGGTGAAGGAATCCCTGAAAAAGCTTACCCAAAAGGCCGATGCCCTGGTGGTATCACAGACCCCTGTTGAGGCTCTGGAACGGGAATGGAAAGAGAACAAGATCGATAAATATGTTAGGGTGATCGCCGGACAGGAGTATGGGACCAAGACCGAGCACCTGGCCCTGGCCGCCAAAAACAAGTATCCCGACGATAAGATCCTGATGATCGGGGATGCACCGGGCGACCTCAAGGCAGCACAATCCAACGGAGTCCTGTTTTTCCCTATCAATCCCGGACACGAAGAGGACTCCTGGAAACGTTTTCATGATGAAGCGCTGGATCTCTTTTTCTCACAGAAATACAAGGGTGAATACGAAGAAAACCTGATCAGGGAATTTGAAAGTTACCTTCCGGAGCATCCCTCCTGGAAGGAGAAATAAAAACTAAGATTATGATATATTATCAGCGGGGAGATGAAAAGACCGATTTTACCGGCGAAGAGCTGAAGCTGGCTGTTGAACAGGCCCTTTCAGCCTTTACCGGAGTGAAGAAAGTACTGGTGATCCCACCGGATTTTACCCGTTATCATTCACGGGCAGGGGAGATTACACGCTATGTTTGGGAGATTTTCCAGGGTAAAGAGGTGGACATTCTGCCGGCTCTGGGAACTCACTTCCCCTTAACAGATGGAGAAAGAGTGAAGATGTTCGGGAACATTCCCACGGAACGTTTTCTGAGGCACGATTGGAGGAAAGATGTGATCAGCCTGGGGAGAGTGCCATCATCCTTCATAAAAGAAATATCGGAGGAAAGGGTAGACTATGACTGGCCCGCCCAGGTAAACAGGATCCTGGTTGAAGGAGGATACGACCTTATCCTTTCCGTGGGGCAGGTGGTTCCGCATGAAGTAATCGGGATGGCCAACTATAACAAAAACATTTTTGTAGGCACAGGAGGGGCGGAAAGTATCAACAAAAGTCATT
The DNA here is from genome assembly GCA_964572225.1 of uncultured Bacteroidaceae bacterium. GTDB lineage: Bacteria > Bacteroidota > Bacteroidia > Bacteroidales > CAZNFR01. The sequence goes on from CAZNFR010000075.1 coordinate 8,945, forward strand.
TTCTTGGAGCTGCTTACGGGATGGAGCGAATCATGGGCCGTGCCGATAATCCGGTGAGGCAGGTTCTGGATTATGCCAGTGATCATTTTGCAAAGGATCTGCCGGTGGTTTATTTTCAGACAGTGATCGCAAGAAATGAAGAGGGCAGGCTGGCTACCCGCGGACTCTTTGTCGGGAACGACCGGAGCTGCTTTGAAAAAGCTGCAGCTCTTTCGCTAAAGGTGAATTTCAGTCTGTTGGATGAGCCTCTGAAGAGAGTAGTAGTTTACCTTGATCCTGAAGAGTTTAAAAGTACCTGGCTGGGGAATAAGAGCATTTACCGTACGCGCATGGCTATTGCCGACGAGGGCGAGATCATTGTACTTGCACCGGGTTTGCGTGAGTTTGGTGAAGACCGGACCATCGATACTCTGATCCGTAAGTATGGCTATATCGACACTCCCGGTATTCTTGAACTGACGCGCACGGAAAAGGATCTGGGAGAAAATCTTAGTGCTGCTGCCCATCTTATCCACGGATCTTCCGAGGGGCGATTCAAAATCACCTATTGCACACCGGGAATACCGGAAAAAGATATCCGCTCGGTAAATTATGAATATGCAGATTATGAGGCCATGATCCGTAAATACAATCCGGACAAGCTAAAGGACGGGATGAATGTGGTGGACGGAGAAGAGATCTTCTATGTTTCCAATCCGGCCCTTGGATTATGGTCAACCAAAGAAAGGTTCGCATGAGCAAAATACGGATCATCGCCGATGAAAAAATCCCTTTCCTGAAAGGGGCTCTGGATGATGCTTCAGACATTCGATACCTGCCGGGCAATGAGATTAGGCCTGAGGACGTGAAAGAGGCCGATGCTCTCCTGGTCCGCACCCGCACGCGGTGTGATGAAACTTTGCTGAAGGGATCGAAAGTCAGGTTCATAGCCACTGCCACCATCGGGCACGATCATATAGATACCGCCTGGTGCGAAGGGCATGGGATCCAATGGACCAATGCCCCCGGTTGTAACTCCGATTCCGTTAATCAATATCTCAGGTCGTCCTTGCTGTACCTTATGGAAAGCCACGGCCTGAAACCCAAAGACCTTTGCCTTGGTGTAATTGGGGCGGGTAATGTAGGATCCAAAGTTGCGGAATCAGCCAAAACCCTTGGATTCAGGGTGCTTGTCAACGATCCGCCACGGGCCGAAGCAGAAGGAGGACAGGGATTTACTGATCTGGATACCTTGCTGAAGGAGTCTGATATATTGAGTCTGCATGTACCTCTCACGAATGCGGGAAAGCACCCCACCCTGGGAATGGTGGATGCTGCTTTTTTTAATAAGATGAAGGAAGGGGCGGTATTTATCAATACCTCGAGGGGTGAAACGGTTGTTGAGAAGGAACTAAAGAAAGCCCTGAAAGAAAAGAAACTGAAGTCAGCCATCCTGGATGTCTGGAATGGAGAACCCGCGATTGACAAGGAATTGCTGGGTCTTTGCGAGATTGGTACTCCTCATATCGCAGGCTATTCGACGGACGGTAAGGCAAACGGAACGCTGATGAGTGTGAGGGCCCATTCAGCCTTTTTTGGACTGGGAATGGATTCCTGGGTGCCGGATGAACTTCCTCAGCCCGAAAACGCCTATCTTGCAGTGGATTGTCAGGGTCTTGAAGAAACCGAAATTATCGCTCGTGTGCATCGGATGAGCTATGATATCATGGAGGACGACCGGATGCTCAGGGAGGATCCGGGTCGGTTTGAAATGCTCAGGGGGAATTACCGAATCCGGAGGGAAGAAAAGGCATTTTCCTTAAAACTGATCAACAATCCCTGGCCGGGACTGACGACAAAACTAGAGAAAATGGGCTTTTCAGTACTTGAGACAGATTGTTTTTGCTGAAAGGACAATTGTTAATTATCAACTAAATATAAAATTTAACAAAGTAAAATGGAAAAATTGGCAGATATCGGACTTATTGGTCTGGCCGTGATGGGTGAAAACCTGGTTCTCAACATGGAACGCAACGGCTATACCGTGGCTGTATTTAATCGCACCGTGGAAAAAGTAGACAACTTTGTAAACGGCAGAGGGAAAGGAAAAAATTTCATTCCTGCCCACAGTATTGAAGAACTGGTCAAATCGCTTAAAAGACCCAGGAAAGTGATGTTGCTGGTGAAAGCCGGCAAGCCGGTGGATGATTTCATTGAACAGATCATTCCTTATCTTGAAGAAGGGGATATAATTATTGACGGGGGGAACTCTCACTTCCCGGATTCCATTCGGAGAACAAAATATGTAGAGAGCAAGGGATTGCTATTTATCGGTACCGGAGTTTCCGGGGGGGAAGAAGGAGCCCTGAACGGACCTTCCATCATGCCCGGAGGTTCGGTGGATGCCTGGTCCCATGTGAAACCCATCTTCCAGGATATCGCGGCGAACGTGGATGGCATTCCGTGTTGCGACTGGGTTGGAGCCAACGGAGCCGGTCATTTCGTGAAGATGGTTCATAACGGGATTGAATACGGGGATATGCAGCTGATCTCCGAGGCTTATTTTATCATGAAGAATCTGTTGGGTATGACGGCCGACGAGATGCATGAGGTATTCAAAGAATGGAACGAAGGGGAGCTCGACAGTTATCTGATTGAGATCACCCGCGATATTCTTGGATATAAAGAAGATGGTGAGCCCCTGCTGGAGAAGATCCTGGATACGGCCGGACAAAAAGGGACGGGCAAATGGACCGCCATCTCGGCCCTGGACCTGGGCGTACCTCTGACCCTTATCGGTGAGTCGGTTTTTGCGCGTATACTCTCCTCTCAGAAAGACGAAAGAGTGGAGGCTTCTAAGATTCTGAAAGGACCAAAGCCTCAATTTACCGGGGATAAGTCTGAGTTCATCAACCAGATACGCGATGCACTTTATGCATCCAAGATTATCTCCTATGCACAGGGCTATGCACTGATGAAAGAAGCGGCAGGGGAGTATGACTGGAAACTTAACTACGGTGAGATTGCCCAGATGTGGAGGGGTGGGTGCATTATCCGTTCGGTATTCCTGGGAAGGATCACGGAAGCCTACAAGAACAATCCATCCCTGCAAAACCTGATGCTGGATCCCTTCTTTACCGAAACCCTTCATAAGGCACAGTCGGGCTGGAGAAAAGTAGTCTCCACTGCCACCGAAAACGGCATCCCTGTTCCTGCCTTCAGTAGTGCGCTTTCGTATTTCGATGGCTATAGGGAAGGTCGGCTTCCGGCCAACATGCTGCAGGCACAGAGGGATTATTTCGGGGCTCATACCTACGAAAGGATTGACAAACCCCGGGGTGAGTTTTTCCATACCAACTGGACGGGCAAGGGAGGTACCACTGCCTCGAGCACCTATAATGCTTAGATTTCCGGGTGTTGAGCGATTAGCCCAGCCCAGACAAAAAAATAGGGGAACTGTCATAGTTCCCCTTTTTTTTGTATTTTTCCCATCGCATTCGTAGCAGGTATGAATCTTCATTACGAATGCTGACCCTGAGATGATCCAAACTAAATTAAAATTATACCATGAAACGAACTACGACGATATTATGGCTGGCATTTCTGCTGGTTTTTCCTTCCCTGTTAAAGGCCGAAATCACTCTTCCCCAGGTGATTTCAAGCAATATGGTTTTCCAGAGAAACAAAGAGATCAAAGTGTGGGGATGGGCTGACAAGAAGGAAAGTGTAAAGGTTGAATTCGCGGAAGAGGTCCGCAAAACCAAGGCAGATGCCGAGGGTATGTGGATGGTGACTTTCCCGGCGATGCCTGCCGGCGGACCTTACAGCATGATTATTAGCGGTAAAAATCAGATTGGTCTGGAGAATATTATGATCGGCGATGTTTGGATCTGTTCGGGTCAGTCGAACATGGAATGGACGGTCAGCAACAGCAATAATGCGGAAGAAGAGATTATGAATGCCGGTCATCCGAACATCCGGCTACTGGATGTGGGAAGGAATTTTCAGCTTTCACCGGTCGACGATATTCCCGCCACAAAATGGGACGTTTGTTCCCCGAAAAGCATACCATCTTTCAGTGCTGTAGGTTACTTCTTTGGGAGGTTCGTCCAGAAAGAAGTTGGGGTTCCCATTGGTCTTATAAGCACCAATTGGGGGGGCACCAACATTGAGGCATGGACGAGTATGGATTATATTGCCACACATCCGGATTTTACGGAGAAAATTGAAAAGATCAAAGCCCTCGATCCTGAAAAGGCAGAACAGGAGAAGAAAACCATTCTGGAGGGACTCATGAAAGATTTTGGAGTGGACCCGGATAATCCTCAAAAAGAAGACTGGTCGGCCAGGGAGGTGGATTATACCCACTGGAAGGAAGCTGAGGTTCCGGGAATGTGGGAAAGCAGAGGGCTTACCGGAATTGACGGAGTGGTCTGGTATCGCAAGGAGATCGAACTGCCTGCGGAAGTGGCAGAAAGGGGCCTGGTTCTGAATCTGGGGAAAATAGACGACGGAGACATATGCTATGTAAACGGAGTGGAAGTGGGACGAACGGAGAACAGTTACGATGCGGAACGTTCCTATAAGGTTGATCCGAAGATCCTGGTACCAGGAAAAAACGTGATCGCGGTTAAAGTTTACGATTTTGGCGGAGGAGGCGGATTCTGGAGCGGACCCAAAGTTTTTACGGCCAATTCGGGAGACTTTGAAATTAACCTGTCCGGTACCTGGAAATACAAGCTCACCGGGGAAAACCTGAATTACAGTTTCGAGGTATATACACCCAATCAGGTACCCTCTTCCCTTTATAACGGGATGATTCATCCACTGTTAAATCTTGCCGTAAAGGGAGCTATCTGGTATCAGGGTGAGGCTAACACCGGCAGGGCTTATCAATACCGGGAACTGATGCCGCTTATGATTGAATGCTGGAGGGATAAATGGGAGCAGCCCGGGATGCCCTTCTTCATGGTTCAGCTTGCAAACTTCAAAGAGGTCAGAGATGAACCCGGTGAAAGTGACTGGGCCGAGTTGAGGGAAGCCCAGGGAATGACCCTGGATAAACTTGAGAACACAGGGATGGCTGTTATTATCGATATTGGGGAGGCAGATGACATTCACCCGAGGAACAAGCAGGATGTAGGCTACCGTCTGGGACTTAATGCCCTGAAAATTGCCTATGGTCGCGATATTGTATATCAGGGTCCCGTGTATGAAAAGGTCGAGTTCAGCGAGGGCAAAGCCTATCTGGAATTCTCATCCACAGGTAGAGGTTTGGTTATCAAAGACAAATACGGGTATCTTAAAGGATTTGCCATTGCCGGTAAGGACCGTAAGTTCCATTGGGCAAAGGCAAAGATTGAAGGTGACAGGGTAGTGGTGTATTCCGAAGAAGTTAAGAATCCCGTAGCCGTCAGATACGCCTGGGCCGACAATCCGGATGATGCCAATCTTTACAATAAAGAAGGACTACCGGCAGGACCTTTCAGGACGGATGACTGGCCGGGGATTACCGAGGGCGTCAGATAAAACCCATTACCTGTCGAAGGGGTAACAAATAAAAAAAGTGTTATTTCCAAAGTTATCACCTGAAATCATGGTTTTTTTTTAACAAAAAAAATCATTTTTCAGGGCAGGGTAGGTATTTTTCATAGTTGTTCCCAAAAATTTGGTTATTTTTGCCTTAACCACTTATTGCTCTATAACCTAAAGAGGAACGGAATGAAAAAGATTTTTTTTGTTGCATTTGCTTTTGCATTGAGTCTTTCTTATGTGTTGGCGCAGGAGACCTTTGAGTTTAGGAATACCCTTGCGGATACAGCCCGGAGGGGATTCAACTACTCCATGGCCTCGGATCATTTCCTGGGAGATATTATTGCCAAAAAACTATTCAGATTTAAGGAAACCTACACCTATGTTGAGAAAGGTACTCCCATGTCTCCCGGCGACAAGGTGATCGTTCGCAAACCTACCATTTTTTATTCGGTAAGAAAACTAAACAATTACTATAAAAAAGAGATCCGAAAAGGCAGGAAAAGTCCTTCAGATGCCATTGATGAGTTTGGTTCAATACTGGACAAGAGTTTTGTTATTTATGATCAGCCCACGGATGAATTTGAAGAGTTTTTAAAATCTTCGAAAAAACCTGAAGAAATAATCAAGGCTTTCGAAAAGGTTGAGCTTATCTGATTTTTTCTTTACCCGTTAAATCCGCCTTTTCTTGTATAGCTTTCCTGTACGTTAATGTAGTAAGCTTTATACTTTATATAGTGGTTTCCTTTTTTGTATTCCCATAGCACATTTTTTGCCTTGTAAATTTTACCGATGCAGGCTTCGAAGATAAGTGTGTAATGAATGCCGGTTACCGCCTCTGCTTCAAGAATGGAACTAAACTCGATGCTGCGGTCTGCAAAGTGTCCGATTACCGGAAGGTTATACTTTTTTTGACGTCTTTTGTCGTTGTATCGCTGAAGATTCAACTCTTTTTCCTTATCCGAGATTTTATGCATAATAGGAATTGTTTATAACTCAAATATAGAAACTTTTCATTAAACGTGTTTAATACCATCTTTGTTACTTGAATTATGTTCAAATTTTGTTTAATTTTTCGGTTTAAAATTTAAACAATGGCAGGTAAGCATTGTTAACCCCACTAACAAGGAAACACTAGAAATCAATTGTTTAAACTGAATTCCAATATAAACTCAAATACACCTGATTTTCAGGAAAACTTTCATTTAAATAAGGCCAGGATTGAGGAACTAAGGGAAACTGTTTACCGGGTGCAGTCGGGAGGTTCACCCGGAGCGGTCAAGAAGCATAAATCCAGAGGGAAGATGCTGGCCAGAGAGAGGATCGAATTACTGGTAGACCCGGGGACTCCCTTCATTGAGTTATCCACCCTTGCTGCCTGGGGCCAGTATGAGGATGCCTTCCCTTCAGCAGGAATTGTTACCGGACTGGGAGTGATTCACGGGCGTGAAAGTGTGATCATTGCCAACGATGCTACAGTAAAGGGTGGGACTTACATTCGTGAGACCATTAAAAAGCATATACGTGCTCAGGAGATAGCCCTTCAGAACCATTTACCCTGTGTTTACATGGTAGATTCCGGAGGTGTTTTTCTGCCCTCCCAGGCAGAAGTTTTCCCTGATCGGTATGATTTTGGCAGAATATTTTACAACCAGTCCCGACTTTCTGCAGGGGGTATTCCTCAGATAGCCATTGTTATGGGGAGTTGTACCGCGGGAGGAGCATACGTTCCCGCGATGAGTGATGAAACCATTATCGTACGGGAGCAGGGAACGATTTTTATTGGCGGTCCACCCCTGGTTAAGGCTGCTACGGGTGAAGATGTGACGGCTGAAGAGCTGGGTGGGGCAAGGGTGCACACTCAGATCAGCGGGGTGGCCGATCATTTTGCCGACAATGATACTCATGCCATACAGATCTGCAGAAATATTTTTGAAAGTCTGCCCGTTCCCGACAGGCAGGTCCTGAAAACGCGGGAACCGGAAGCACCCGACCATCCTTCCGATGAGATTTACGGGTTGATTCCTGCAAACCCGAAGGATAGTTTTGAGATCCGGGAGATCATTGCCAGAATAACCGATGGAAGCCGTTTCCACGAGTTTAAGGAGAATTACGGTAAGACCATCATTACCGGTTTTGCCCATATCATGGGGATTCCGGTAGGAATTATTGCCAACAACGGAATTTTATTCTCTGAGTCATCCCTCAAGGCGACCCATTTTATCGAATTATGCAATTTCCGAAAGATCCCTATCGTCTTTCTGCAAAATATCACTGGTTTTATTGTCGGAAAGGACTTTGAGCACAGGGGTATCGCCCGTGACGGGGCCAAGCTGGTGCACGCAGTCTCCACAACCAGTGTACCCAAGATTACCGTGATTATTGGAGGTTCGTACGGGGCAGGTAACTATGCCATGGCTGGAAGGGCATATGATCCCAACTTTCTTTTTATGTGGCCTAATGCCAGGATTGCGGTAATGGGCGGTGAACAGGCGGCAAATGTGTTGGTGAGTGTGAAAAAAGATCCGGATGGGAAGGATTCCGGTGAAAAGGAACTGGAGGATCTCAGGCAGGAGATTTTGCGTAAGTATGAAAAGGAGAGCTCTGCTTACTTCAGTACCTCCAGGATCTGGGATGACGGTATTATCGATCCTGCCGAGACCCGCGAAATTCTCGGACTCACTTTGTCTGTTACACTCAACCGGAAGTTTCCCGAGCCTAAAACCGGGGTTTACCGAATGTAAGCTAGCTATGGAGAATCAGAATTATACGAGGATCCTTGTAAGTCAGGAGAATAGTACAGGCAGCATTGTCCTGAACCGACCTGAGGTCCACAATGGTATGGACGCATCCATGATTGGTGAAATTCGCAAAGCGGTTCTTCAGTTTAACGCAAAACCGGATGTCAGCATAATTGTTATTCGCGGAAACGGCAAATCTTTTTCCAGCGGTGCAGATTTGAATTACATGAAGAAGCAGGCGGAGCTGGATATGAAAGATAACCTCGAGGATGCACGTAACCTGGCTTCACTTTTCCGGACAATCAGGGAGTCTCCCCACACCGTCATCAGCCTTTCCCATGGTATGGTTGCCGGAGGGGCTAACGGAATCATAGCCTCTTCCGATATTTGCCTGGCCGATGTAAACACAAGGTTCAGGTTCAGCGAGGTAAGACTCGGACTCCTTCCTGCCACCATTGCCCCCTATGTGATCAGAAGATGCGGGGTGGCTGCAGTCAGGGAATGGTTTTTAACCGGCAGAACTTTCGATGCCAGGGAAGCCATGGAGAA
>CAZNFR010000076.1:0-7746 GCA_964572225.1 uncultured Bacteroidaceae bacterium
CGTTTACTCCGGCCAGATGGGCCATAGCCAAGGCCGCCACCGCGTTCTCAAGGTTTAAGCGGCCGGGAATATAGGTACGAAATCCTTCAAGAATTCCCTGCGGTGTCGCGAGGTCAAAACGAAAACCGGTTTTTTCTGCTTCTACCCGGATCGGGTAATAATCGGCCTCCTGATCCTGAAGGGAATATCGGTAAGTTTTAAGTCCGTCCGGAATTTTCGGACTAAGGCCTTTTTTGATCAGGAGCCATCCTCCTTGTTGAATTCCGGCGATAAACTGTTCAAAACTTTGACTGAGACTTTCATGATCCCCATAAATGTCCAGGTGGTCGGCATCCATGGAGGTGACAATGGCCGCCCTGGGCTTTAGTTTGAGGAAAGACCGGTCAAATTCATCGGCCTCCACAACTACCCGGGATCCCTCTTCGGGATGGACCAGAACATTGGATTTGAGATTTTTGGATATTCCCCCGAGAAAGGCAGAAACTTTTTCACCGGAGGCCTTAAGCAAATAAGCCAGCATCGTGGAAACGGTGGTTTTGCCATGGGTTCCTGCCACAGCATAGCTCTCCTTTTCATGGGTGATCAATCCCAACACTTCCGATCTTTTCAGCATAATAAAACCCCGGTATCGAAAGTATTTCATTTGCCGGTGTCCTGCAGGAACGGCCGGAGTATAAACCACTAGGGTATGATCCTCGTCCTTCCAGGGATCCTGAATATTTTCCGGATCTTCGGTATAGTTGATGTCTATCCCCTCCGATTTCAGTTCCCGGGTTATCTCGCTCCTAACCAGGTCGTACCCTGCCACTGCATAGCCAAGGGTATTGAAATACCGTGCAAGCGCACTCATTCCGATTCCGCCAATGCCGATAAAATATACCGACTTTATGTTATCCAGGTTTGTCATATGAGTTTAAGAATTTCTTTGGCAATGATCTCTGCTGAATTATATTTCGCCAGTTGCATAATATTCCTGCTAAGTTTCTCCATTCTCTCCTCATCCTTCAACAGGCTGCTACACGTGGTAACCAGATTTTCTTCCGCATCTTTGTCAGCTACCAGCAGAGCTGCATTCTTCTCCACCAGAGCCCGGGCATTTTTCGTCTGATGATCCTCTGCCACATTGGGTGAGGGTACCAGAATCGAGGGTTTTCCGACAATGGTCAGCTCAGAAATGGTTCCGGCACCTGCCCTGCTTATGATAATATCTGCAGCCTTGTAAGCCAGTTCCATGTTTTTAATAAAGGGGACAATATGTATTCGGTTGCTGGCTGCTTTGTTGAATTCCTCCCGTACTTTTTCATAATAGTTCTTTCCTGTCTGCCAGATGATCTGGGTTTGTGGATCGAAATGACGAAAACCCTTCAGCAGACTGTTATTAATGGTTCCGGAACCGAGGCTTCCCCCGATCACCAGCAGGGTTTTCTTGTATGGATCCAGGTTATAGAACCTCAGAGCCTCCTCCCGGGTGGTCTGTGATTTGAGGATATCCTGTCTGACCGGATTACCGGTGATCAGCAGTTTTTCTTTGGGAAAATATTTCTCCATTCCCTCGTAGGATACAAATATTTTTTCCGCTTTGCCGGCGATCAGCCGGTTGGTCATTCCCGCATAAGAATTCTGCTCCTGTATCACCAGAGGAATTCCTGCGGAAGCGGCTGCCCTTAGAATGGGGCCACTTGCGTATCCACCCACCCCTGCCACAATATGAGGTCGAAATTCCTTAATGATATTCCTGGAGATCCGGAGACTCCTCCAAAGCTTTACGAAAAAGCTAAGGTTCTTCAGGGTAAGTCTTCGTTGAAAACCTGCCACCGGTAAGCCTCTGATTTCAAATCCTGCCTCCGGAACTTTCTCCATTTCCAACCTGTCGCGCGCCCCTACAAAAAGGATCTCCAGGCTTTTGTCCAGGGAGCGTAGGGCATGCCCTATGGAAATGGCCGGAAAAACGTGTCCGCCGGTACCTCCTCCTCCTATTATGATCCTTTTGTTTTCAGGCATTGCTACCTCCTTCCAGTTTTTTCCTTTCCTGTTCCACACCCCAGCTTACACTCAGAATCACCCCCAGGGCAATACTGGTAAAAAGAACTGAGGAACCACCGCTGCTAATGTAGGGTAAAGGTTGCCCCGTTACCGGCACAAGATTAACTGCCACGGCCATGTTCACCAGCGCCTGGAAAACAATCAGAAGGCACAATCCAATCGATACAAAAGCCGCAAAAGTTCTTGTCGATTTCCTGACAATCAGCGCAGTCCTGAATAATAACCACATATAGAGCGCCAATACTGCCAACCCCCCCGCCAGTCCGTATTCCTCTACAATAATGGCATAGATAAAATCGGAATTTGCCTGGGGAAGTTTTTCCTTCTGAATGCTGTTTCCCGGACCCTTTCCAAAAATACCTCCGTTTACAATGGCCACCTTGGCGCGGTTCACCTGATATTGATTGACACTCTCACTATCGGCATTCCTGAAATTTTCTATCCTTGCTTTCCACGTGCCCTTTCTTCCATCATTTCCGGTCATTTTCTGCACCTGAAGGAAAATCAGAAAGGCCGCCACCATCCCGACCCCCAGAAGTGCCAGGAATTTCATGGGGATTCTTCCAATAAACATCAGGATAAGACTTGTGGCAAACAGTATGGCTGCAGTAGAAAAGTTGCTGGGAAGGATAAGCATACACACTGCTCCTACCGCAATGATTATCGGTAAAAACGCCTCCCTGAATTTACACAATACCGCCTGCTTCTGTGAAAGTACCCTGGCAATGAACATGATCAGAATTATTTTTGCAAAATCCGAAGGCTGAATGGTTAGTCCCGTTCCCGGTACATCCAGCCATCTGCGCGCGGAATTAATATCTCTTCCGGCAACCAGGGTAATGGCCAGCAGGGGTACTACAATGTAAAGGAAAATCTGGGCCATCCGTGAATAATATCGATAGGGGACCAGATGGGTTATGACAATGATGAAAACACCCATTCCAAGTATAAGCAGCTGCTTGATCAGGAAAAAAGCGGTGCCCCTCCCCTCACTGTTAAACGCCAGGGACTGTGAGGAACTGAATACCGCCAGCATGGAAGTAATAGCCAGCAGCAGGATCACCATCCAGATTACGCGGTCACCTTTTATGTATTCTTTTAGATTCACTATTCCTATCTATTATAATTCCCTGACAAACTTCTTAAACTGCCTGCCCCGGTCCTCAAAATTTTCAAATAAATCAAAACTTGCACAGGCCGGGGATAACAAAACAGTGTCTCCGTTTTCCCCGAGCTGGTATGCTTTCCTTACCGCCTCCCTCATGTCTGATGCCTCAGTGATAACCTCAACCTCCCCATCAAAGGCTTTCAATAATTTTTCATTATCCTTTCCCAGGCAGACCAGGGCTTTTACTTTCCCACCAACCAATGGAAGAATGCTGCTGTAGTCGTTTCCCTTATCCACTCCCCCGGCAATCCAGATGATGGGTTTACTCACGCTTTCCAGGGCATACCAGGTAGAATTTACATTGGTAGCCTTAGAGTCATTTATAAACTGAATGCCATGGACTTTGAGCACAGGTTCAAGGCGATGTTCCACACCCTGAAAATCCATCAGCGCCTCCCTGATTACTTCTTTTCGGATCTTAAGCACGTTTCCGGCTATCCCCGCGGCCATGCTGTTGTAGGTATTGTGTCTTCCCTTTAAGGCCAGCTCATGAACCGACATGGAAAAATCTACACTGTCAAATTCCACCTTCATAAAATCAAAATCGTCCACCCAGGCCACATCATCTTTCTTCTTTTCGTATGCAAAAGGCAACTGCCGTGCCTTAGTTACAATCTTCTCCAGCTCTTTTATGGTAATTTCATCGTCCGAACAAAAAACGAAATACTCATCTTCGGTAAGGTTCTGTGTGATCCTGAATTTCGAATCCACATAGTTCTGCATGTTATAATCGTATCTGTCAAGATGATCCGGGGTAATGTTCAAAAGAATGGCAATATCGGCCTTAAACTCATACATACCGTCCAACTGGAAACTGCTGATCTCCAAAACATAATAATCGTAATCCTCGGTAGCTACCTGATAGGCGAAGCTTTTACCGATATTTCCGGCCATTCCTACATTAAGACCTGCCTTCCGCATCATATGATGGATAAGAGAGGTAGTGGTGGTCTTCCCGTTACTACCGGTAATACAAATCTTCCGGGCTTCGGTAAAGCGCCCGGCAAATTCAATTTCCGAAATGACTTTTATATTTTTTTTCCTGATCATTTGCATAATGGGAGTACTTTCAGGAATCCCCGGACTCTTTATAATCTCGTCGGCAGAAAGGATAATTCTCTCGGTATGCCTTTCCTCCTCAAAAGGAATGCTGTACGACTCCAGCAATTCACGATACCGCGACCGGATTCGGGAATTATCGGAAACAAACACGTCGAAACCTTCCTTATGAGCAAGTATGGCAGATCCGGTACCACTTTCGCCGGCTCCCAGTATTACTATTTTTTGTCGTTCTTCCATCAGGTATATTGAGTTTAGTAGTTATCTGATCTTAAGAGTTACAATGGCTATCACCGCGAGCAGGATTCCCACGATCCAGAATCGGGTTACAATTTTAGGCTCAGGGTAACCCATCATCTGGTAATGATGATGAAGGGGCGCCATCTTAAATACCCTTCTACCTTCTCCGTACTTTCGGCGGGTATATTTAAACCAGCTCACCTGTATCATGACCGATACACTTTCAACAAGGAAAATCCCACACAGGATGGGAATCAAAAGTTCTTTCCGAATGATAATGGCAAAAACAGCGATTATTCCCCCAATCGAAAGACTCCCTGTGTCGCCCATAAAAACCTGTGCCGGAAAGGAATTGTACCAAAGAAAACCGACGGTTGCTCCAATAAAAGCACTGGCAAAGATCACCGTTTCCCCAATACTGGGTATGTACATGATATTCAAATAATCAGCAATAATGGTATTACCGGAAACGTAGGCCAGAATTCCCAGGGTTACTCCAATAATGGCGGCCGACCCGGTAGCCAGGCCATCCAGACCATCGGTCATGTTAGCTCCGTTGGATACCGCAGTAATAATAAATATGACCACCAGGATAAAAGCGATCCAGGCAAAACGGTCCGAATTCTTACCCATAAAGAATACCAGCCATGAATAATCAAATTCATTGTTCTTGAGAAACGGGATGGTGGTAAGGGTTGATTTATGATCGACCGTGCGGTAGGATCCCCTTTCCCCGGAAAACAATTCTCCCTCAACCGGTGCAGAGATTTCCGTTTCGGTTTCCACCCTTTCCCGAATAATCACCTCATCGCTGAAATAGAGGGTAAACCCTACAATCAGTCCTAGCCCCACCTGTCCGAGGACCTTAAACTTTCCCGTTAGCCCTTTTTTGTTTTTCTGGAAAACCTTGATATAATCGTCGATGAATCCGATCAGACCGAGCCAGATGGTTGATACGATCATAAGCTGAATGTATACATTGGTGAGGTCTGCAAAAAGCAATACCGGAACAAGGATGGAACCCAGTATAATCAATCCTCCCATGGTAGGGGTACCTTTTTTACTCATTTGTCCTTCGAGTCCAAGATCTCGAATGCTTTCCCCTATCTGCTTCTTCCTCAAAAAATTGATAATTGACTTGCCGATGATCATGGAGATAACCAGGGAAGTGATAACGGAAACGGCCGAGCGGAACGAGATGTACCTGAAAACCCCGGCTCCGGGGATATCAAGTGCATCCAGATATTCGAACAAATGATAAAGCATAATTACGCGTCTAAATATTTTTTAAGAATTTCTCTGTCATCAAAGTGTTTTCTTTCTCCTTTGACCTCCTGGTAGGTCTCATGACCCTTCCCGGCCAGCAGAATGATCTCATCGCTTTCACTAAAGCTGCACGCTGTACGTATGGCCTCTTCACGGGAGACTATTTTCATAATTTTTCTCAGCTCTGTTTTTACCCCTTCCATCATATCGTTAATTATACTCTCGGGATCTTCCGAGCGGGGATTATCGGAAGTCAGCACTACCCTATCACTGTAATTCGCTGCCACTTTGGCCATCTCAGGCCTTTTCTCGCGGTCACGGTCTCCTCCCGAGCCCACAATGGTGATTATCTTTCGGCCCTGATTGATAGATCTGATTGTTTTCAATACATTTTCGAGAGCATCGGGAGTGTGTGCATAATCAACGATCCCGGTGATACCCCTTTTGGAGGGTATGATCTCGAAACGTCCTTCGACCGGTTTCAATAAACTCAGGGTATGAATACACTCGTTTTCATGGAATCCGAGCAGGGAAAGACAGGCATAAACCGCAATTACATTATAGGCATTAAAATCGCCCGGAAGCCTGGTCCACACTTCCCTAAGACCAATCTTAAGAAGATTCCCCTCAACCAGGGTTTCCTGGACTTTCGCATGGAAATCAGCGGCAGATTTGAGTGCGAAGCGGTAAACCCGGGCTCGGGTATTTTGAACCATCACCTGGGAATTTCTGTCGTCGGCATTGATCAGGGCAAAGGATTCAAGCCCCAGTCTGTCAAAAAATTTCTTTTTGGCCTCCAGGTAGTTACGGAATGTCCCATGGTAATTCAGGTGATCATGGGTTATATTGGTAAAAATGCCTCCTCTGAAGGCCAGGCCTGCGATCCGCTTTTGGTCAATGGCATGGGAGGATACTTCCATGAATGCATACTGGCATCCCGTATCCACCATTTCTCTCAGGTAGGCGTTAACCTTTAGCGGGTCGGGGGTGGTGTGGGTTGCGGGCCAGACATGTTCATTAACCATTACCCTGATGGTGGATATTAATCCCGCTTTATATCCCAGTTCGTTCATCGCCTGGTACAGAAGAGTTGCAGTGGTGGTTTTTCCATTGGTACCTGTAATCCCTACCAGCATGATCTCCTCCGATGGGCGGTAATAAAAATTGGAAGCCATGATGGCAAGACTGGAACGGCTGTCACTCACTTTAATAAAACAAATACTGTTATCCTCTGTGTTCCCCGGCATTTCTTCGCATACGATAAACCGGGCACCTTTCTCAAGAGCCATTTCGATAAACTGATGACCGTCGGACAAGGTCCCTCGGATAGCCACAAAAAGATCCCCCTTTTCCACCTGCCTTGAGTCAAAACAGATTTTGCCTTCAAGGAACCTCCTTTCATTCAGGACTTCCCTGACCGGAACTTCAGCCAATATTTCTTCCAATGCTCTCATCAGGTGTCGTTAATGCTCATTTGTAATTCTATTATCTGCCCGTTCACCAGGGTTCCTGGTATTAATGACTGGCTTCTGACCGTTCCCCTGCCGCTCACCCTTACCCTCAGTCCTGCGTTCTCCAACAGATACAGGGCATCTTTCAATCCCATATCAACTACGTTAGGTACCATGCCCCGGGCAATTGGACGATCAACCACCCCCACTAGACTGTCTTCCTGGTGGGTGGACACCCATAAACCCTCACCCCCTCTTGAACTCACTTTCACTCCCAGTTGATTTAGGGCATACTCCAACTCCGGGAGGTATCCGCTTTTGGAGTAAGGAACCTCCTTTCCCGCCAGGTAACCGGAGCGGTTCACCGGTGTATGCATATCCAGGTTGGTGGAATAAACTTTTTTGGCTATTTCCAGAAATACAGGACCGGCCACCAGGTTCCCGTAATAAATATCATTTGAAGGGGAATTCACCACCACAATGCAGGAATACCTGGGTTTGTCGGCGGGAAAATAACCC
>CAZNFR010000076.1:7756-17686 GCA_964572225.1 uncultured Bacteroidaceae bacterium
GAAGCCTGATGCCGTATTCTCGATTTCACACTATATCCGGTTAAGGAATCGGGTATCTGTGCGGTTCCGGTTTTTCCTGCAATGCGGAAAAAAGGGTTTTTCAGGTTGCTGGCGGTTCCATCTTCCACTACCCCGACCAGTAATTCCTGGATCTTTTCCAGGGTTGGAGCAGAACACAGACGGGGATTCAGAACCTCGGCATCGTATTTTTTTACCCGGTCACCCCGGTAACGGACCTCCTTAACGAACCTGGGTTTTACCACCTTACCCCCATTGGCAATACCATTATAAAAGCTTAACATTTGCAGGGGGGTGAGGGTAAGTTCATAACCCATCGACATCATGGGAAGGGAAATGCCTGACCAGTCCGAATGGTCAGGAGACTTTATGAAAGGAGGAGCCTCTCCCCTGATCTCCAATCCTAACTTCTGATTAAGTCCGAGCTCATAGAGACCCTTGATAAACTCTTCCCGCTCTTTGTTGTAGTTTTCATGAATTACCCTTGTTATTCCGACATTGGAGGATACTTCAAAAGCTTTTCTAAGGGTGATCTTTCCTTCCAGTTTACGACTGCTGTCTTCCACCCTGGTCCCTGAGTAATACCGGACCCCTTTTCCAATATCCACAGAATCGTTTATGGAGATCTTCCCGTCCTCAAGTGCAACCATAAGACTTGCGGTTTTGAAGGTTGAACCCGGAACGGTGCTTTCACCCACTGCGAAATTCAGACTTTCATAGTAATTTCCATCCCCATTCCGTTGAAGATTTACTATGGCTTTAATATCTCCGGTTTCCACTTCCATCAACACCGCCGTACCGTGAAGAGCCTTATGCTCCTTTAGCTGTCTTAAGAGGGCTGCATGGGCCACGTCCTGAATATTCAGATCAATGGTAGAAACAATATCCATCCCGTCGACCGGGTCAATCTCATTCCTGTCGTAGAGAGGGACTGAAATATTCCCAGATAAGGTTTTGTAAAGTTTTAGCCCTTCTTTTCCTCTCAGAATCTCATCATAAGCACCCTCCAGTCCGACAATATTCCCTGATTCGCTGTGGGTGGTATACCCAATGGTCCTTGCGGCCAGATGCTCATTGGGTCTGATGCGATAGCTTTTTTCAATGAACCTGATCCCTCCTTTATACCTGCCCCGTTCAAAAATGGGAAATTCGCGGGCCTTAAGCATCTGATCGTAGGTGATGTTCCTTTTAACCAGATAATACTGGGAACCTGCCTGTCTTGCCGCAATCAGAGCCTTCTTGTACTGAAGCCAGGTCCGGTCGCCAAAGAGGGAAGCAAGGGCCCGGCTCAACTGGTCAACCTCAGAATAGAAAATATCGTTTGTAAGGCTGTCGACCGTAAGGTCCACCCGGATTTCGTAATAAGGTACGGAAACCGCAAGAAGCTTCCCGTCATTACTGTAGATATTCCCCCGGTTTGCCTCAATGGAAACTTCTTTCAGTGGGGCCGTATCCGAGTTAATGGACCAAAGGTCATGTTCGGCAAACTGAAGCCACAGGATCTTTCCAATAACCGTCAAACCGGCCAGTACCATTAGCACATAGACCAGTCCGACTCTCCACATTATGTCTTTCTTTACCGACATTTATTTTTTGTCTGCTGTTTCAATTTTATAAGGAGGCACTTCCGATTCCTTAAGCTGGAGCCCCCGTTTGCCAACCTCATGAGCAACCTCAGACTGGCGGCTCATCTTCATCAATTCGGAGGATACAAAAACAGCCTGGGATCGAAGCTCATTTACTTCCTGCCTTAGCATTTCTCCCCGTTTCCGGAGTGTTTCCGCATGATATCGATTCCCTATATAGATCATCCCCAGAAATACCAGAAACATGAAAAATGGGAATTGCTCCACAACTTTTTTCCGAGTGAGCAGACTTCCGTCGACCACACCCCGTAGGATCCCTTTTTCCTGGATTTCGGTTTCCTTTTCAAATTCGATATATTTCTTCTTGCTATTCATCGATCTTTTCTGCAACTCTTAACCGGGCGCTCCGGGCCCTCGGATTCTCGTTAATTTCCTTTTCTCCCGCCATGATAACCTGGGGTTTAATTACTCTCAGGGAATGGTTTACATTCCCGTAAAAATCCTTTTCCGCTTTCCCTTCGGTTCTGCCCTCTTTCATGAAATTCTTTACCAAACGATCTTCCAGAGAATGGTAACTAATAATGACCAGTCTCCCTCCCGATGCCAGGCATTCTGGGGTCTGCTCCAAAAATTCCCTCAGGGCCGAAATTTCATCGTTCACCTCTATTCGAAGGGCCTGAAAGAGTTTGGACAAGAATTTATTTCTTTGGGGAGGAGGTGAGAAGGAGGCCGCAATCTCTGCCAGTTTAGAGGAGGTGGTGATCCTTGCCTCCACCCTTTCCTTTACGATCCTGGCAGCCAGCCTGTGGGCTCCTTTCACCTCACCGTATTCCCGAAAGATCCTTGCCAGCTCTTCCTCCGGGTATTCGTTAATCACTTTTTCCGCCGAAAGTGGATTCTGACGGTTCATTCTCATATCCAGTCCTGTCTCAAACCTATGGGCAAATCCACGCTCTTCCCTGTCGAACTGATGAGAGGAGACTCCAAGATCGGCCAAAAGTCCATCCAGTTTGTCAATCCCGTAAAACCGAAGAAAATGTTTAAGGAACCTGAAATTTGAATGAATAAATCTCACCCTTGGATCATCCGGCAAATTGACCCTGGCATCCTCATCCTGGTCAAAAGCCAGCAAATGACCATTCTTCCCAAGCTGATCCAGGATGCCGGAGGAATGTCCACCTCCGCCGAAAGTCATATCAGCGTAAATGCCTGAAGGATTTAATTTTAATCCCTGAAGGCTTTCTTCCAACATTACCGGTTTGTGATAGGCCATTACTCTTCATCGTTTAGATTTAATGACCCGCCCAGAATAGATTCTGCCATTACAGCAAATTCGTCATCTGCCCGGGTAAAATTCTCGTAATCCCCGGGAGACCAGAGTTCAATCTTACCATATTGCCCGGCCATTACCACATCTTCACGGATATTTGCATATTCCATCAGCTTTGCCGGAAGAAGGATACGGTTATTGGAATCGGGCTTCACATCGGCTGTCCCGCTAAAGAACATCCGGAGAAAGCGGCTGTGCTCCCGGTTAAAGGGATTGGTCTTACTTCTGATTAGCTTGTTTTGCCGCTCCCATTCCATCATTGGATAAAGAATCAAACATTTATCGTAGATATCCCTTTTTAAGACAAAACCCTCCTGCAAGCTCTCCCCCATCTGCTTCTTGAAGGCAGCAGGAAAGGCAACGCGATTTTTCGCGTCCACCTTGCATTCGAAGTCTCCGATAAATGATATCATAGGATTCTTTAATAATCATGGCTAAATTAGGTAATTTTCTCCCACTTTCTACCACTTTATGCCATTTTTTTACACTTTGTTGATAACTTTCCAGCGCTTTAAAAAAATTCCTGCTATGCACCCGGGGCCTTCAAACGATCATCTCTTTGAGAATTTTTGTATTTTAGCGGGTTTAAAACCCGGAAAAAATGACCTCAAATAATTCGGTTGATACAGAAAAAAAGATCATTGATATTAAAGAGATTTTCCGTTCAAAGAACCCCTCCCTGGTTCCCTATATCCCCGGATTTATCTGGCGTTATCTGAGAAGGATCCTGCATGAGGAATACGTGAATTATTTTCTACGTAAGCATGGGAGCAAGAGGGGATATGATTTTGCCCGTGCCTCGGTCGAGGATTTTGAAATATCGGTAAATGTGGAGGGAAGGGAGAATCTTCCCGACGAAGATCGACTGGTATTTGTCGCCAATCACCCCCTTGGGGGATTTGACGGTATGATGCTTATTACTCTGCTGAGTGAGAAGTACCGACCACTCAAGGTTTTGGTAAACGACATCCTAACCAACATTGAAAACATGGATGAGGTGTTCGTACCCATCAACAAACACGGAAGGCAGTCATCCGAGCTGGTAAAAAAGATTGAAGGTATTTTCTCATCCAATGTGCATATACTTACTTTTCCTGCGGGTTATGTTAGTCGCAGAAATAAAGGCGTGATCCGGGATCCCGCCTGGCAAAAAAATTTCATAACCAAATCCGTTCAACACAAACGTAACATAGTACCCATATTTGTAAGCGGAAGATGCTCAAATCGATTCTACAATCTTGCCAACTTCAGAAAGTTGTTGGGTCTGAAGGCCAATATTGAAATGTTTTATCTCCCGGATGAAAGTTACCGTCACAGGGGCCGGGATTTTACCATCAAATTCGGCAGGCCGATTTCCTGGAAAGTTTTCGACAATTCCATGCGACCTGCCGAATGGGCCCTAAAGGTTCAGGACCACGTATATCGCATGGGGGAAGGTTATAAGGGTGAGTTTAATGCCTAGGTGCGTTTTTTTTAGTAATTTTGTATTTCCAAACTAGTTAACCATGGAAACCATCATTCCGCCTGTTCCCAAAGAGAAGTTGATTGAAGAACTGACTCAGGAGAAATTCGTCAGAAAGACCAATAATGCCAATAATTTACTTTTTATTCTGAATCATAAGAATTCTCCGAACATCATGAAAGAAATCGGCAGGCTGAGGGAACTTACCTTCAGGGCTGCAGGTGGAGGAACGGGTAAAGCATTGGATATTGACGATTACGACACAGAGGATATTTCCTACGATCAGTTGATCGTTTGGGACCCTGCAGATAATGAGATCCTGGGTGGATATCGCTTTCATATTTGCCAGGATGATAATTGCAGGCAGGATAATGAGATCAAACTGGCAACCGCGAAGCTATTCAATTTTTCCGATCAATTCCAGAAAGAATACCTTCCCCATACCATTGAGCTGGGCAGATCCTTCGTTCAGCCCCATTACCAAAGCACGAACAAAATGAGCAAGGGCTTGTATGCTCTGGATAATCTATGGGATGGACTTGGAACCATCGTCATTAATAATCCTGACAAAAAATACCTTTTCGGCAAGGTTACCATGTACAGAAACTATAACCAACGGGCAAGAAATCTGATCCTGTATTTCCTTGAGAAACATTTTCCAGACAATGAAAACCTGGTAACTCCCAAAAAACCCATGAAAACAAACATGGACAGGCAGGAAATGGAATCTATTTTTACCGGTTCAGGCTATGATGAAGATTACCGGATCCTTTCTCAAAAGGTCAGAGCTTTTGGTGAAAACATTCCTCCCCTGATCAACGCCTATATGAACCTTTCGCCTTCATTAAAAACATTTGGAACGGTCATCAATCCCTATTTCGGAGATGTTGAAGAAACTGCAATCCTGATTACGATCAATGATCTCTATAAGCAGAAAGTGGAAAGGCATATAAACAGTTACGTTCCCGATGAGAGGCTGGAAGATCATCAATAAGCTCTGGAATCCACCCCTTCAATAAAATTTAAAAACGAATTGGAGGCAACCTTGTTTCCACCCGGAGTGGGGTATTCTCCTGTGAAGTACCAGTCCCCTTTATCGTTTGGGCAGGCAATATGCAGGTTGTCAATGGTTTGATAAACAATCTCCACCTCTGCCCGAATGCTCTTGCTGGTAAGGAGCTCGCTTATTTTTACGGAAATCTCTTCCTGGGAGAAGGGTTCATAAATTTCTTTTACATAGTTAACAAATTCCTCTTTGGGAAGATCTTTCTGTTCCCGGCATTTCCTGTATACATTGTTGATCACCGACTCCATCCCTCTGTCTTTCAACAACTGAATAGCAGCCTTGAATGCAATGAAATCACCCAACTTTGCCATGTCGATCCCGTAACAGTCGGGATATCTTATTTGTGGTGAAGACGAGACCACTATGATCTTTTTGGGCCCCAGGCGATCCAGGATTCGCAGGATACTTTGCTTTAGCGTGGTACCTCTTACAATGGAATCATCAATTACCACCAGATTATCGATCCCGGGCCGGAGTGTACCATAGGTAATATCATAGACATGCCCCACCAGGTCGTCCCTTCCCTTATCCTGGGAAATGAAGGTCCGAAGTTTAATATCCTTGATGGCAATTTTTTCAACCCTGGGTCGTTCGGAAATGATCTCCACCAGATCTTCCTCGGTCAATTCATGGATCTTATTATGGATCATGTCTTTCTTCCGCTTGATCAGTTCATCCTCAATCCCTTGCAATAGACCATAGAAAGCAGATTCAGAGGTATTGGGTATAAATGAAAAAACGGTATTCCTGACATCATAATCAATGGCTTTCATTACTCTGGGTACCAGCAATTCACCAAGCTTCTTCCTTTCCCGGTAGATCTCCCGGTCGGAACCCCTCGAAAAGTATATTCTTTCAAACGAACAGGATTTTCTTTCCCTGGGTTCAAGTACCTTATCTACCCTTACTTCCCCGTCCTTTTTGATGACGATGGCATGACCGGGAGGTAATTGCTTCACATCCTCATAACGTGCATTAAGAGCAGTCTGAATAACCGGCCGCTCCGAAGCAACCACGGCGATCTCTTCGTCATGGTAATAGAATGCAGGCCGGATCCCCCAAGGATCACGATAAACGAAACTGTCCCCGTGTCCGATAATTCCTGCAATGACAAATCCTCCATCCCATCGCTTGGAAGCCTCACCCAGAATACCCGGCACACTCAGGTTTTTGGCTATCATATCGGAGATATCAGCATTGTTGTAGCCTTCTTTTTTATACTTGTCGAATAGCCGCTGATTCTCCTTATCCAGAAAATGACCTATTTTCTCAAGAATGGTGACGGTATCCGAATAATCCTTGGGTGATTGTCCCAGGTTCACCAGAATGTCAAAGAGCTCGTCTACGTTGGTCAGATTGAAATTCCCTGCAAGCACCAGGTTGCGTGACTTCCAGTTGTTCTGTCTCATCACCGGGTGAACATTGTCCAGATTATTGTCGCCGAAGGTGCCGTAACGTAGGTGACCCAGGTACAACTCTGCCGCAAACGGAAGGTTTAGCTTTGCCCATTGAACATCCTCCAGCAGTTTGGGTGTGTACTTTTCAACTTTCTTGAAGCGTTTGTAGATTTTCTCATATACCTCATTAATGGCAGAAGGATCGGTAGATCGTTGCCGATTGAAATACTTGTATCCTGGAGGCATATCGAACTTCAGGCTCACGATTCCGGCCCCATCCTGTCCGCGGTTCCTCTGTTTTTCCATCATGAGATACAGCTTCTGGAGTCCGTATCTCCAGGAACCATAATTGAACTGGTAATGCTCGAGGGGTTTTAAAAGCCTGACAAGTGCGATTCCACACTTGTGCCTGATATCTTCACTCATTACTTTTTATTCCTTTTTGGGTTGGATTGCCTTGTCAACCAAAAACGCATAAGGATAATCCTTCTTTATTTCTTCAAATAACTTCAATGCTTCGGAACGGGTACGGCAATCCCCTACATAAACTTTATAATCAGGAGTTTCATATAAAAGATAAACGCTGGTCCCTTCATATCGGGAGAGAAATTCTGCCCTTACCCTGGTGGCTCTTTCCAGTGCATCCTGACCGGAAGCTGAAAAAATCCGAATCTGATAACCCATCACATCCGGCCTCCAGCTATTATAAAGTAAATGCTTGAAATAATTTTCCTCAATGAAAGGGTCCAGAGAGAGGTTGAGGCTGGATGTATAACCCGACTTATTCATGATCCTGCTCAAAACATCCTTCCCATACTGGTAGTCATCACTTACATTGCCCTGTGCACGGGAAACTGTATGAACCAATAAAACCGGAAACAACAATACAAAAATAAATTTTCTCATGGTGTTGACCTGGGTTGCAAAATTAATGAAATTTACATTGTCTGAAGAATAAATGAAAAAATTATTAATTTAACCGCATGACAAACCCCGGCAATATTCCACGAGGAAATGAAATCGCAACCGGCACCTTCTCCGTTCTATCGGGTTTGGCTCTGATATTTACCATCCTGACCCGATTTGAGTTTATCAGTTTTTTTTCCAGTCTGAACGAAGACCTGGAATACCTTGGCGATAATCTGCTGCTCTTGAGGATCAATTCGGTGATCTGGATTATAACCTCCCTGATCATCACCTTTGCTGCCGGTAATTTTATCATCCTTCTTCAGCCTTACCATAAACTCTTTTCCTGGCTCAGCGGATTTTTCCTTGTTTTGGCTGCCGCGATGATCTCAGTTGCAGGTATCAAGGGACTGAGTGTCCTTGAGGTTTATGAGTACTTCGGCGGTGAACAGGTTATAAACAGCGAAGTCCTGAAAATAAGCATTTTCACCCTGGCCAAAGAAAAAGATCTTTACATTAATACCTCCCACGTCCTGCTGGGTTTCGGGTTTCTTTCCCTTGGACTATTTGCACTAAAAACGAGAAGGCTGTCCCTTTTTACCGGTTTTGTTGCCACCCTTACGGGAATTATCCTCCCCTTTTTTAACGGGATCGTGCAACGCAGCCTTTTTTCAGATATCGGACTGGTTGCGGGTTGCATAACTTTTATGGTGGTCGGGATCAGACTTCTGTTCTCAGGTATAACCAAAAAGCAGGATTCAACGTAGAAGGGAGTGATTTTTTACTGGAATTATTATGAGGACAGAATACGCAAGTGCCGAAAGAAAAAACAGGGAAGAAATTCTATATCAGTCAGCCAGGATAGACTCCATTGAGTATCTCAGGAATTTTATCAATACCCTTCCCTACATTGTCACGGTTTTAAATGAGGAAAGGCAGATTATTTTCTCCAACGAAGATTTTTTGAATCAGGTCAACGAAAGGGACATGGGGACCATCCTGGGGAAACGAACCGGTGAAGCTATATCCTGTATACATGCAACCGATTGTGAAGGGGGATGTGGGACCTCCCAGCACTGCAAAGTTTGCGGGGCCGTCAATTCCATCCTTCAGTCCCAGACCACCCAAAAAAAAGTTGAATCCGAATGCAGGATCATGGCAGGGTCAGTAGAAAATCCGGAGCACCTCAATTATAAAGTGATTGCATCCCCTTTCCGGTATAACGGTGACCGGTTCACCATCTTCAGCATGATAGACATCAGCAATCAAAAGCGAAAAGAATCGCTGGAAAGAATTTTTTTTCATGATATTTTAAATACTGCAGGAAATCTACAGGGTCTTACACGGCTTTTGCTTCAGCAAAAAAACAACGAAAACAACGGGGAATTGCTCAAACTGATCAGTGATCTCAGCAGGGATCTCGTGGAGGAGATCCAGGCCCAAAGACAAATTACCCTGGCTGAAAACGGGGAACTCAGCCTGAAAATCGAAATGATAAACGGCCTGGAAATCCTGGACCAGACCCTAAAGCCCTTTCTCAATTCATCCAGAAAAGAGGTCCTTATATTTGTGGATGAGGACAGCGATGATGTGAATTTCTATACCGACAGGATGATCTTGCTGCGGATCCTCAAAAACATGGTTAAAAACGCTCTTGAGGCTTCGGACGACGGAGACACGATCCTGGCCGGAGTAAAAGAATCGGAAAAACACATGCATTTTTACGTTTCAAATCCGGCAGTCATCCCCGAGGAAGTGAGACTTCAAATATTTCAGCGCAGTTTCTCAACCAAAGGGGAAGGACGCGGATTGGGAACCTATTCCATGAAACTGCTGGGTGAAAAATATCTGCGGGCAAGGATATATTTCGAATCGGGATTGGAAAAAGGTACCACCTTCCGTCTCGATATTCCGAAAAGCTAAGTTCAATCTTCCTGCAGCGCTTCCAATACTTCATCGCTGATCTCCAGATTGTGAAATACATTCTGAACATCGTCATCATCCTCAAATTCTTCGATGATTCTCAAAATCTTCAAAGCCTCATCCACAGGAAGAGACTTGGTGTCGTTCGGGACTCTTTGCAGCTCGGCATTTTCTGCCTCAATATTCAGTTCATCCAGTTTCTTCTGAACATTTCCGAAATCCTCCATGGCCGTGGTAATAAT
>CAZNFR010000077.1:0-17055 GCA_964572225.1 uncultured Bacteroidaceae bacterium
TTAGGAGTTTAGGAGTTTAGAAGGTTTAGGGGTTTAGGGGTTTAGATCCCCAGATCCCCATTCTTCCCATCCCCATTCTTCCCATCCCCAAATCCCCCATTTTTACTACCTTTACCCTTCAAAATTTAGGGTAGTATGCAACAGATCAACGAATTTCTCCTCTGGCTCGATCAGTATATCGGTGGCCATCAGTGGTTTGTGTTCTTTCTTCTGGGTACGGGATTGTTTTTTACCCTTTACCTGGGATTTCCCCAGATCCGGTATTTCAGGCATGCCATTCGCATTGTAAAAGGGAAATTTGATAAGGAAGGGGATGTGGGAGATACTTCTCATTTTCAGGCCCTGACAACCGCCCTTTCCGGTACCGTGGGAACCGGAAACATTGCAGGTGTGGCCCTGGCCATTCATCTTGGCGGACCTGCCGCTCTTTTCTGGATGTTGGTTACTGCCTTTTTGGGCATGTGTACCAAATTTGTTGAGGTAACCATTTCCCATAAGTACAGGGATATTCTTCCCGATGGGTCTATCTCGGGCGGACCCATGTATTACATGAAGAAGCGCTTGAATATCAGGCGTCCGAATGGAAAGGTAATCCGCACCGGGGCCTGGCTTGGAGCCTTTTTCGCCTTCGCCACCATCCTTTCCTCTTTTGGCACGGGGAGCCTTCCGCAGATAAACAGCATATCCGATTCTCTTTTTGATTCTTTTGGTTTTAACAAAATAGCCACCGGTGCCATCCTTGCTGTTTTGCTGGGAGCGGTGATCATTGGCGGCATTAAACGAATAGCGAAAGTTACGGCCACACTGGTTCCGGTTATGGCCATAATCTATTTTCTGGGAGCTCTGTTTGTGATCCTTACCAATTATGAGAATGTCATCCCTTCCTTCTTATCAATTTTTGATGAGGCCTTTACCGGAAGTGCTGCCGTTGGTGGTTTTCTTGGAGCAGGATTTGCTTTCACCTTCAATAAGGGGGTGAATCGCGGACTCTTCTCCAATGAGGCAGGTCAGGGCTCGGCACCTATCGCACACTCGGCAGCCAAAGCCCATGAGCCTGTGTCGGAGGGGATGGTTGCCATTCTGGAACCCTTTATTGATACCATAATCATTTGTACCCTTACGGGGCTGGTCCTTCTTTCGTCCGGAGTCTGGAATGAGAAGTTGTATAACCGGTTTGAGGATGCGGATATGGAGATTTTGAGTGTCGGACTCACGGATAATACAGAGGAAGGAAGGAAAGAGATCCGCGACCATATATTCGGAAAGAAAACCCTGCCTCTTTTTACCGGCGAACTTCAGGTGGAAGATGGAAAGGTATTGGATGGGGTTTCTTTCATTCATGCGCGCTCGCTTGCCTCCGATGTTGAAGTCAGGATGGCCGGTCAGGCCTTCAGCGGGACATTGCTTGTCGATGGAGGTCATCTTACTTACGAGCAAAACAGCGGGATTGAAATCTGGGGAAATTCCCTCATCCATAGTGCTCCCCTTACCACCGAGGCGTTTAACCGGAGTTTCCTGGGGAACTACGGTCAGTATATTGTTTCTATCGGACTTCTGCTTTTCGCCTTTTCAACCGCAATTTCCTGGTCCTATTACGGGGGAAGGGCCGTTACCTATTTGTTTGGAGTAAAATATGTAATGGTCTACCGGCTTTTTTACGTGATCGCTTTTTTCTTTGCTGCATTTACCGATACCACTTTGGTATGGAACCTGTCTTACATAACCATTGCCATTATGACCATACCAAATCTGGCAGGATTATGGATCCTTCACCGGGATATCCGAACCACCATTTCCGAGTATTGGGTAGATTTTATCAATTCATGGCCCGATCATAAGTTACCAAAGAAGTTAAGAAACCGCAAGTAGCCTATGGGATCAGATCAAGCCGGACAATGTTCTCTACGTGATGTGTATGCGGAAACATATCCACGGGCTGTACTTCCGTAACGCTGTATTTTGATCCCAGGAGTTCCAGATCCCTTGCCTGGGTGTAAGGATTGCAGCTCACATAGACTATACGACGGGCTTCGGCTTCCAACAGGCTTTCGATTACTTTTGGGTGCATTCCTGCACGAGGAGGATCGGTAATGACCACATCGGGTCTGCCATTTTCAGCCATAAACCCCGGAGTGAGCATATCCCTCATATCTCCTGCAAAAAACCGGGTATTGGTAATCTGATTTATTTCTGCATTTCTTTTGGCATCTTCAATGGCTTCAGGAACCGATTCAATGCCGGTAACCTTCTTACAATGCCGGGCTAGAAATATTGCAATGGAACCTGTACCGGTATAAAGATCGTAGACATTTTCTTCACCCGAGAGTCCGGCAAATTCCCGGGTTTTCTGATAAAGCTTAAGGGACTGTTCGGTATTTGTCTGGAAGAAAGACTTTGGACCTATCCGGTATACCAGATCTTCCAGCTCTTCAATTATATGATCCTTTCCATGGTAGAGCTTAATATCCTGGTCGTAGAGTGTGTCGTTTTTCTTCTCATTGATCACATACATCAGGGAGGTAAGTCCGGGAAAGTGTTCCAGGATATGATTGAGGAGTTTCTCCCTTTTCACCTGGTCTTCGTGAAAGAAGGAAAGAAGGACCATATTCTCTCCGGTGGAAGCGGTTCTGATAATCAGGTTGCGAAGGAATCCAATGTGTTCATTCTGACTGAAATAAGAGTACTCCTCCGAGGCGGTAAAGGTTCTGATCAGACTTCTCAGCTCATTGCTGGGTGAATCCTGGAGCCAGCACTTATGGATATCTACGATCCGGTCGAAAAGTCCGGGAACATGAAATCCCAGGGCCTTACGGTCGAGGTTTTCACCGGAGTTTTGAATCTCATCCTCGGTAAGCCACCTGTGACCGGAGAAGGTAAATTCCAGTTTATTCCGGTAAAACTTTTCTTTTTCTGAACCGATGATGTTGTTAACGGGAGGAATATCGATTTTCGCCAGACGTTTCAGGGCTTCCTGCACCTGCTTTTGCTTAAAATTCAACTGAGCTTTATAAGGAATATGCTGCCATTTACAACCTCCACAAACCTCAAAATGCTCGCAAAAGGCCTTGACCCGCATATCTGAGTATTCCCTGAAGCGGGTAACCCGTCCTTCCATATAGTTTTTGCGTTTCCGTGTGATCTGCACATCTACGACATCACCGGGAGCAACCATGCTGACAAAGGTCACCTTGTTATTGATACGCGCAATTGCCTTTCCTTCTGCACCCAGGTCCAGGATTTCAACATTTTCGATATGAGGAAGTTTTTTTCTGCTCATGCGATTCCTTCAAATTTAGGGCAAAGATAAGGCTTTGAAGGAACATAGCTTCCTTTTGGTGAATTAATCAGGCAAACGGCAAGAACAGACTGGTCATTACTTCAGAGCCAGCAGAAAGGTTTCTATGTCTTCGGCTGCAATTTTCATTTGTTCCCGGGAAACCTCACCCATAGGTTTGGATAGTAGTCCGGCATTCATTCTTGAATAATACACCTTACCATCACTTTTCTCATAGAGGGAGATCCGGCAGGGCATCAGATTCGAAACGATCCGCTCGTCGTCTGTCAGAAGGATCTTCTCCGCGAGTTCCGGATTACACAGTTCATAAACCACAATATTGTTGACCTCCTGCATCCCATGCTTTATAAGCGATTTTTGAAGATCGTGCTTTGCCGGAATGGTCCATCCACTGTTTAAGACCGATTCTTCAAGTCTTGCCATGGACTCTTCAAAATTATAGTTGCTCTGATCTTCTTTCAACATAATACCCGGGCTCATCAGAAATACGATTATTATGGAAAGAATTGCACCGGTTATAAGACCGGTGATTAAATATTTTACACTATTTTTCATGTTATCACAGTTTTGAAATTAAATTTGCAACTTGTTAAAAAAACTTTAAAAAATAACCCTTTTCCATGCAAAATGTTCAGTCAGCAGGAAGGAATAATCTATGATTTCAGCAGATAACATCAGTGTACATTTTGGTGCCTTTGTGCTCCTGAACGAAGTTTCTCTTCAGCTAAACCCGGGCGACCGGATAGGGCTGGTTGGCAGGAACGGAGCAGGGAAAACGACTTTGATGAAGATTATGTCGGGCAAACAACAGCCCAGCTCAGGCACCATTGTAAAGGCAAAGGACACGGAGGTGGGCTATCTGCCCCAGCAAATGACGCATATGGAGGGGAAAACCGTGTTCAATGAGGCTATGACTGCCTTCGATGAGATCCGGAAAATGGAAAAGGAGATTGAAGAGATTAACCGACAGCTGGAGAGCAGGGATGATTATGAATCGGCAGAGTACATGTCGCTTATCGAGAAATCGGGTTTACTTCATGAGAAATATGAATTGCATGGTGGGAATGCCATTCACGGGGAAATAATTAAGACGCTGCGCGGACTGGGATTCAACGATAGCGATATGGAGAGGCCCACATCCGAATTCAGCGGGGGTTGGAGAATGAGGATAGAACTTGCCAAGATTCTTCTCCGCCGACCTGAATACATTCTGCTGGATGAGCCAACCAATCACCTGGATATTGAATCCATTCAGTGGCTGGAAGAATACCTTTCGGTCTATCCCGGAGGCGTAATGATCATTTCCCACGACCGGGCATTTTTGGATAAGGTGACAAACCGTACGGTTGAGGTTACCCTGGGAAGGCTGGTGGATTACCGGGTCTCTTTTTCTAAATACGAGCAGTTGCGGAAGGAGAGAAGAGAGCAGGAGATTGCTGCCTGGCAGAATCAACAGAAGATGATTAAGGATACGGAAGATTTTATCCAGCGCTTTCGATACAAGGCTACCAAGGCAGTCCAGGTACAATCCAGGATCAAACAACTGGATAAGCTGGATAGGATTGAGGTGGAAGAGGAGGACAATACCGTGATGAATGTGCGGTTTCCCTCGGCACCCCGCTCCGGAAGAATGGTGGTTGAGGGAAAATCCATAACAAAAAGATACGGTGATCATATCGTACTTCAGGATGTGGATATTGAGATTGAACGAGGGGAAAAGATTGCTTTCGTAGGTAAGAACGGGGAAGGGAAAACCACCCTCAGCAGGATCATTAACGGTGAGTTGGATTGCTTCGGAAATATGAATATCGGTCAGAATGTATCCATAGGATATTTCGCCCAAAATCAGGATACCCTTCTTGATGAGAACAAAACAGTTTTCGAAACCATTGATTCCGTTGCCGTTGGATATGTCCGCACAAAAATCAGGGACATTCTGGGAGCGTTTTTGTTTAGTGGTGAGGAGGTGGATAAAAAAGTAAGAGTGCTGTCTGGGGGTGAGCGTTCAAGGCTTTCTCTTGCGAAACTCCTGTTGCAGACCCATAATCTGTTACTTATGGATGAGCCTACCAATCATATGGATATGAGGTCGAAGGATATACTCAAGAAGGCTCTCAGGGATTATGATGGTACGTTAATTGTGGTATCACACGACCGTGAGTTTCTCGACGGACTGGTGGACAAGGTTTATGAGTTTAAGAACCGTAAGATCAAACAATTTTCCGGTGGTATTTACGATTTTCTGAGGAAGAAAAAGATGGATTCCCTCCGTGAACTGGAGAAAAAAAACGAAACCACAAATAGTTCCGGTTCCAGGGAGGTTACCTCCTCCAAGCAGGAATACGAGGATAAAAAAGAGACCGATAAAGTTCAAAGGAAATATGAACGAAAACTTTCCGCCATTGAATCGGATATTGAGGAACTTGAAAAGGAGGATGAAAGGATCACCACACTTATGGTCGATCCCGATAAAGCCAGGGATCCCGAAATTTTTGCCAGGTATGAGGAGATCAGAAAAAAGCTGGAAAGGAGAATGAAAGAATGGGAAAAGATTCAAACGGAGTATGAAGAATGGAAAGATCGAAGAAAATAAGTAACTTGGACCTTATGAATTTGAATGCAGTCAGAATTCTGTTGACGACTATGATCCTGGTCGTAATGGGTTCCTGCCGTACTACAGATAAGGTTCAGATACGGGAAAGGAATCTGGCCGATATTTACAATCCCAGCAGGACCAGTATACACCCCGACTTTTCAGTCAGTCATATTAATGAGAATTCATCGGTAATCTATATGCGAATATTTCCGGCCGAGTTACTTTTTAATCAGGCCAATGAAGCGGGTGATTTTCTGGCCAGGCTGACAATAAAATACCAGCTGCAAAACCTTTCAACCGAAGAAGAGATTAGCGATTCGGCTACCATACGGAAAACACTCGATCGAAGTGAGATTCGCAACAGTTACTTTTCTGCCATACCGGTAAAGGCTGAGTACGGAAACCTTTATCGGGCTTATGTAGAGATCAAAGATGAGCTTCGGGGTTCTGTGAGTAAGAATTATCTGACAATTGACAAGGTGTCCAGGAATTCCGGACAGAATTTCAGGATTTTATCGCCTACCACCGGATATCCTTCCTTTTCCAATAATTTTAATTCGGAGGAATTGTTTAAGATTAGTGTCATTCAGGAGGGTGTTGATAGTCTGTACGTGGATTATTATGGTCTGGACCGCACTCTTCCCAGACCGGTATTCTCCAATATGCCCAGTATCCCCATGAAGAATTATCCGGATACCACCTGGGTTGTGGGCTATACTCCGGAAGCAGTGTACAATCTACCGGAGACCGGTATTTATATGTTTAAATTTTCCAAGGAAGAAACCGAGGGACTTACACTTTTTAATTTTGGAACTGATTTTCCAAGGATAAAATCGCCCGAAGCCCTGCTGGGACCCCTGGTATACCTCACCAGCTCCAATGAGTTCAGGGATCTAAGAATGGCACCCAACCGTAAGCTTGCGGTGGATAATTACTGGCTTTCGACGAGTGATAATCCTGATGCAGCGCGCGAACTGATCAGGGTTTATTATAACCGGGTTTTGTTTGCCAACCTCTACTTTTCTTCCTATAAAGAGGGATGGAAGACAGACAGGGGTATGATTTATATTATCTTTGGTCCCCCGAATCTTCTTGAGAAGAAAGCAGATTCAGAGAAATGGATTTATTTTACCCGGAGAGGGAACAATTCCCTGGAGTTTGTTTTCGAAAGAAAGGATAATCCATTCACATATAAGGACTTTCAGTTAGACAGAAGATTGAGTTCCACCAACGCCTGGGCAGAGGCAGTGCGGACCTGGAACCGGGGAAAGATCTATTCACCCGAAATATAAAATAGTTTGATACAGGATAAAGAGTTTATTTTCGGCATTCGGGCCGTCGAGGAGGCGGTGGAGTCTGACAAGGAGATTGACCGGGTGCTCATCAGCAGAAAACAGGATAGTCAGGGTCACAGCGACTTGTTAAGACGAATCCGCCAGAATGCAATCCCTATGCAGTTTGTACCGGTTGAGAAACTAAACCGCATTACCCGTAAAAATCACCAGGGGGTAATCGCATTTATTTCACCGGTATCCTACAGTCCTCTAAGTGAGGTGATTGCCGCTGAATTTGAAAAAGGAAGGGACCCCCTGTTGCTAATCCTAGACGGAGTTTCAGATGTGCGGAATTTCGGCGCCATAGCCAGATCGGCCGAATGCCTGGGTTTTTCAGGTATTGTGATCCCCGAAAGAGGTTCTGCCCGGATAAACGCCGATGCAGTCAAAACCTCGGCAGGCGCCCTGATGAAAATCCCGGTATCCAGGGTCTCCTCCCTGAAAACCGCATTAAGAGAGATCCGGGAATCCGGACTCAAAGTCATAAGCATCAGCGAAAAAGGAGATGAGCTGATCTGCCAGACCAACTTGAAAGGTCCGCTGGCACTCATTCTGGGAAGTGAGGAGAAAGGAATTTCCCGATCGCTCCTGGAAGATTCCTCCCAGGTTCTCCAGATCCCCATGAAGGGAATCACCGCATCCCTCAATGTTTCGGTAGCTGCCTCCCTTGCTATGTACGAAGTTATGCGCCAGAGGGACTAAAGCAGGGGCAACTGGCGGCTGAATGATTCTTCCAGGGAAATAAAGGTTTCTGTCCTGGCAATGCCTGGAATGGACTGAAGCTTATCTACCAGCACATGCTTGAGATCCTCATTATTTTTTGTGTAAACCTTAATGAAAATGCTGTAATTGCCGGTGGTGTAATGACACTGAACGATCTCCGGAATATCCCTTAACTTTTTAACCACCTCGGGATAAAGACTGGCACTTTCCAGGAAGATACCCATATAAGCACAAGTATGAAAACCAATTTTTTTCGGACTGATCTTGAATTCGGAACCGGTAATAACTCCCAATCGGGTTAACCTTTGTATTCTTTGATGTATGGCAGCACCTGAGACATTGCATTCACGTGCAACTTCCAGGTAGGGTATACGTGCATTCCGGGTAATCAGGGAAAGGATTTTCCTGTCGAGCGTATCAATTTGTAAGCTGTCTTCCATATTTTGAATTCTTAGTTTATAATTTGAAAATAAAATGACGAATAAAGTGTTATATAGTAAGTAAAAGTGTTAAATTTATATTAATATGAAAAATTATGCATGCATTTGCTTAAATATTGGTATTTTTAGCCGGGTTTTAGTTAGTGTTTGAAAAGGAGCATCAGTCGCATATAATTTTTCAATGATTCCTTGTAAATTATAAGTTTGATTGAAAAGCTCCTTTTTCAATTCTGTTAAATTGTAAGGGGATTCCGGTTTTTTATATCAATCCTTAAAATTAAGGATTAAATTTCGAATTCCTGATTAATTTGGATGAAATACTTGAATATGTCCTAAAACAGATAATCCTCTTTCGAATTGAAAGTCATTATTTTAAATCGCCTTCGGGTTTTCTTCAGACAATTTTCCTCAATTAACACCTGTATTTTCGGAGAGGGAACCTAAAAGTATCAATCTGTAAACACATCCCGTAGCTTTTGAAAATCATCGCCGGTGGGATTCTGGAAAACACGGAGTTCGAACCATGGAATTGAAGCAAGGATGTGATCGAAAATATCGGCTTGAAGGGCTTCATATTTTGCCCATTCCTGTTCCTTGCTAAACACATAAATCTCAAGAGGGATTCCGGTCTCTGTGGGTTGCAGGTGCCGGATCAGAAAGGTCATTTCGTTATTTATTTTCGGATGTTGTCGAAGGTAGGCTTCCATGTATTTGCGAAAAACCCCCAGATTGGTCATTCTCCTGCCATTCACCGGTACGGTCCCGTCTATCTTGTTCTGCTCATTGAATTCTTCGATTTCTTTCTGTCTGGTTTCGATATAGTCTTTGATTCGCTGGACTTTTTTCAATTTGTCACGTAATTCGGGTGTGAGAAATTTCACACTTTTCATATCGATATTAATGGATCTTTTAATCCGCCTGCCCCCCGACTCTTCCATTCCTTTCCAGTTGTTGAATGACTCGGTTACCAGGGCATAAGTGGGAAAGGTACTGATAGTTTTATCCCAGTTCTGTACTTTGACTGTGTTCAGGGTAATTTCCAGAACGGTTCCGTCGGCCCCCCGGCTGGGCATGGTAATCCAGTCACCCGGCTTTACCATATTATTGGCCGAAACCTGAATACTCGCCACAAGGCCTAGTATGGTATCTTTGAAAACCAGCAGGAGCACCGCAGCAAGGGCTCCAATACCTGCAAGCAGTTTCAGGGGTGTTTCTCCGCTCAGGATGGAAATAACAAAAATTATGGCCAGGAAATACAAAAAGATTTTGACTACCTGAACATATCCCTTAATGGGCTTTTCTCTGGAAATAGGGAAGGTCTGATAGATATCATGCAGGGCACTGACAAAAGAATCGGCCACCAGCAGAGAAATGATAATAATGTAAATTTTGGTCGCAGTTTTGATAAAGCCCACGATACCGGCTATATCAATGGCATAGTCAATAGTGTATATTATTACCAAAGCGGGGGCTATATGTGCCAGGCGATGAAAGACTTTTTTGGTCAGGAATATGTCGTCCCACTTGTTCTTACTCCTCTGAACGTAAGCCTTGACAAATGAAACTATGATGCCTCTTGTAATCCGGTCGGATAGAAACGCCAGAAAAAGGATTACAAAAATGATAATGAGGCCTTCTACCAGATTGGTAATATTCTCAGGTAACCCAAGCTTTACCAGTAGTCTGCCAAGGCCCTCGATCCAGTTTTCGATCATCGGGAATATGTTTTGGTTTTGTTGGGCGAAGTTATAATTTTACCTTATTATCTGAAAGCAATTTTTCCCCCCTTATTTATCAACTACGATCATGAAAGCCTTTTTAATCCTAATTCTTCTTTCAATTAACCTTTTAACATCCCGGGCTACATTCGATGACTGGTTTACCGGTGAAGAGCTCAGGGCTGATTTCATACTATCGGGTGACCACGAATCATTCACCCTTTCTTTGGCCGGATTAAGCATTTCTCCGGAATGGTCAGGAACCCGTGAATACATAGTGGACCCTTTTTATTATGGTAACTTTTATTTTACCATAATTGATGAGGAAAGCGGAAAGGAACTATTTCGTCGCGGATTCAATACTCTTTTTGGTGAGTGGCAGACGACGATTGAGGCAAAAACGATCAGAAGAGCTTTTGAAAATACCGTAAGGATGCCCTTACCGAAAAATTCATTCCTGCTTGAATTCTATCAAAGAACCACAATGGATGAAGCTGAAAAGATCATTTCTTTTCCTGTCGATCCCCATGATTTTACCATTGAAAAGAAAACCTCTGTTGGCAAGGAGATCATTTTGATCAGGGAGAAGGTACAGCCAGGCGATGGGGTGGATTTACTGTTTATTGCTGAAGGGTATACCAGTGAAGAAAGGGCCAAATTTATCATTGACACAAAAAAAGCCATGGAAGCGCTTTTTTCCATGGCGCCTTATTCGGAATACGAAGAAAGTTTCAATATACGCGGACTCTTTGTGGCTTCACCCGAAAGCGGACCCGATAATCCCGGTACAGGAGAATGGCATGATACTCCCGCAGAAACCCGTTTCTATACCTTCGGAAGCGAACGATATCTGACCTCAGTTAACTATTGGAAGATACAGGATCTGGCCGACGGGATTCCTAATGATCACCTGGTTATTCTGGTAAATACGGAAAAATATGGGGGAGGGGGGATCTATAACCATTTCACCGTGTATGTTTCGGACCATCAGCTTAGTGGGGAGCTTTTCCTTCATGAACTGGGGCACGGACTCGCAGGTCTGGGCGATGAGTATTATGACTCGGAGGTGGCTTATTCAGATTTTTATTCACTTGATCAGGAGCCCCTTGCAGCCAACCTTACCACATTGGTGGATTTTGACCGCAAGTGGAAATCAATGGTGGCAGTAAATGTGCCGGTGCCAACCCCGGTGAGTTCTGAGTTTAATTCGATAACCGGAGTATATGAAGGAGGGGGATACTCCGCCAGGGGCATTTACCGTCCCTACATAACCTGCAGGATGAAAGAAAATGAAGCCCCGGGATTTTGTCCGGTTTGCCGGAAAACACTTTCCAGAATGATCCGGTACTATTCAGGTATGCCCCTGGAGAAGCCCTGATTTAACATAATATTCTTGACCCTTTTGACCAGTTTTACCAGAGCATTCGTAAATTTTGTTAGTTTTGAAATCAAAGGAAAAAAGAACCTGTGAGCCGCTATTCTCCAGATGAAATAATTGACGGACTTCGAAGACGGGATAACCGGGTAATGCGATATATCTATAAAAATTATTATCCTGCGGTTCTCAAACTGGTAATGACCAACAGCGGAACAGAGGAGGATGCTAAAGATGTATTTCAGGAAGCCCTGATTGCTGTATTTCGGAACATCCGGAAAGAAGAGAATTTCCAGCTTAAGCATAGTTTCAGCACCTATTTATATTCCATTTCCAGACTTTTGTGGCTTAAGAATCTGCGTGATTCACGTAATTCTGAAAAAAACCTCAAGGAGAATCATCCCTACATTGATTTTGAGGATCCCAAGCCTTTCAACGAGGAAGATCTTCGGTATTCGGCCTATCAAAGGGCGTTTAGTAAGATTCCGGAAGATTGTAAAAAAATACTGAAAATGACGGTCGACGGGGTATCTCAAAAGGAAATTGCCAATGAGCTTGGTCTTAAAAGTGAGAACTACATCAAAAAAAGAAAGCACTATTGTAAGGAGTATCTGATTCAGAAGATTAAAGAGGATCCTGAATTTGAGGAGAATAAAGATTAATCCTTTAGCTTGAGTTCTCCCAGAGTAGATTTCCGGTATCTGCGATAGAGGAAAAACAGTCCCAGCAAGGGGATTGCAAGGAGAACGGAATTCATCATGTGTGTCTTAAGATGCCCGCTGTATACCGGAGCTGTGTCTCCCATAATCACATAGCTTGACCAAAAGAAGGGGTTGGATTTAAGCAGGTCGGCCCTGGAGATAAATTCAATTTTTGAGCGGTGCAGTGCTTCTGATTTGGAATATCCTTTGCCCAGATAATAATAAAACCTTTCCATGATCTCAACGGTAGAGTTATCGGCTACCTCCCAGAGGGTCATCAGAATGCTGGGACAACCGGCATATGCGAATCCGCGGGCCAGACTTTGTATGCCCTCTCCTTCCTGAAGATTTCCGAATCCGCTGCTACAAGAGCTCAATACAGCCAGATCGGCATTGATTCCAAGGTTATAGATTTCATAGGTGTGCAGGAAATTATCATCGGTGGAATCTGCAAACTGAGTGAAAGCCAGTTTGGAGTTCAGGGGATTATTATCATCGAGTATGGTGTGCATAGCCAGATGCAGGATACGGTAATCGGATACATTAGATTTAAAGTTGGATTCGGAGGCCATCAGATCCTGGAAAACATCTGCTCTGAGCATGGAAGAGATCCGTTTTACTTCTTCTTTGACTCCGGGTATACGGATCAGTTGTTCTCGATCGTCCTGCCTGAGCATTTGAGGATTTATATTCTGGGAGCTGATGTTGCTGTAACTGGGTGCAAAGGCCAGGATCTCCCTGATAGGGTTTTTATTTTTCACCGGCTGGGTGAAATGTATGGTTGCCGAGTATGAGTTACTGAATCCGTTCTCCAGGATCATATAGGGGAGATCATAGTAGCTGGGCCTTTCCTTCATCTCAACCGGTGCCGAAAGCAAAGCCTCAAAAGGAACGTATGCAATTTCCCCATCAGGAATGATGATCAGGTTTTTTCCTGTGATCTTATCCTTCACTGGCTCCAGCAATTTCTGATAAAGACTGTAACCTAGTCTGCTATAATTCCGAAAGGTTTCACGGGCATTATAGGAAAAGCTTTGTTTGGTAATAACATCGTAAAACTCCATGCATTCCCTTCGCAATGAAGTATCCACCCGGGTTTCAGTAATATCGTAACCCTCACTGGAAATCTGATAAATATACATAAGGCTGTCCATCAGAGTATAGGAAAGGATCATATCATCCTCCCCCAGTTTTTGAGAGGTTTCCTCCATGGAGATTACATCGGTATTGTATTTCAGATTGTAATAATTGGGATATTGCCTTTCAAAAAGTTCGATAAGATCTTCGTATTCCTGTTCACTTTTTATAACAATGGAATCCCAATACTGAATTTTGGATTCATTTGGATTCTCAAATTGCTTCTCATTATTTATTAGTTCTTTATAGGCTTGAATGTTTGAATTCAGTTTTTTTTCGTTTTCCAGTAACTGATCTGTAATCCCACCAAATTTCATGGCCTCCTGAGTTCGCAGGGAAGAAAGCAATTTAACGGCACGACCCTGTTCATTGAGCCGAAAGGCACTTTCCAAATAAGTTTTATCACCGGTTTCTTTATAAAGACTATGGGCTATGCTTTGTCCCAATTTAAGACTGTTGATCTCGCGCGAAGAGATAATAAACTCCCGGTTTCCATAGTCATATCGCCATTTTAATTTATTGGTGATTTTAGCTAGTAATTCCGCAGTTTCAAAACCATGTAAAAGATATTTTGGGTTTTTTGTTTGTTCATATAAATTTACAAGACATGTCATCTTTAACCTTAATGGATAAATAGACATATTTAATTCAAATAAATTATCAATATTAGGATTCTCTAAAGGTGATATGGGGCTGAAATTTTTAGAATAACGAGATAAAGTATTTTGTATTTTTTCTAATGCTATATAATAATCTTTTTTTCTAATATGATAATCCACAAAGGATAAAGAAATATTGTAAAAAACAAGGTGATCCTCATTATAATATTTCTTCGCAAAATTATAAGCCGATTCATATGATTGGTAAGCACTATCCACTAAATTTTCTGTTGTCAATATTTCATAACCATGATCAATTAGGATATCTATTTTAAATAATGGGGATAAATCATCATTATCAATAAGATTTAATCTCTTCTTATAATAAAAAGACTTAAGACTATCTAGTGCTAGTATCTCACAAGAGTTAATTGCCTTTAAATAAAAAATGTTTTCATCATTTGTGGATGAGAACCCTGCTTTTTTTGCCTGATCCAGATAGTATAAAGTTTCCTCTCTATTATTCTGTAAAGCATAGATATAGGCTATTCTAGCAAGAACTGCATTTTTTGAGTTTCCTTTATCGAATTGATTTTTTTGAATGATTGATAAGGACTGCTTTAAGGTTCTAAGTGCTTTATTGTATTCATTCTCAAGCTCATAAACAATGGAGATATTATTTAAAGTCCTTGCCAGATTAAGACTGTTAGGATCTCTTAATTTGTAAAGATCTATGGCTTTCTCATACACCTCAAAAGCTTCTTTATAACGGAAGGTATTTCTGTAGACTATCCCCAGGTTTCCGTACAAAAGTGCCAATCTCTCAGATTTTACATCAGGTCCCTTTAACAAAACTGAAATTAGTTCTTTTAATACAACTTCAGCATCTTCGTATTTTCCATTAATCAGGGAGGAATAGAAACGGTCATAATTTGCATTATACAAAGAGTCGGAATAGGATTGAGCCCGAAGGGAAGAAATGCCTATCAGGATCCCCAAAAACAGGGAGAGGAAAATTCTTTTATGGTCAGAAAAGCTTTTCACGCTATAAAAGTGTAAAATCTTTCTGAGAAATAAAAAAAAATGATCTAATCTAACGCTCAATAAATCAGTCAGGTAAGATTAAAATTTAAAAAAAGTAAAAAAGATTTGAATTTTTTGGGTAACCTTTTCGGGTTTTGGGGAACTAATTAATGAGAACAAAAAATTAACCCCAAAAACAAATTAAGATGAGAACTGTATTTAATTCCGTAAACGCTGAGAGCTTCGATTCATTTGAAAAATTTGCTTTGAACAATCAGGCAATGAGTTTTATTAAAGGTGGTGGGGATCCTACTGTTACAAGACCTGGTGAAGAATTAATCCTGGCAGACCCCGATAAAAAATAAAACCTTACATATTTTATCATAAGCTGGTAAAATATTCCTGCAAAATCAGCAGGTAAAACAAGATTGATTGCAGAGGGTCCGTTGAAACGGATTTACTGCGAGCTGAAACTGAGAACTGTTACACACTTGCGTGCGTTTTTCTGGTACTGTTACGAGCAGGCTATCAGAAAGGTTACGTGGGAGTGGAAAAATACAGACCCGTGCATTGTCTGCATGCCATGAAACGCATGTAAACAAGACGAATAGCGTGTATTTGAAATACTAATTTTTAATTATATACAGAGATGGACAGAAACAAACATTTGATCTCAAAGTACCTGGACGGGGAGCTGACTCCCGACGAAGTCCTGGGATTTGAGGAAGCTCTGGCCGACAACGCCGGACTTCGTGAAGAGTTGGATCTGTACCGTGAGGTTGATGAAGCAATCTCCGATACAGAGATTCTGGATCTGAGGGCTCAGCTGGATGAAATCCATGAAGAGCTGTCACCGCAGATCGAGAAAAGAACCCGCAAATCTTCCGGGAAAGTACTCAGGTACGCCGTGGCTGCATCGATCGCAGTGATCATCAGCCTTGGTACTTACAGTCTTTTCTTTAAGAAGGCCAGCAACGACAAGATTGTCGGACAATTCTACAAGCCTTACGATGTTACCCTGGTCAACCGGTCCCTGAATACGGATATCACACCCATGATGAGGGAAGCCCTTTTCCTCTATGAAAATGGTGAATACCGTGAAGCCATTACCGTTTTCGAGGAGATCATCGAAACCAATGAAAACATGACAGCTTCTCTTCTTTACTCCGGGATATCCTACATGGAGATTGAAGAGTACCTAAAGGCCAGAAATTCCTTCCAGGAAGTGATCGACCATAACGATAACCTGTACATTGAGCAGGCGGAATGGTACCTGGGGATGGTGTTCCTGCTTACCGATGAAAAGGATAAGGCAAGAACCCAGTTTGAAAAGATCCGGAAAGCCGAAGGTATCTATCAGGATGAGGCTGCCAAGATCCTAAAGAAAATTAGAAAAGTCA
Source organism: uncultured Bacteroidaceae bacterium (assembly GCA_964572225.1). Lineage (GTDB taxonomy): Bacteria > Bacteroidota > Bacteroidia > Bacteroidales > CAZNFR01. The sequence continues at coordinate 16,342 of CAZNFR010000077.1, forward strand.
ATTAATTAGTTTATTATCAGTGCCGAATAAGCCAACATATGAGGAATTAATGGCCCAGGTTGCATTCCTGCAGGAGAAAGTCAATTCACTTGAAGGTGCCCTGCGAGCCAACCAGGAGAAAACCGAGAGGATCAAATCCCGGTTTTTATCCAGTGTTTCTCATGAATTGCGTACACCGATGAATGCAATTCTTGGTTTCTCCAATCTGATGATTGACAAAAATCTTCCTCATTCCAAACGGGAAGAATACATGGAGCATATTAATTACAACTCCAGCAGCTTATTAAATATCGTTGACCTTATGATTGATGTTTCTCTCCTGGAGGTCAATGAGCTAAAACTGAAGAAGGAGAGATGCAATCTTCACATGATTTTGAAGCAGATCTACGCGTTCTTTAACATTGATAAGCACAAAATGGATAAGGAACATATAGCTCTGTTGTTGAATAAAGGTTATCAGGGTGAAGATTTTTTGATTTATACCGATGGATACCGTCTCTCACAAGTCCTGACCAGTCTCATGCATAACGCACTCAAATTTACCGAGAAAGGGGTAATTGAGTTTGGTTATGAAATCATGAATGAAAATGGGAAGCTTCACTTCTTTGTAAAAGACAGCGGTAAGGGGATACTTTTCGACAAAGCACAGTCCATCTTTGAAAAATTCGAGAAGTTAGAAGACGATTTGGGAAATACAGAAGGAGGAATAGGCCT